>JAHCAY010000001.1:0-300493 GCA_019634575.1 Candidatus Didemnitutus sp.
AAATGGAAAATGCTGAGCGGAGCCGGGCCACGCGAATGACGGTCAAACTCCGCGCGTTGTCTCTGGCGCCTGGATCGGCAACTTCGGGGATGCAGCCGCGCAACGGACGCGACTCTTTCGAAACCGGCTCGCTCGACGCCGTCGCTGAACGCCGCTGCCTCGCACTCGGCTCGGCCGCCCGAAAATCCAACGCGTCCCTTCCTTCTTCGCAGCGGCCACGCCGCACAGCGCCACCGCGCACAACGCCGCGCTCACGCTGCGAACTCTTCTCCCCAAACTCCTCCGCGAAATACTGGGCTCTCGTTCGCATCGCTCTTCTGCCGATCAGTGTTATTCAGATTCAGTGAAAAACCTCACTGTGGTTTGGCCCTTGGCGGTGAGGTTGAGGCAAACTGCCTGTGGCTCAAGGACGTTATGCTGTCGGAGCGGTTTTTGCGGTTGCGCTACGGCCCGACAAAAACCTCACTTTTTACACGGGCCGTTTTACATCAATGAATGGCCCGATTTCTTTTCCGGTGTGGAAGGATGAGCTGGCGCGGGGTGGTCTATGCGCGACGGATGAGGAGGCGTTCCGGCGCGAAATCCTTTCTTTTTTGAGGCATTGCAAAACCACGCACTCGCCAGCCACGGCGGAGTTGGCCAAGCAGTATCTGGAGGGACGGGAGAAGCTCTCGCGTGGACCGGCGCGGGAGGCGTTGCGGTGGTTTTTTCGAGAGGGCGCGCGGTGGATGCGGGGGGCGAGAGCAGTGGACAATGATGGCCAGGCGGCTGCGGTCGGAGTGCGGCGGGTCAAGGCGGTCTCGCGGCCGGCGAACGCGGCTGAACGCAGCACTCCACCGGCGAGGATCGGAAGCGCGGCCCCGCCGCCGTTGGCGGCCGACGATTTGGGGCGGGAGCCTTGGGAGCGGCAACTGGTGCGCGTGTTGCGGGAGCGAGGAATGCTCTGGCGCACGGAGCAGACTTATCGCGAGTGGGCGGTGCGTTTCGCGCGGTTTCTGGCGCCGCGCAGCCCTTATGCGGCCGAAGGGCGGGACGTCGCGGAGTTCTTGTCGGCGCTGGCGGTGAACGGCCGGGCAAGCCCGTCCGCGCAGAAGCAGGCGCTGAATGCGTTGGTCTTTTTCATGCAAGAGGCGTTGTCGCGCGATTTGGGCGACATGGAGTTCACGCGGGCCTTTCCCAAACGCCGTCTGCCCACGGTGCTGACGACGGGCGAATGTCAGGCAATCTTCGCCCAGTTGGAAGGCACGCCGCGACTGATGCTGGAACTCGCGTATGGCGCGGGATTGCGGTTGATGGAGCTGCTGCGGCTGCGGGTGCACCATCTGGATCTCGCGCGCGGCCAGTTGCGGGTGCTTGCGGGCAAAGGCGACAAGGACCGCGTCACGGTGTTGCCGGAAGCGCTGCAGGGCCGGTTGCGCGATCATCTGGCGCGGCTGCGCCCGCAGTGGGAGGCGGATCGCGCGGCCGGTTACGCGGGAGTCTGGTTGCCGGAGGGTTTGGCGCGCAAATATGCGAGAGCGGGCGAGAGGTGGGAATGGCAGTGGTTGTTCCCCGCGCGAGACCTGTCACGCGATCCGGTGAGCGGCGTGGTGCGGCGCCATCATGTGAGCGATACGACATTCCAACGCATCGTGAAGCGGGCGGCGGAGCGAGCCGGCACGAACAAGCGGGTGACGCCGCACGTCTTCCGCCATTCGTTCGCGACGCACTTGCTCGAGGGCGGCACCGACATCCGGACGGTGCAGGAACTCATGGGCCATGCGAGCGTCGAGACGACGCAGATCTACACGCACGTGATGAAGAAGCCGGGGCTGGGCGTGCGCTCGCCGCTGGATCGGTAAGCGGGGGACGGATGACCGAGAACGGAGAGCGGAGAACTGAGGGCTGAGGGCGCGTCTAGCTCAGCTCTTCGGCGGAGTTGCCGGCGTGGGCGCGGGGCGGTGGCGCTGGGCGGTCCAGGGCAAGGTGACCGGTTGGCCGCCGTCGTGGCCGGGGGCTTCGATTGTGCCGGTGATCGTATCGCCTGCGAGCGTGCCGCGGTAGTGCACGACGTATTTCTGGCCGCGGAAATTGCGCACGACGTCGAAGGTGAGCACCGCGTCCTGCAGCGCGGCGTTGCTGATGGCGGTGTCGCCGAACTGATTCGTATAGGCGCCCGTGAGCTGGCCGTCTTTGAGGGCGAGTGTGAGCTTCGTCTCGATCGGGCCGTTGGCGCTCGCGGTGTTCCATTGCCAAACGCCGGAGGGATCGGCGGCGTGCGTCGCGGCGGTCGCGATCAGGAGAGCGAGAATGGAAAGGGCGTGGCGGAGGGCTTTCATTCGGGTTGGGCGGGGCGCTGGCGGAGGTTTAGTTGCCGGCGATTTTCTCGTCGGTGCGCGTCGGGCTGGCGGGGAAGGAGAGCGACTCGGGCGGCGGTGGGGTGTGTGCATCGAAGCCGGCGAAGTCCGGTGCGAGGTGCGCGGCGAGAGCGGGGACGTCGCGCTTGATGGCGTCGGCGATGCACGCGGCGAGCGCGTAAGCGCCGTAGGAGTTGTGGTGCGTGGCGTCCTTGCCGCCGTCGTTGAAGGCGAGCGGGGCGCGCGTCGGGCCGAGCGCCTCGTAGAAGGCGGCGCTGGCGGCGCGCAGGTCGAGGCAGGGGCGGCTTTCCTCGGCGGCGACGGCGCGCACGACGGCGGGGTAATCGCCGTGCGTCGTGCGGATTTTTCCGTCGGGGCCGAAGGTGCGGCGCTCGGGCGAGGTGACGAGGATCGGTTGCACGCCGCGCAGCCGCGCCTCGGCGATGAAGGCTTTGAGGTAGGCGCGGAAGGTCGTGTGGGCCTCGGCGTAGGTCTGCGGCCAGTTGGCTTTCTGGTCGTTGTGACCGAACTGAATCAGCATCCAGTCGCCGCGGCGCGCGAGGCTGAGGACCTTGGCGAGGCGGCCTTCGGCGAGGAAGGATTTCATCGTCTCGCCGGACTCGGCGTGGTTGGCGAGGGCGATATCGGCACGGAGAAAGCGCGGCAGCATCTGGCCCCAGCTCGCGGCGGGATCGGAGCGCTGGTCGGTGACGGTGGAGTCGCCGAGGAGGAACACGGTCGGCACGTCGACGGGCTCGAGGCGGATGGAGCGCACGCGTGGCGCGGGGCCGTTGAATTCGAGAGTGAGTTTTCCGTCCCAAGTGAAGGAGCCTTGCTCGCGCGGCTTGAGCGCGACGGTGCAGGCGCCGGGCGCGTTGGCGGGGGGCGGCGGGAGCGCGGCGTGGCGGACGTTCACGATGAACGAGCGCGTGGCGAACTCGTCGGCGGCGGTCTTCACAGTTTCGAGCATGAGCCGGCGCGATTCGGCGCGCACGAGAGTGGCGGCGGGCGCGGCGGCGTCGCCGAGGACGACGGTGACGCGGTAATTGCCCTCGGGTGCGGTGACGGAGAAATAGAACGGTGCGTCGCCGTGCGGGCGCGTGCCGAGGTCGAAGCCCGCGCCGTTGGCCGCGGAGTAGGCGTCGATGCGGTCGGGCGACGTGAGGTCGAAATCGCGCGGCGCGGACGGCGCGGCGCGGACTGTGCTCGCGACGGCGATAAACGCGAGGGCAGCGACAAGCGTGTGGAGCGCCAGCGTGTGGCTGGGTTGGGGGAGCGAGCTGGCTCGCGACGGGAAACGGATGAGTCGCGAGCAAGCTCGCTCCCACAAGAAGGCGGCGCGGGCGTGGAGTTGTCGCGAGCAAGCTCTCTCCCGCAGGATTGAGAAAACGGAGGTCACACGAGTTCGCTCAGTTTCTGCGCGGCGGGCGCGAGCGGCACGAGGTCGGTGATGGTGACCGGCGCGCCGGTCTGGATCGAGCGGTTGGCGGCGATGCCGACGAGGATCGAGGCGGCGCCTTGTTCGTGGCCGGCGGAGCGTTGCCACGGGTCGGCGGGTGGGGCGGGCGAGAAAAGTTGCTCGGTCATCACCACGTCGGCGCCGCCGTGCGGGCCGGTGGCGGGCGGCATGGGCACGAGGTAGCTCGGCTGAAAATGCGGGAAGACGCGGATCCACTCGCCCTCGGCTTCGGCGCTGCCGTGTTGCTCGAGCTTGAACTCGGAGCTGACGACCGCGCGGTTCATGTGCGAGCCGATGAACTCGTGATATTCGAGGCGGCCGCGGTCGCCGTTGAAGGTGACGCGCATGCCTTCGCGCGGACTGTAGGCGACGAGGGAGTAGTTGAGCACCTGGCCGGTGCGGTAGCGCACGAGTGCGGACATCTGGTCGTAGATGTCGATGTCGTCGCGAAAGACGTTTTGATCGCGCAGATAACCGGTGTCCTTCTCCGCGTTCAGGTAGAGACGGCGGAAGCTCTCGCTCTCGTTGAGGTCGAGCTTGAAGGGATCGTCGCCGGTCGTGGCACCGGTGTAGCGCGGGTAAGTGGTCCAACGCTCGTCGCCGCGCGCGAGGGCGTTTTGCTTGCCGTAGTAAACGAGCGAGCCGTGGGCGAACACTTGAGAGGGGATGGCGTCGAGCCACCAGTTCACGAGATCGAAGTGGTGGGTGGACTTGTGGACGAGCAGGCCGCCGGACTGCGTCATGTGCGAGTGCCAGCGGCGAAAATAGTCGGCGCCGTGCGAGGTATCCAAGAGATACTCGAGGTTGACAGACTGCACGCGACCGATGGTGCCGGCGGTGAGGAGCTCGCGGACCTTGGTGCGGAAGGGGCCCCAGCGGTAATTGAACGCCACGCGCACGCGGCGGCCGCTCTCGCGCTGGGCGGCGAGGATGGCGGCGCATTTTCCGGCGTCGATCGTGAGCGGCTTTTCCGTGATGACATCGCAGCCGGCGCGGAGGGCGCGCACGATGTAGTCGTGGTGCGTGGCGTCGACGGAGCAGACGATCACGATTTGCGGGCGCGTGGTGCGGAGCATCTCGTCGAACTGCGCCGGAGCGAATGTCGGCACGGGCGCGGCCGACCAGCGCGTGGCGATGAGCTCGTTGTAGTAGGCCATGCGCGTGGGGCTGGGGTCGAGGAAGGCGACCAGCTCGTTGTGCGCGCGGTAGTGGGCGAAGACAGGTTCGACGAAGGACAAAGCGCGACCGCCGGTGCCGACGAGCGCGATGCGTTGGGGAGCCATGGGAGAGGAGGTTCGCGGAATGCGGCGCAGGCCGCAAGACAGCGCACGGGGGCGGGCGCGACTGACAGTTTGAGATCGCGACGGCGGGAGCGGACGGTGCGCGGGAGGATGCCCAAGATCGCGCCGCCGCAATTTGAGGTGGCGGCGTGCGGAGCGGGCGCGCAGGTTTCGCAGCCGTGCGGATCGGAAGCGGACAGGTCGGACTGTCAGGAATCTGCGGCGTGGTCGCTGCGGGGGCGGGCCGTAGTTTGGCGGGGCGCTGTTGCCCCTGAACCCGTGCGAACGCCCGTGAGTGCGGTTCCGTCGCTCCCTCGCCACACCCCACATTCCTGATGATCTTCGGCAGCCTGCACTGGTTGGACATCGCGGTGGTCGTCGCCTACTTCGCGGCGGTCATCACCATCGGACAGCGCGCGTCGAAGGCGACGAAGAGCGAGGAGGGTTTCTTCCTGGCGGGCCGGAAGCTGGGGAAACTCTACCAGTTTTTCCTCTCGTTCGGCAACGCGACCGAGCCGCAGGGGGCGGTGAGCACGGCGAGCCTCGTCTACCAGCGCGGCGTGGCGGGCGTGTGGTTCGCGTTCCAGACGGTGTTCATGAATCCGTATTTCTGGTTCATGAACGTGTGGTTCCGGCGGGTGCGCTTGATGACCTCGGCGGACCTGTTCGAGGATCGCTTCGCCAGCCGCGGGTTGAGCCGGCTCTATACGCTGAGCCAGGTGGCGGTGGCGTGCGTGTTTCTCGGTTTCGCGAATTTCGTGGCCTACAAGATCGCGTCTTCGCTCGTGGTGAAGACCGAGGCGCAGATGACGGCGGCGGAGCACAGTTCGGTGCAGCGCTACGAACAGTTCAAGAAGCTCGAGCGTGCCGCGACGGCCGGTCCGCTGGCGGCGGCGCAGCAGGCGGAATTGACCGATCTGCGCGACCAATATGCGCGCGGCGAGCTGCGCAACTACATCACCTTGCTCAACCCCGTGCCGTTCTACCTCGCGTTCACGGCGATCGTCGGCGCCTACATCGTGCTCGGCGGCATGTCGGCCGCGGCGGTGAACGAGGGGCTGCAGAGCGTGCTGATCATCGTGTTTTCCGTGATTCTGATTCCGACGGGCATCGCGGCGGTCGGAGGCTGGAAGGAGTTCGCCCAGCGCGTGCCGCAGCCGATGACGGACCTGTTCGCCGGGCCGGGCATTTCGCTGTGGTTCATCGCGGCGGTGCTGCTGGTGAGCATCGTGCAGATCCATGCGCTGAGCCACAACATGACGATCTTCGGCTCGGCAAAGAACGAGTTCGCGGCGCGGTTCGGCGTGACCGGCAATTATCTGAAGCGGTTCATGATCATCCTGTGGGCGTTCACGGGTTTGATCGCGATCGCGCTGTTCGGCGTCGGCGGGTTGTCCGATCCGGACATGACGTGGGGCACGATGTCGAAGCAGCTGCTCGGGCCGGGGCTCGTGGGGCTGATGCTCGCGGGCGTGCTGGCCGGGACGATGTCGACGCTGGCGGCTAAGGCGCTGGCGATCTCCTCGCTCGCGGTGCGAAATTTCTACCGGCATTTCCGGCCGGACGCGACGTCCGAGCAGGCACTGGTGGCGGCGCGCGTGACGGTGGTGGCGGTGCTCGTCATGGGCGTGATCTCGGCGATCCTGATGGATAATCTCCAGGCGATCGTCGTGCTGGTGCTGACGGTGAATGTGCCGTTCGGCGCGGCGGTGTTCATGATTTTCTTCTGGCGGAGGCTCACGGCGCAGGCGGTGTGGGTTTCCGTGATCGTCAGCGTGCTGGCGATCCTCGTGGTTCCGTTGGCGAGCGATTTCGTGCCCGCGATCCGGCAGGCGTCGTCGCTCACGATCACTGGGACGGGGACGGACGGTCAGCCGACGCCGGTCTACTGGCGCCAGCTGGTGCGGACCGATCCGGCGCGGGAAGACAGCGCGCTGGAAGGCCGCGGGCGTTTCAACTTCGAGTGCTGGTTGCTCGACCGCGTGGGCGTGAACACGGCGCGGCTGACGCCGAACGGGCGCGAGACGGCGCAGTTCTTCGTGGATGGACTGTTTCCGTTCCTGCTGCTGATCCTCGTCAGCTATTTCACGCCGCGCACCGAGAAGGCGCGCACGGACTTTTTCTACGGGAAGATGAAGACGCCGGTGGCGGAGACGCCGGAGCTCGACGAGGCCGAGATCGCGAAGACGCGCCGCGAGCCGACGCGCTTCGACCACACCAAGCTCTTCCCGCGCACGGACTGGGAGTTCGCGCGCTGGACGCGCGAGGACGCCGTGGGCTTCGCGCTCTGCTGCGCGGTCTCCGGCGGCATCATCGCGCTTTTCGTGCTGGTTCTGAAATTCGCTTCTGGAAGATGAACGCTCCCGCTCGCTCTCGCGCCGCGATCATTGGCATCTCCGGTTACGGCCGGATTCATCTGGGGCTGGCCCGCGAAGTGGCGGATCGGCTGGCGCTCGCCGCCGCGGTGGTGATCAACCCGCAGGAGGAAGCCGCCAATGTGCGCGCGCTCGAGGCGGCGGGCTGCCGCATCTACGGCAATTACGAGGAGATGCTGCGCGCCGAGGCGGGCCGCATCGATCTCTGCCTGATCCCCACCGGCATCGCGTGGCACACGCGGATGACGGTGGCGGCGTTGCGCGCCGGCATGAATGTGCTGGTGGAGAAGCCGCTCGCAGCGTCGGTGGCCGAGGTGCACGAGGTGCAGGCGGCGGCGGCGGCGGCGCAGCGGTTCGTGGCGGTGGGTTTTCAAGACATCTACGCGCCCGAGGCGCAGTGGCTGAAGCGCAAGCTGCTCGACGGCGTGATCGGCCCGATCCGTTCCGTGCGGCTGCTCGGGCTATGGCCGCGGCCGGCGAGCTATTTCTCGCGCAACAGCTGGGCGGGGCGCCTGCGAGCGGACGGCGCGCTGGTGCTGGATTCGCCGCTGAACAACGCCTTCGCGCATTTCGTGAACCTCGGGCTGTTCTTCGCGGGGCGGGAGTTCGCGGCCGCGGCGCAGGCGCGGAACGTCGATGCGGTGCTGTGGCGCACGAATTCGATCGAGAGCTTCGACACCGGCGTGGTCCGCGCGGAGACGACGGACGGCGTCGCGCTGTGGTTCGGCGTCACGCATGCGGCGCCGGTCGTGCGGGAGCCGGAAATCGTGATCGAGGGCGAGCGCGGCCAGGTCGTGTGGCGGCATGAGCGCGAGTGCTTGATCACGACCGCGGAGGGCGCGGCGCAGTGTGTCGCACTGCCCGACACGAGCGTGACGCGCACGGAGATGATGCGCGCGGTGCTGCGGCGTTTGGACGATGCCGAGGCTTTCGTGTGCACCCCCGAGATCGCGTTGCGGCAGACCGAGCTGGTCGAGCGCGTGCACGCGGTGGCGGAGATCACGCCGGCACCGGGTGGTGTCGAGAGTCGGGCGCGGCAAGGCGGCGGCGAGCCGATGTTCTGCTCGCCGGGTCTGGAGGAGATCTTGCAGCGCGCGTTTCACGATCGGTCATTGCCGACGGCGGTGCGCGCGTGATTTTCCAGCCATGATCCGAAAAGCCTTCGTGATGTCCGTGCACGCCGGCCAGGAGGCCGAATACGCCCGTCGGCACCAGCCGATCTGGCCCGAACTCGAGGCCGTGTTGCGCCGGCACGGCGTGCGCAATTACTCGATCTTCCTCGATGCGGGGACGCGGCAGCTGTTCGGCTACGTCGAGATCGAGGACGAGGCGCGTTGGGCCGCCATCGCGCAGACGCCGGAATGTCGGAAGTGGTGGGCGCACATGCGCGACATCATGCCGAGTCATCCGGACAACAGTCCGGTGTCGCAGGAGCTGCGCGAGGTTTTCCACCTCGATTGACGAAGGGCTAGCGCGCGACCTCGGGGTCGGCGGCTCCGCGACGTGACGAAACCCGCCCAAAGGTTGGGGGCCGAACTATTTTTGAACGAAACGGCGCGCTCTGCATCGAACAGGCATGTCATTTGACCTAACCGTGTGGATTTTTCTCGGGTCGGCCGCCGTGCTGGCGTGGCTCGTGATCGGGGACTGCAGCAAACACGGAGAGTAAACCCTGAGCGGGGGGGAGCAACCGATGCTGTGAGAAGCGCATTCGCTGCGTTTCGCAGGCGGACGTATTGCGCTAGTTTGAAGTCAGGCTGCGCTGCACGTTGGATGGCAGGGGATGATAGCCCCTTGGGTTCGATCCCCGACGCGGCCTCCACTTTTTTGTCGGGAACGCGGAGGTCCGGCGCGGGCGGCTCCGTGAGAGAAGTCGAATGCCGCACGGCAACAGCGTCGCCCGGGAGGCGCGCCGCTAGCTGACGGCGGGTCGGCTCACTTTTTGCCGCAGCCTTGGTCCTTGCAGGATTCCGGTTGCGGGCATTTCCCGTGGTCCTTGTCGCAGGCTTTCTTCTCCCCGGCCGGGCAGGTGCGCGGGCATTGCGCCTTGGCGGGCTCGGGAGCCTTCGTCTCGGCGTGCGCGCTCACCGCGTATTGGACGGTCAGCAGCGGCACGGCGGCCATCAGGGAAAAACTGAAGGCGGCGACGAGGGTCTTGGCGAGGAGCGTGGGCTTGGAGTTCATGGCGGGAAACGTCCGGAGGATAACCCAAACGGGCGCCGGCCGATGCGCGGCGTTTGTCGGACATTGGCCGCCCTTTGCCGGACGCCACCCCTGCACGGGGATGAACCGCAGCGGGTATTTCGTGCGCGCGGCGGGGCTCAGCGCGTCGCCGCCGAAGGTCCGAAGATTCGGTGCAAGCCGGCGACGTTGGCCGTGAAATTGTAGCGGACGTCGGTGGCGCGCGTGGCATCGCGCGAGCGCTCCACGACGAGCCAGCCGTGCCAACCCATCGCATCGAGCGTGCGCTTGAGCGCAGGCAGGTCGACCTGCGGGTCTTTCTCCAGCCAGTGGCCGTCGCGGTTCGACGCGTGGATTTGCGCGATGCGGTTCCGGCCCAGTGTGCGGAGCTCCGCGAGGACGTCGCGGCCGTGCTGGAGCGCGTTGGCGAGATTGAAGTAGCTCTTGATCGCCGGACTGGCGATTTCGTCGAGCAACGCGGCTTCGGCGGTGGCGTCGAGCGAGGTTTCGATGCCGATGACCACGCCGGCGGCTGCGGCGCGCTCGCCGACGGTGCGGAGGCGTGCGACGACGATGGGGCGCAGTTCGGGGCGCTTCACCAGATCGCTCTGCACGCCCAAGGGGAGGAAAAGCACGCGCACACGCAGCGCGACCGCGGTGTCGATGGCGTCCTGCACCATGCGCTCGACGCCGTCGCGCTCGGCGAACGACTGGGCATAAAAACCGGACATGGCGATCGAGCTGATGTGCAGGCAGTATTTTTCCGCCTCGGCGACGAATTGCACGCGCACGGCGGGATCGCCGAGTTTGCTGTCGAAGGTGGCGCGGTTGCCGAGGCCGCCCATGTCGACCTCGACGCCGTCGGCGCCCAGTTCGTGAGCGAGTTTGAAGGCACCGAGCTTCTGGCGCTTGAGAATCATCCAATCGCAGACGGCAACGGAGTAGGACGAGGCGTCCGTCGCAAAGGCGGAAACCAGCGCGAGCAGGACAGTGCAGCAGAGCAGCGTGCGTTTCATTTCACTTTCAAGGCGTCGGGGGTGAGCGCGCCGGATAGCACCTGTAGCGTCACGCGGTAATCCCCGGCGTTCATGCCCGCGCCCTCGAGCGAGGCGGAGCCGGCGCCGGAGGGAAGGACGAAGCGGCGGGAGGCGACGATGCTGCCGTCGGCTGCGTGCACTTGCAGCTCGACGTCGGCGGGTGCGGTGGCGATGTAGTCGAACGCGAAGTCGTGAGCGCCGCCGAGGCCGAGCGGGACGCTCCAGGTCCAGAGCTGCCCCGTGCGTTGCGCAGCCGAGACGGGAAGGCGCTGGGGCGCCGTGTCGAGCGCGGGGCTGACCTGGGCGGATGCCGGCTTCGGAGCGTGGAACAGCTCAAGAACCTCCTGCGGAACTTGTGCCTTGGGGTCGGAGGTCGAGACCGCGAGGGCGGAGATGACGGCCTGATAGGAGGCGACGCGCGGGAAGGAAACGACCAGGCACCCGTCCTTCGCACGCGCGTGGACGACCTTGCGGACAGCGTGGGTGGGACCGGCCTCGCGCCAGAGGTCGACATCGCGGAGGAGCGTGGTGCCGTTCACGGCGACGTCGAACAGCCGCCAGCCGGTGCAGTCGCCGCCTCCGAGGCCATAGGCGGGCTCCATGAAGTAGAGCTCGAGACGGTAGTCTCCCTCCGGCACGGCGAAGACGTAGGAGAGTTTTTCCCGGCCGTAACGGTAGGTCTGGAAAAGCGCCTGCTCCTCCGTGCCGCGGACGATCTCGCTGCTCACGCGCAGGCTGCCGAAGCGGTTGGGCAGATCCTCGTAGCCGATCGCCCAGGAATAGCTTTGCCAGCCGGGCCGGCTCACCGAGCCGTCGTCCGCTTGCCAGAGCGCGCCATGGCGGTCGGTGTAGTCGGGGCCGCCGCAATTCACGCGGTAGAGATAGTTCTGGCCCGGCTCGGGTGCGGTGAGATCGGCCGTCGCGCCGAGCAGTTCCGCCTGATGCGGCGCGGCGGGCAGATGGTGAAGGACAATCGCGTCGCGGGCGACCACCTGGCCGCCGATGCGGCCCTCGGCGGCGAGGACGCTGTTGCGGACGTTCACGCCGTCCCACCGGAACGGCACGCCGCGTCCGCCGTTCCGACGGACGCCGAGCGATTCGCGTCCGCCGGCGTCGTTGAAGAGCTCGACCTCGTCGCAGTTGGAATACACCTCGATGCCGTCCTTCACGCCCGGCGCATCCCAGCGGTCGGGCCAGGTGTGCGAGACAATATAGACCATCGGGTCGGACGGCGGTGCGTAGCTGGCGCGGAAAAGGTAGAAGGCGTCGGTCGGCTCGCCCCAGAGCGTGAGCAGACCCTTGTTGTTGGCGGGACCGAGGCGGTCGAGTTCGGCCCAGCCGTCGGTGCCTTGCTGGCCTTTCGAGCCGATGGTGCGGCCGGGGTTTTCGTGCGTGGCGAAGAGCCAGTGGAAGTGCCCGGGCACCTCCGCGCGCACGGACTCGGCGAGGCGGATCTTGGTGGCAAGGAGGGCGTCGGCGCGCGATTCGCTGCGCGGGCCGTCGGCGATGAAGCCGCCTTCGGAGTGCAGGCCGAGGCTGCGCCAGGCACCGTATTCGCCGACGAGGCGCTGACGCTTCAGGTCTTCGGCGTAGTCCTCGGGCTTGCCGCCGTAGGTGCCGGACCAGTTTTGCGGGACGTTCCAGTCGGTGCCTTTGCCCGCGTTGCATGTGGTGACGAGGCGCTGCGACGGCGTGGTCGGATCGAGTTCGCGGATGATGGCCACGCACTCGGCGGCGAAGTCGGCAGGCAGCTTGCTCTCGTTGGCGAGCCCCCACAGCACGAGCGATGGGCTGTTGCGGCGCTCGCGCACCCACTCGCGGAGCAGCTGCTTGAAGTTGGCGCGGAATTCCGGCGTGTCGAACCACACCTGCGCGGCCATCTGCGGCCACCACAGGAGTCCCTCGCGGTCCCAGTAGTCCTGATAGCGGAGGTTGTGCGGCTGGTGGGCGTCGCGGAAGGCGTTGAAGCCCGCGGCGCGGATCTGCGCGACGCGCGCGGCGATTTGCTCGGCAATGAATGCGTGGCTGGCGCCGAGGTTGTGCTCGTATTCGCAGGTGCCGTTGATGAAGACGGGCTGCCCGTTGAGGAGAAAGGCCGCGGGCAACGGCGCATCGGGCGCGGGCCAATGGATGGTGCGGATGCCGAAGGGAGTCTCGACGCGGTCGACGAGGCGGTTTCCATCCTCGAGCACGGTGGTTTCGAGCGTGTAGAGATAGGGTTGATCCGGGGACCACAGCGTCACGTAACCGAGGGGCAGCGAATTCCGGAGCGTCATGGATTCTCCGGGGAAGCGGACGGGGGCTTGGTGCGTGACGAGGATCTTGCCTTGAGCGTCGAGGACTCGGTTTTCAACCACGAGCGAGCGGGTGGGGAAACGGCCGTTGAGTTCGATCGTGTAGTGAAGCGTGGCGGAAGCGGCGGTCGCGGTCTCGTCGTTCCAGACGTGCACCCCAAAGGGCGCCACGCGAATGTCGCCGGTGGTGAGCAGCGTGACCGGACGAAAGATTCCCATTGGCTGGCTGCCTTCGGAAAAGCCGGGCTGGGGCGAGCAGCCGCCGCACACCCAAGGCAGATCGGTGATGCCGGCTGGGTGATCGGCGCGGACGGCGAGCAAGTTGGGCGCGTCGAAGCGGACGAGATCGGTGACTTCGAGTGTGAAGGTAGTGCGGCCGCCGGCGTGTCGGCCGGCGAGTTGGCCGTTCATCCACACGGTGGCGTAGGAGCCGACGCCTTCGAAGAAGAGGAAGACGCGCCGGCCCTGCTCGCTCGCGGGGACCGCGAAGCTGCGGCGATACCACGCGTAGCCGTGGAGATTGCCGTGCACGGTCCGACGGAGGCCGCCGTAGTCGTCCCAGTTGTGCGGCACGCTGACGGTTTGCCACGCTGAGTCGTCGAACGCGGGTTGTTCGAAACCGTCGTAGCGCGCGCGATTCGTCTCGTCCATCGCGGTGCGCCAGCCGTCGGCGAGTGGCCACTCGCGGCGCGGCTCCGCGGCAAAGGCGATCGCGGCGCATAGCGCGAAGGCAAGGACGACTGTGCGCCGCAGGCTCACGGTTGCTCGAGCAGGCGGATGACGAGCGAGCCCTTGACGGTGCCCGTGATGTTCTGTGGCTGGCCTTGCGGGCCGAGGTTCGAGGGCAGGGAACCTTTCGTGCCGATGGCGGGAATGACCTGGTAGACACCGAGGCCGAGGCGCGGCAGGGTGAGCACGGGGTTGTTTTTGCCGTCGCGCGGCGAGTAGACGCCGACGTAGGGCGAGCCGCCGTCGTTGAGCAGCGCGAAACGGCCCTCGGTGGTCGTGAACGCCATCCATTCCCAGCGCGAGAACCAGCCTTTGAACTCGGGCAGCTGCCAGGTGAGGCCGGGGATGTTGTCGTTGTATTCCGTGTCCCAGCGCCAGAGCGAGCCGCCCTTGAGCCGGTTGGCCCAGACGCGATACGGGCCGCTGCCGAACCACTCCTTGGATTTCATCTTCTCCTCGGGGTAGTCGAAATCGAGGCCGAGCAAGTCGACCGTGCCGGGACCGGTGAATTCGTAGTCGAGCCGCAGGTCGCCGTCCGCGGTGAAGGTCCACGCAAAGTGACGGAGTGAGCCGTTGCCCTCGGTGGTGACGGTCGCGTGATCGGTTGCACGGGTCGCCTGGACCGTCGTGGCCTTCGGCTCGGCCAGTGCGACCGGCTCGAACAGGCGCTCGTTGCGCTTGTAGGCGACAAGGCGCGGGCCGCCGCCCAGCGAGATGCGTCGGCCGTCGCGGGCGAGCGACAGGAGCAGACCAGATCGCCGGTCGAAGCGCGCCGAGTTGCGGCCGGACGTCACGACGATTTCGGCGTCGAGATTGTCGAGTTGCACGGCGGACTTCGTTTCCGTCGCGTGTCCGATCGCCGCGGCGCCGGATTTCCAGCGCCACGACCAGGTCCAGAGTTCGCGTTGCTGCGAGTCGGTCGCGGTGAGCAAAAGGACATCGGCGTCGCGCCAGTCGGCGGGGAGCGCGAGCTTGAGTTCCCCATCGGCGCGGGCGGCGACGTCCGGGCCGGCGAAGCGTCCGAGCGCGAGCAGGGTGCGGTGGAAAAGCGGCGCGCCGGGCGGGGCGAACTTCATCAGGCGCCACTCGAACGTGACGGTCGACAGACTGAGGAAATCGTAGCTGTTGCGCACGGGCAGCGTGCCGGCGAAATCGGCGGGCAAATCGCGCAGCGGGATCTGCACGGGCGACCAGATCTCGCGCACGGTGTAGAAGCTGCCTTCCTTTTCGTGGTGCGGACCGACCATGCCGTCGGGCGCGAGGTCGCGGCGAGCGTCGAGGCGGCCGTTCTCGTCGGTGCGGGCGACGGCTTCGTCCATCCACGACCAGAGGAAGCCGCCGGCGGCGTGCGGCTTCTCGCTCATCAGCGGCCAGAAGTCGTCGAGTCCGGCGCCGTGGCCGCCGTCGAAGAGACCGTGGAGAAACTCGGTCGGCAGGAAGATGTCGGGACCGTCGGTGAACGTCGCGGTCTCGCCGTATTCGCGGTAGTGCCGCGTGTTCATGCCGCGGAAGGCAAACGGCGGCGACAGCGGTCCCGGGTGCAGGACCGGGCGCTGCTGCGGGTCGTGTTTGGCGAACTCGTCGTCGTTCTCGGTGTTCCAGCCGCCCTCGTTGCCGTTGTCCCAAAACAGAATGCTCGGGTGGTTCACGTCGCGCGCGACCATCTGCCCGATGAGGCGGCGGCCGGTCGGCGTGTCGTAGTGGCCTTGCCAGCCGCTGAGCTCGTCGAGCACGTAGAGCCCGGCCTCGTCGCAGAGGTCGAGAAACTCGGCGTCGGGCGGGTAATGCGACATCCGGACCGCGTTCATGTTGGCCTCTTTCAGGAGGCGAACGTCCTCGCGGTGGCGCTCGGGCGAGAGCGTGCGGCCGGTTTCGGGCCAGAAGCTGTGGCGGTTGGTGCCCTTGAGGACGATCTTGCGGCCGTTGAGATAGAGGCCGTCGCCGGGGCGCAGCTCGAAGGTGCGGAAGCCGAAGCGCTGGGTGATGGTGTGGCCGGAGGGCGCGAAGGTGCCGGCGTTGAGCGTGATATCGACGCGGTAGAGGTTCGGCGTTTCCGCGGTCCATGTCGCGGGCGAGGCGATTTGCCCGCGCAGGGTGACTTCGCGCGCGCCACTCGGCACGGCGGCGCCGATCGGCGCACCGACGGGTTCACCGGCGAGGGTTTTCACCTGAGCGACGACCTGATTGCCGGCGGGAAGATTGCCGCCGAGGAAAACGTCCGCGCGGAAGGCGCCGTCGGCTTTGGCATCGATGGCGACGCGGTCGATGAACTGCGGCGGCAGCGCCTCGAGGCGGACGGGGCGGAAAATGCCGCCGAAGTTCCAGTAGTCGCCCATGCGCTCGGCGACGTTCACGCTGGTGTTGGCGGAGCGTTTGCTGACGGTGACCTCGAGGCGGTTCGGGCCGTCGAAGCGGAGCTTGTCGGTGATGTCGTAGCGGAACTGGTAGAAGCCGCCTTGGTGCGCGGGGCCGACGGATTGGCCGTTGAGCGTCGCCTCGGTGTCGGTCAGGACGCCGTCGAAGATCAAGCGCACGACGCGGCCCTTCCACTCGGCGGGCACGGTGAACTCGCGACGGTAGATGCCCTTTTCATCCGGCACGCGCTGCTGCGTGGTGAGGCGTTTGCTCGGCTTGAACTCCACGCCGTAGTCGTAGGTGCCGAAGCCCTGCTGTTCCCAGCAGGACGGGACGGCGATCTTTGTCCAGACGCCGCTGTTGCGGCCGCCGGTGCAGAAGAAGTCCCACGGCACGGCGTCGTGGCTGCCGGTGCCGGAGAGGTAGAGCGTCTCGGTCGAGAGCGGCGCACCGTCGGCTTCGAGACGCGAGACGGCGAGCGCGAGCAGGGTGGCGGCGAGGAGGCGAAGCACGGAGCGCATGGCGGACTAGGGTTGGACGATGCCGAGGATGGCGAAGGCGCCGGTGCCGCGCACATCGAGCGTGTGGGTGCCGGCCGGGTAGTCGAAGGCGTGGACGTTCAAGGCTGGCAACGAGTCGAACTCGACGGCGTGTGTCAGCAGCGCCTCGACGCCGCCGCGCTCGCCGGCGGTGGCGTCGGTCTCGAGTTCGGGCGGCTTGCGCCACTCGGGGCCGCTCGCCTGGAAGTAGCCGACGAGGACGCGCACGGGTTTCGCGCAAGAGAACTGGATCTTCAACGGAGCCGGGGCGCGCGTGGCGGCGAGCGAGAGCTTGATACCCTGCAATCCTTCGAGTTCGGGTGCGAGGGACTTGATGACCGCCTCCGAGTCGCTGAAGGCCGTGTTGCCGACCTGGGCGGTGAAGGTTTCGAGACCGGGCGTGAGCAGCTTGAAGTCCGCGGCGGGGAACGGTGCGTGGGTGCGGCCGGACGCCTGATGCTCGAGCGCGGCGACTTGGGCGCGGAAATCGGCGAGTTCCTTTTCGTAGACCGGCAGAAGTTGCGTCCAGTGATAGTTCGCGGCGTGGCCGCCGACACCGCCGGGGAGCGGGACGCGGCGCTGGCTGGTCTGCATCGAGTTGGCGGCCTTGTAGGTGTCCTTGGTGAGTGCGGCGAGGGTGCGATAATGATCCAGGCTCGCAGCTAGTTCACCTTCGGCGGTCCGCATGTGCGCGATGTCTTTGGTTTGCTGATAACGCAGGACTTCGAGTGCTGCGGTGGTTTTCGCAGTGTAGCTTTGCGAGAGCGCGCGGATGCAGCGGACGTCGTTGCGCAGGCGCTCGAACTCATCGCGGTTGGCGGTCACGAGCGGAGCGGCGGCATCGATGGCGGCGAGGGCGCGGGCGGAGAAGTCGAGGACTTCGGCATTGATCGAGAGCGGCGTTTCGCCCTCGTGCGGAAGGCCCTTGGCCTCGCGTTCGGCGAACTCCTTCAGACGCTCGCCCGGGGGCGATTGCGATTCCCAGAGTTCTGGGAACTCGCGGTATTTCTCGGGGCGCACGAGTTGGTCGAGCGTCATGCCGAGCGACATGGTCTGGCGGTTGCCCTCGGTGATGCCGAAGCGGCGCAGGATGCGCGGCGCGCACTCGCCGGCGGCGTTGTAGGCGTCGAGGATGTGCGGCGCGGCCGCCTCGCCGTAGCGCTCGGCGAGGCGCCCGATCCAGTAGGCGCGCTCGCCAGCGGCGGGGCGGTCGGGATTCCACGCGTAACGCGCCCACGCCTCGAACCAGATCCAGTCGCGCTCCCATTGCTTCAGCGGCGTCGGGGTGATGTCGGGCGAGACGGGCCAGTCCCAGTAGAACAGCGGGTAGAGGTGCAGGCCGTGGGCGCCGAGGCGGTCGCGCATGGCGACGACGGATTTCTGGATGAACTCGACGTTGCCGTAGCGGAAGGGCTCGAGGTTGGCGAGGATGTGGACGTTGGCGATGTGGGTGGAGCCGAGGCGGCTCATCGCCAGGTGGAGCTGCTGGCGGACGCCGCGCGGCTCCCACGTGGTGAGCGATTCGCCGTTGAATTTCGCCTCGGTGTAGAGGTTGCGGTAGACCTTCAAGGCCTCGGGCATGACCTTGGTGGCATCGGTCGCGTGGGTGCGCATGATGACGGGCGGCTCGCGGGTCAGGCCGGCGGCGGCCATGCCGTCCTTTACGCCCGGGAGGATCACCTCGGTCATCCAGCGCGTTTGCGTGGCTTGTTCCTGCAACGCTTCGCCGAGGCAAGGCATGAGGCCGACGTTGGGATACTCGCAAACGAAGGCGGCGATCGATTTGCGCGTATAGTCGGCGGCGAGGTCGTTCCACGCGTGCAGCTGGGTGGAGAGGCCGTGTTTCTCCGCGAGGGGCTTGGAGATGATGATGCTGTAGAATTGCTGGACGAGCCAGATGCCGCGGCGGTCGCACTCGGCGGCGAGCCAGCGGAACATCTCGACGTTGCGCGCGAAGGTCTCGGGCGAGACCTCGAGTGCCTCGGGGTAATCGGGCAGCTTGACGAGCGAGGCGAAGGGATGGCCGTTCCAGAGGTAGAGCGTGTTCATCCGCAGGCTCGCGAGGTAGTCGAGGTATTCGGTCCAGGTGGCCTTGTCGTAGAAGAACGGGAATTCCTCGGGCGTGTAGGGATACTCGTAGACCTTCCGGCCCGGCAGCAGGTAGGTCTTCTGCATGCCGATGCACGGGCCGCGCAGGACGAATTGCGGGGCGTCGGTGAAGCGGGAGGGAAGCGGCTGGCCGGACTTGAGGCGGTCCGCGAGCTCGAGGCAGCCGTAGAGCAGGCCGGAGTCGTCGAGGGCGGAGACGACGATGGTTCCGCCGGCTGACTTAGTGATCTGGAAGCCCTCGGGCTGGAGCAGGCCACGCAGCGAAATGTCCTTGGTCAAGACGACGTGCGGTGCGGGAGACGGGAGCGCGTGCTCAAGTCGCTCGGCGCCGTAGCGCACGCGCGGCGAGGCGTCGGAGGGGATCTCGATCGCGGCTTGGGCCGCGAGAAACGGGAGGAAGACAGCAAGAAAGAGCCACGCACGCATGATCAGGAAGCGGTTGTCGCTGCGAGGCGCTGTGCGCGCCAGCCCCAGATCGTCAGGCCGGCCGGGGCGCGCGGGCCGGGAATGACGAGGCTGCCGACGTAGCCGATCACGACCACGAGGAGATGGCCGATGACGCCGATGAGCACACCGTTGAGCTTGAAGTTCCACGTGCCGAGGTCGAGGACGGGCGCCTTGCCGGAGGTGAATGTCGCGTAGGCGGTGAAGAGGATGCACGCCGCGATGCCCACCCAGAGGCCGCGGAGATGCGCGCGGGTGCTGAGAAAGGCCAGGGCGAACACGCCGAAGAGACCGCCGGCGAGGATGGAAGTGGCGGTGAAGTAGAGCGAAAGCGCCGTGCCCTTGGTGCTCGCCAGCCAGAGCGCGACGAGGGTGCAGAGCGCGCCGGCGACGGCGACGATCACGCGGCCCATGAAAAGGCGTTCGCGGTCCGTGGAGTTTTGTCGGAGCTTCGTGTAGAAATCCTCCACGCCGACGACGGCGAAGCAATTGAGGTCGGACGAGATCGTCGACATGGCGGCGGCGAAGAGCGACGCCATGATCACGCCGGCGAAACCGGCCGGCACGTGCGTGGTGAGGAAGTGCGGATAGAACTGGTCGGGCTTCACGATGTGCGGCGGCAGGACTTCGCCAGACAGTTGATAATAGCTCCAGGTGAGCGTCCCGATGAGAAGGAAGAGCGCCCACACCGGGATGCAGAGGAGCGCCCCGAGGGCGACGCCGCGGATGGCCGAGCGGTCGTCCTTCGCCACGAGGTAGCGCTGGATGATCGTTTGGTCGGCAGTGTATTTTTGCAGATACCAGAAGAAGCCGTAGGCGGCCATGACCCAGAAGCTCTTGCCGGTGAGGTCGAATTTCAATGTGCCGAGGTCGAACTTGTGGTTTTCCCACGCGAGCTGAAAACCCGCCGCGGCGCCGCCCGGCATCAGCACGAGCAGCGTGCCGAGGCTGATCGCGATGCCGAACCACATGATGAAACCCTGCGCGACGTCGGTCCAGATGACTGCTTCGAGGCCGCCCGCGTAGGTGTAGATTACCGTGACGACGCCCGAGGCGACGATGACGAGCGACATGTCCCAGCCAGTGAGACTCTGCACCGTCAGCGCGACGAGGTAGAACACGAAGCCCATCTTCGAAAAATGCCCGAGCGTGAAACCGAGGGAGGTGTAGAGCCGCACGCTGTAGCCGAAGCGCTTTTCGAAATACTCGAACGCGCTCATGCGGACGACCTCGCGGAAAAACGGAATGATGATCGAGCCCACGAGCACCAGAACGACGACCACCATGAAGCCGGGCACGAGCTCGGCCCAGTTGCCGCCGAACGCGCCGCCCGGATAGGCGATGAACGTGATGCTGCTGATCAGCGTGGCGAAGATCGACACGCCCATCGCCCACGCCGGAATCGAGCGCCCGGCCACGAAGTAATCCTCGGTCGTCTTCTGCCGGCGGCTGTAGCGCAGGCCGAGCGCGATCATGCCGAGCATGTAGACGGCAATGACCGCGAGATCCAGCCAGCGGAGGGAATTCATGGGGAAAGTGACGAACAGCGAAAGCTACGGCGACGCCACCGGTGTGAGCGTGACATCGTCGATCAAAAAGGAAGTGGCGGGCGTTTTCTCGTCGGCACCAGCAAGGTCGCGGCCGCCGAAGGGCCGCGGGCGCGCCGGGCCGGTGCGGAAGGTGAGTCGCTCGACCGTCGTCGTCGCCTCGGTCGGACCGATCGCGCGCGGCGTGGCCGATTGACCGTTGAGAAAAAGATCGCCGCGGTCGGAGGTGGATTTGGGCGAGGCGTCGTAGACGAACGCAAGCCATTCACCGACGCGGTAGGCGCCGTTGTCGGTCCACACGCCCTCGTGCGAAACCCAGACGCGACCGTCTTCGCCGAGTGCGAGGAACAGCTGACGGTTGCCACGGGCGTCGGTGAGTTCGATCTCGAGGCGCGCGTTGGTCTGGCGCGGCAGAACCTTGAACGCGGCTTTCAAGCCGTGCGTCTCGGGGAAGATGCGCGTGGCGCGCGCGTAGTCGTAGGGATCCTCGTCGCGCAGCTCGAGCGCGTGGTTCGACTGGGAGTGCGGGAGTGCGTTTGCTCGCGAATCGACACTTGAAGCTGTCGCGAGCGAGCGAGCTCCCACAGGGGCATCGACGACGCGCACCGGCGCCCAGAGCGGGCTGTAGACATTCCACCCGGCGGGCAGTGTGCCGACGGCGTCGCTTTCGAAATCATCGTGCACGGCGCCGGTAACCCGGCCGGTGATCGGGGTGGGCACACGCGCGACCCAGATGTCCTCCTTGTTGACGCTGTAGGTGACCCACGTCGCCTGCGCGTGGTCGGGCGGCGTGCCATTGCCCTCCGCGATGGCGCGGACGTATTGTGGACCGAGGTTCTTGAAATTGCCCGCGAAGCGCTGGTCGGGCGTCTCGCCGTGGACGGTCAGCAGCTGGGAAAAATGCTCGGCGTCGTCGCTGGTCATCACCGCGAGCGGGAAGCGCAGCCGGTTGGTCGGATTGAGGAACAGCGCGAAGCGGTCGTCGCCAGTGCGCGCTAGCGCGTATTTCGAGGTGTTGTTGGGCAGGTTAGTGCCGAATTGCTTTTCCGTCCAGGTGCGGCCCTCGTCGCGCGAGAGGGCGACGAGCGCGTTCTTCCAGACGCCGAGGACGGCACCGTCGGGGCGGTGGACGGAGGACATCGCCTTGCCGCGGATGGTGTAGAAGCCGCTCTCGTCGAGCTGGTCCTCTTCCCACCACTGGCCGGTCATGAGTTTGTTCGCGAGCAGCGCGTCGCACGCGGCGACGAAGCTGCGGGCCGGCGACGCCGTGTAGAGCGGGTAGGGCGGCGTAAAGTTCGCGAACGGCTGCTTCGCGTTGAAGCGGATGAAGTAGATCGGCCCGAGCGAACCGTCCTCGTGCAGCTCGCGCACGGCGCGGCCGAGGCCGGTGCCGTCATTCGGTTCGGGCAGCTTCCCGTAGAACGCGAGGGCAAGCAGCTGGCCGGCGGGCGCGACGTAGAAACCCATGCGCTGGTGCGCGAGGGTCGACGTGCCGTCGGGCAGCGCGAACGGCGGGAAGATCACGCGCGGCGCGTCCCACGCCACGCCGTCGGCGGAACTGGTGAGCCACGTCGAGCCTGCGCCCTGGTGCTCGCCGACGGGATTGCTGAGAAACTCGAGGTAGAACTTGCCGCGCCACCACGCGAGCATCGGCTGGTGAAAATAGGTGTGGCCGAGTTTGTCTGCGTTGGCGGGGTGGGTGCGATTGGCGCGATAGACTTGAATGTTCTGCACGCCGGCGACCGGGCGCAGGCCGCCGTCGGAGGTGGAGTCGGCGCGTTCGGTGCCGGTGAAAACGAACGGCGGTGCGGACGGCGCGGCGGCCAGCGCGGCGGGCAGGCAGAGGAAGCTTAGCCAGCGTGGCATCATGCGGCGGCGGGCGTGCGGTTGCGCGCCATGCTGGCGGCGAGCTTGATCGCTTCGACAAGACTGCGCGGATCGCCGCGGCCGGTGCCGGCGTTGGCGAAATCCGTGCCGTGCTCGACGGAGGTGCGGACGATCGGGAGGCCGAGCGTGACGTTCACGCCGCGCCAGATGCCGAGCATCTTGGCGGCGACGTGGCCTTGATCGTGATACATCGCCACGGCGGCGTCGAACTCGCGCTGGAGCGTGCGGAAGAAAACCGTGTCGCCCGCGAACGGCCCGTGCGCATCGAGGCCGAGGGCGCGCGCCTGCGCGATGGCGGGGGCGATGAATTTTTCCTCCTCGTCGCCGAAGAGGCCGCCTTCGCCGGCGTGCGGATTGAGGCCGGCGACGGCAAGGCGCGGTTGGGCGATGCCGAGGCGGCGCACGGCGTCGTGCGTGAGCTGGAGGACTTTCACGATGCGCTCGGGGCGGACGCGATCGATGGCCTGGCGCAGCGATACGTGGGTCGAGACATGGCTGACGCGCAGCGTGTCGGCGACGAGCATCATGGTGGCGCCGGGTGCGCCGCACAGATGCGCGAGCAGGCCGGTGTGGCCGTCGAAGTGGTGGCCGGCGGCGTTGAGCGCGGCCTTGTTGATCGCTGAAGTGACGATCGCGCCGACGTCGCCGGCGAGCGCGAGTTCGGTGGCGCGCTGGATGGATTCGTAGGCGGCCTGACCGCACATCGGGTCGACGCGGCCGAGCTGGTGGCGCGCGGCGTCGATGTTGGCGAGGTCGAGCACCGCGATGCCGTCGGCGGCAAAGGCGGGGGCGTCGGCCGCTTTTTTGACGGTGCGGATCGGCAACGTCGTGCCGGTGTAGCGTTGCGCGCGCGCGAGGACGGCGGCGTCGCCGATGACGAGCAGCGGGCCGAGCGCGCGGACATCGGGTTGCGCGAGGGCCTTGAGAATCAGCTCCGGGCCGGTGCCGGCGGGATCGCCGAGGGTCAGTGCGATGAGCGGGGTGGAGGTCATCCGGCGGCGAGCTCCACGGGGGCGGAGAAATGCCGGCGCAGATTGACCGGCCATTGGTAACTGCCCGGTTTCGTCGTCACGAGAATCGCGGGCGCCTCGATGGGGCGCAGCGTCACGACGCCCGGGCCCCAGACGTGGACGACTTCGAGACGGTGCCAGTCGAGCGATTCGAGCACGAGCGCGGTGGTGGTGCCGCCGGCGATGAGCACGTGGTCGAACGCTTTCGTGGGGCGGAGGCGGCGGATGAGGTGGAGGAAGATCCGGTTGATGGCCGGCGAGGAGCCTTTGCCGCCCTTGGGCTTGGCCTGGATGAAGACGGATACCATTTTGCCGGCGCGCAAGTGGGCGAACGCGGCGGCGGCGAGCGGGCCGGGCTTCGGCAGCTTGACGGGATCGAGCGCGAGGGCGGGACCCGGCAGCGGCGTGACCGGATCGGTCGGGGTCGCGGTGCCACTCAGCATGAGTGTCGCCCGCATGCGCGGCGGCGGGGCGGGCGCGATGCGCTTGCCCACGCGCAGATGCTGGAGCCACATGCGGAAGAAATCCGCGCCGCCAGCGGGGAAGGTCCCGGCGTCGAGGCGCGAGGCCCAGAGTGCGACATCGGCGGGGCTGCTGGCCTCGCCCACGCTCACGCCGGCGCGTGGCAACTCCTCGGCGGGGTGGTGGCACTTCACGGCGGAGGTGCCGTCCGCGAGGAGGCGGTCGACGAGGCAAGTTTTGCGCGGATGATGCGGCTCGCGGGCGAAGGGCGTTTTGTGCAGCGGCACGCCGGCGATGTAGTAGCGGCCGTTGTTGATACTGCGGCCGAGCGACGGATTGCACGGCACGAGCAGCGTGCGCTCGAGCCCGAACACTTCCATGCAGGCCTCGATCTCGACCATGACGTTGCCGCGGAGGACAGAGTCGACTTTCTTGAAGATGCCGCCGTTCGGGATGGCGCGCAGGCGACGGGCCAGCAGCTTGACGGCGCGGGCGGCGGCGGCGGGAGAGGCGAGGCGCGTGCCGCTGTCGCACACGATGACGTCGGCCGGGACGGCGCGGCGCGGCGGCTCGGTGAGCACCACGGCGCGCAGGCCGGCTTGGTGGGCCAGCGCCGCGAGTTCGGCGGCGCCGGTAAGGTCGTCGGCGATGACGATCAGCGGCAGGCGGGGCATGGCGGGCAGGAGAGGGAGTCGAGTTCGGCGCGCAGGCCGGTGCGGGCCGCGGAGGAAAGAGGGGCGAGCGGAGAGAACATCGCGGAGCCGCAGATGCCCTGCAAGTCCAACGCCGCCTTCAACGCGGCGAGGGATTGGCCGAGCGTGCGGCCTTTCTGATAGACGGCGGTGACCGCATCCGAGTCGCGCTGCAGTTGCTCCGCCCGGGGCCAGTCGCCGGCGCGCGCCGCGGCGAAGAGTTGGGCGGCGAGATCGGGACGGAGGTTGCCGGAGCTGGGCACGAAGCCCCGAAAACCGATCCGCAACGCGGCGGTGCTGTGCGCGGCGGCGCCCATGAAGAGGGCGAAGTCGGCGCGCCCCGCGAAGCGCTCGGCGAGCGCCTCCTTGCGGCCGGGCGTGGCCTCGGAGTCCTTCAGGCCGACGATGTTTTCGCGCGCGGAGAGCGCGGCGAAAACATCGAGCGGGATCGACATGCCGACGGTCGCGGGAATGTTGTAGAGATAAAGCGGACCGGGCGTCGCGGCGGCGAGTTGCTCGAAGTAGCGCTGCATCTCGGCGGGCTCGAGTTTGAAGTAGTTGGGCAGCATGCCGACGACGGCGTCGGCGCCGATGCGGAGGTGTTCGCGTGCGAGGGCGACACTGTCCGCGAGGCAGTTGTGCGCGACGCACGCGAGCACGGGGACGCGGCCGGCGGAGACGCGCACGGCGATCTCGACGAAGCGGCGACGCACGGCGTCGGGCAGCGAGGCGACTTCGCCGGTCGTGCCGGCGATGAGCAGGCCGCAGCCGTGGCCGGCGACGTGGGCGACGAGACGCTCGGCGCCGAATTCGTCGAGGCGACCGTCCGCGGTGGCCGGAGTGACCAACGGGACGATGACACCGTCGTGAGGAAAGGTCTTCATGCGTAGTAGGCGGCTTCGTAGATGGCGATGGCGTCGGCGCGCGAAACGGGACGCGGATTGTTCTTCAGCAGACGCGTGACGAGCAATCCGGCCTCCGCGAGGTGCGTGAGACGGTGGCGGGGAATGTCGTGGCGCTGGAGGCCCAGCGGCACGCGGCACGCGGCGAGCAGCGCGTGGAGGCGCTCGGGTAATTGGGCGGCGGTCGACGCGGCGTCGGTGCGGTCGGGCGCGCCGAGCGCGCGGGCGAGCGCCGCGTGCCGTTCGGGCAGCGCGGAGCAGTTGAACGCGACGACGTGCGGCAGCAGCAGTGCGATGGACAGGCCGTGCGGCAGGTGATGTTCACCGCCGAGCGGGTAGGCGAGCGCGTGCACGCCGTTCGTGTTGACCGGACCGAGGCAGAGGCCGCCGTAAAGGCTGCCGAGCGCGACCGCGGCGCGCGCGGCCATGTCGTTGCCGTCGGCGACGGCACGCGGGAGATGCGCGGCGATCAGGCGCACGCCTTCCAACGCATAGTGGTCGACGACGGGATGGGCGGAGAGACTCGCGTAAGCTTCGAGACAGTGGGCGAGCGCGTCGATGCCGGTCGTCGCCGTAAGCGCCGGCGGGAGCGAGCGCATCAGCTCCGGATCGACGATGGCGATGTCGGGCACGAGGACCGGGCTGATGACGGCCTTCTTGGCCTGTGCGGATTCATCGAGGAGGAGAGCGTTGGGAGAGACCTCGCTGCCGGTGCCGGCGGTGGTCGGGAGGCAGGCCAGGGCGGTGTGTCGCGGCGGGACGAGGCCGCTGCCGAAGAAATTTTCCACCGGTTCGTCGCGATCGTGCAGCGCGGCGGCGAGCTTCGCGACGTCGAGCACGCTGCCGCCGCCGAGCGCGTAGACGACGTCAGGCTGTGCGGCGCGGGTGCGGCGCCGCAGGTCCTCGCAGCTGGCGACGGTAGGCTCGGTCGCCGGTTCGACGAAAATTTCCGCAACGATGTCGGCGCCGCGCAGAGTGGCCGCGAGCGACTCGGCGGCGGGCGCGAGTGCGCCGGTGGTGACGATAACGGCGCGGCGATGTTGCCCGCGGGAAAACTCGAGCGCGGCGTTCGCGGTGCAGCCGGCGCCGAATGCGATCCGGGCGGGCTGGAGCAATGTGATGGGCCGGGCGTCGTTCATGCGAAAAGCCGGCCGGGTCGCGCGGCGCGCAGCGGGCCGGCGGAGGCGGAGCGGGAGGGGTGGTGACGGCGCATGAGCAGACGGGCCGACTCATGGCGCGAGCCGGGCACCGATATCCAGTGACCGTGAAATTGGCGATGGCAATGGCGGAACGTGAC
Source organism: Candidatus Didemnitutus sp. (assembly GCA_019634575.1). Lineage (NCBI taxonomy): Bacteria > Pseudomonadati > Verrucomicrobiota > Opitutia > Opitutales > Opitutaceae > Candidatus Didemnitutus > Candidatus Didemnitutus sp. The sequence continues at coordinate 26,936 of JAHCAY010000001.1, forward strand.
CGCTCCCGGCGTGGAAAAAAAGACGCGCACGCGTGTGGTCGCGATGACGGTGCGCCGTGCGAGGCGACGGAGGATTTCGTTAATCGCTGGCTGGCCGGTGGTCGGAGAGGCGGCGCACCGAGGCGGCGGAAAAGGCATCGGGCTGGGCGGGCGCGGGTGCATTATGATTCCGAAAGAAATATTCCTGCCGCCGGGAGTAATTCGCGGAGGCTTTCGTTAGGATGCTGCGTTCAGATTCCGGCCCTGAGGCCGTGTGGCACCTGTCTGGACATCGCGGACGAAATCGAGACGCTCGTCCGCGCGTCTTTGCCGGTGTCGTTCCCCGCTGTGCTCCCCTTGCTGTCACCCCGCTCCCTTTTGCTCGTCGCGCTTTGCGCCGTGGGTTGGGTGGGCGTGCGGGCGGCGGACGGCGACGACGCGATCGCGCGGCACGTCGCGCGGTTCAACGCGATGGAGGACGAGGGCGTGGTCAACGCGGTGCCGAATGCCGGGGCCGCGGCGTGGCTGCGGGCGAATGTCCCGTCGTTCACCTGTGCGGACGCCGAGGTCGAGGAGATCTACTGGTTTCGCTGGTGGTCGCTGCGCAAGCACCTGAAACGCGACCCGGCGAGCGGGCGCTGGGTGTTCACGGAGTTCATCACCAAGCCGCGGCCGATCAGCAGCGCGTTGGGCCATCACTTGATGGAACTGCGGTGGCTGCGCGATCCGACGTTCGCCGACGACTACCTGCTTTATTGGCTGCGCGGCAACGCCGGCGCGCCGCAGACACACCTGCACCGATACTCGCAATGGCTCGCGTTCTCCGTGTGGCAGCGCGCACTCGCGACGGGCGACATACGCGGCGCGACGGCGTTGCTCGACGATTTGGTGGCGGATTATCGCGCGTGGGAAAAGGAGAACGGCCGGCCTGACGGACTCTTCTGGCAATACGATGTGCGCGATGCGATGGAGGAATCCATCAGCGGCGGGCGCGAGGTGCAGAATGTCCGTCCGACGATCAGCAGCTACATGTTCGGCAATGCCACCGCGATCGCGGCGCTTGCGCACGCGGCGGGCCGCGACGGACTCGCGCAGGAATTTTCCGCGAAAGCCGCGCAGTTGCGGCGATTCGTGCAGGACACGCTGTGGGACCCGGAGCGCGCGTTTTTCACGTCGCGCACGGAGCAGCTCGAGCGAATCCCGGTGCGCGAGCAGATCGGTTTCATTCCGTGGTATTTTGGTCTCCCGGAAAGCGGGCACGGCTACGAGATCGCCTGGAAGCAGCTCCTCGATGAGGGCGGTTTCAAGGCGCCGGTAGGCATCACGACGGCCGAGCGGCGCGATCCGACGTTCCGCACGCGCGGCATTCGGACGTGTGAGTGGGATGGCGCGGTGTGGCCGTTCGCGACATCGCAGACGTTGACGGCGCTTGGTCGCGTGCTGCGCGATTACCCGCAGGACGTCGTCACGGTGCGCGATTTCTTTGCGGCGTTTTGCGCCTATGTGCACTGCCACCGCTACGACGGCAGGCCTTATGTCGGCGAGTATCTCGACGAGAAAACGGGCGAGTGGATCATGGGCGCGAATCCGCGGAGTCGTTTCTACAACCACTCGACCTTCGCCGATCTGCTGATCGCGGAGGTGATCGGCTTGCGACCAAGGGCGGACAACATGATCGAAGTCGCGCCGCTGCTGCCGGCGGACGCGTGGGCGTGGTTCCGCCTCGAAGGCGTGCGCTACCACGGACACGAGCTCGCGATCGAATGGGACCGTGACGGCAGCCGGTTCGGGGCGCGCGGCTTCCGACTGTTCGTGGATGGCAAACTTGCCGCCCGCGCCGATAATGTGAGCCGACTTACCGCGGAATTGCCCAAGCCATGAGAATCCGACTTTCGTTCGCCGCCCTGATCGCGCTGGCTCCCGCGCTCGTGTTCGCTGTGCAGCGTCCGCCGGTCGTGCGCGCGGCGAGCGGCAAGGTGGAATATGTCGCCGACGCGAATGGCGATCGCGTGCCGGATTTTTCGACGGCCGGCTATGCGGGTGGCGGCGTGGCGCTGCCGCTGGTGCCGGCGGCGATTGTGGTGGCGCCGGCGGCGGGCGATGCGACTGCGCGCATTCAGGCGGCGTTGGACTTCGTCGCGGACCGGCCGGCCGATGCGCAAGGTTTTCGCGGCGCGGTGCAACTGCTGCCGGGCCGCTACGAATTGGCCGGGCGGCTCCGGATCCAAGCGAGCGGCGTCGTGCTGCGCGGCGCGGGTGAAAAGACCGTGCTGGTTGCGGCCGGAACCGAGCGCGGCGCACTGATCGCGGCGCGCGGCGTGGCGAAGGAAGATTTTGGCTCGGCGCGGGCGGTCACGGACGCGCGCGTGCCGGTCGGCGCGACGCGGCTGACGCTCAGCGACGCGAGCGGTCTGGGCGTGGGCGAGACGGTTGCGATCACGCGGCCGACGACGAAGGAGTGGTCGCACGAACTCGGCATGGATGTGGCACCGGGGCGGCAGCAATTCGCGTGGAAGCCGGCGGCGATGACGCTGCGGTGGACGCGCACGATCGCAGCGATCGAGGGCAATGTCGTCACGCTCGATGCGCCGCTCACGACGGCGCTCGAGGCGAAGTTCGGCGGCGGCAAGCTGGCGGCGATCAAGGCGAGCGGCCGGTTGCGCCATGTCGGCGTGGAGAATTTGCGCTGCGAGTCGGTCTACGATGCGGCGAATCCGCTCGACGAGCAGCACGCGTGGGAAGCGGTGTTCTTCGAGCACGTCGAGGACGGCTGGGTGGCGGAGATCACGGCGGCGCATTTTGCGGGCACGGTCTTCAATGTCGGTGCGGGCTGCCGGCGGGTGACGGTGCAGGACTGCGCGTCGGTCGCGCCAGTTTCGGAGCTCGGCGGCTATCGTCGGCACACTTTCCACACGAGCGGCGAGCAGACGCTGTTCCTACGTTGCCGCGCGGAGGACGGGCGCAACGACTTCACGGTCGGTTATCTGACCGGCGGGCCGAATGTGTTTCTCGAGTGCCGCGCCGAGCGCAGCACGGGTTTCAGCGGCTCGGTGGGCAGCTGGGCGTCGGGCCTCCTGTTCGACAACGTCACGCTCGATGGCGGCACGCTGGAATTGAACAACCGCGAGACATGGAACCAGGGCGTCGGTTGGGCCGCGGCGAATTCGATGCTGTGGCAGTGCTCCGCGCCGGTCGTGATCTGCCGTCAGCCGCCGACCGCGCAGAACTGGGCCGACGGCGTGTGGGGGCAATTCGTGGGCGACGGTTACTGGAGTGAGGTTAACGAGTTCATTAAACCCGAGAGCCTGTATCGCGCGCAACTTGCCGCCCGAAGTGGCACCGCCGCACTTGATGCGTTGCTGCCGCGGCGCCACACGATCGACAATGCGCCGCATATCGAGGGGGCGGTCACTGATCTTGCCGCGCGCATTGCGCCGAAACCGCGCGCGCCGGGCAAGCCGCTGGCGCTCGCGAACGGCGTGCTCACGGTCGGCGGCGCGCGGCTGAGCGGACGCGAGGAGGACATCTCGTGGTGGCGCGGATATCTCTATGCCGGCGCCGAGCCGACGAAGCCGGCGATCACGCGTTTCGCGCCGGGCATGCATGGCGCGTTCCTTACCGACGATCTCGACCAGTTGACCGATGCGATGGTGGCGCAGAAGCAGGTCGTGCTGCGGCATCACTACGGATTGTGGTATGAGCGACGCCGGATGGACCACGAACGTATGCGCCGGCCGGACGGCGACGTGTGGCCGCCGTTCTTCGAGCAACCGTTCGCGCGCAGCGGGCAGGGGCGCGCGTGGGACGGGCTCAGCCGCTACGATCTCACGAAATACAACGCTTGGTATTTCGCGCGCCTGCGGGAGTTCGCCGCGCTCGCGCGCCAGAAGGGGCTCGTGCTCGTGAACGAGATGTATTTTCAGCACAACATCATCGAGGCGGGCGCGCATTGGGTGGATTCGCCGTGGCGTCCGACAAACAACGTCAACGGCACGCGCTTCACCGAGCCGCCGCCGTTCGATGGCGACACGGTGAAGATGGCCGCAGAGTTCTACGACTTGTCCGACCCGGCGTATCGCGCGCTGCACCGCGCCTACATCCGGCAATGTCTCGCCAATCTCGCGGACGAGCCGAACGTCATCCACACGCTCAGCGCGGAGAACAGCGGGCCGCTGTCCTTCATGCAGTTCTGGCTCGATGTCGTGGCCGAGTGGGAGGCCGAGACGGGGCGACACCCGCTCATCGCACTCAGCGCGTGCAAGGACGTGCAGGATGCGATCCTCGCGGAGGCGAAGCGCGCGGCGGTCGTCGACGTGATCGATCTCACCTACTGGTTCCGCACGGCGAAGGGCGACGAATTCGCGCCGCACGGCGGCACGGACCTCGCGCCGCGGCAGCATCTGCGCCTGTGGAAAAGCGGACGTCCGAGCGCCGCCTCGATCGCCGCGATGGCCGCCGAGTATCGCACCAAGTTCCCTGGCAAGGCGATCCTCACGGGTTTGCCCGAGGCCGGCGACGTGCAGCCCTGATCCCATTTCCCCATGAAACTGACTCGTTCGTTCGCTCTAGCGTTCGCCCTTCTGCTGGCTGTCGCGCGGCCCTCGTTTGCGGCTGCGCCCGCCACCGTCGAGAAATGGGGTGTGTTCGAGCTCGAGCTGAAAGGCCCCGATGAGGCAAATCCCTTCGTCGATGTGCGCGTCAGCGCGGTGTTCACGAACGGCGCGACGACGCTCGAAGTGCCTGGCTTCTACGACGGCGACGGCGTCTACAAGGTGCGCTTCATGCCGGGCGCGGTTGGCGAGTGGCGCTACGAAACGAAGAGCAATCGCTGGCCGCTGACCGGCAAGCTCGGCGTGTTCACCGCGACGGCGCCGGCGAAGGGCAACCATGGCCCGGTGCGCGTGGTCCACACGTTCCATTTCGCCTACGCGGACGGGACGCCGTTCAAGCAGATCGGCACCACGATCTACAACTGGACCGACACGCCCGAGGCGGTGCAGGAAGAAACGCTGCGCACGCTGGCGGCCGCGCCGTTCAACAAGGCCCGCATGCTGCTCACGCCGCAGCCGAATCCGTTTCAGGGCAAGTTCGCGCCGCCGCGCTGGCCGTTCGCCGGCACGCCGCCGCACGGCTGGGACTACGCGCGGTTCAACCCGGACTATTTCCGCCACTTCGAAATGCGGATCGCGCAGCTGCGCGACCTCGGCGTGGAGGCGGACGTGATTCTCTTCAACCCGTATGGCAAATGGGGCTTCGAGACGATGGACGCCGCCGCGGACGAGCGCTTCGTGCGCTACGTCGTCGCGCGCTTCGGCGCGTTCCGCAACGTCTGGTGGTCGCTCGCGAACGAATACGATTTCCTCCGCACGAAGACCGAAGCGGATTGGGATCGCCTCGGTGCGCTCGTCCAGGCCTGCGATCCCTACGGCCATCTCCGCTCGATCCACAACGGCGCCGCGCTCTACGACAACAACAAGGCCTGGGTCACGCACGCTTCCATCCAGAACGGCGCGGCCGTCGAGGAGCCCGGTCGGGCCGAGATGTATCGCGGCGTGTGGCGCAAGCCGGTCGTCTACGATGAGGTGAAATACGAGGGGCGCAGCCCGTATCGCTGGGGACAGCTCAGCGGCGAGGAAATGGTGCACCGTTTCTGGTGCGGCACGGTCGCGGGGACTTACGTCGGGCACGGCGATTACTTCCTCGAGAACGAGGACACGTGGACATCCTTCGGCGGTGTGTTGAAGGGCCAAAGCGCGCCGCGGTTGGCGTTCCTGCGGAAGATTCTCGAGGAAGGCCCGGCGCAGGGCATTGACCCGATCGACAAGTGGCAGGATCCGAACACCGGCGGCGTGCCCGCGACGTATTACCTCACTTACTTTGGCCGCGCGCAGCCGACCGAGTGGGAGTTCAAGCTCTACAAGAACGGCGTCGCCGACGGCCAGCGTTACGTCGTGGAAGTCATCGACACGTGGGCGATGACGATCACGCCGGTGCCGGGCGAGTTCGTGACCCGGAAGCTGGACAATTACCACTTCGTCGACGCGCAAGGCCGCAAGGTGCCGTTGCCCGGCAAACCCGGCATGGCCGTGCGCGTCCGCCGCATCGGAGCGGACGGCCAGCCCGTGAAACTCGAACTCTTGCTCGAAGGATCATGAGCCGCCGCAGCGTTGGCATTTGCCCCGCGTGGGTCGTTTTGATCGTCGCGCTTTTCGCGCCGCTGCGCGCGGCCGAGCCGGCGTTGCCCGCGACATGCTACCTGTTCGCGTATTTCTACCACGACAAGGAGACCGAGGGCTTCCGGCTCGCGTGGAGCCGCGACGGCTTCGCCTTCGAGATGCTGAACGGCGGCAAGCCGCTCCTCACGCCGACCGCCGGTGCCGGCGAGAAGAAACTGATGCGCGATCCGTGTCTCTATCGCGGTCCGGACGGCACGTGGCACCTCGTGTGGACGACCGGCTGGACCGGACGCGACATCGGCTACACGTCGTCGAAGGATCTCGTGCATTGGTCCGAGCAGAAAACTCTGCCGGTGATGGCGCACGAGCCGCGGGCGCAGAATTGCTGGGCGCCCGAGATCGTCTGGGACGATGCCCGCCAGCGCTACCTGATCTTCTGGTCGACGACGATCCTCGGAAAATTCCGCGAGACAGAGCTCTCGAACACGAAGCCCGAGCGCAATCACCGCATCTACGCGACGACGACGAAGGACTTCATGACGTTCGAGCCGACGCGCCTGCTCTACGACGGCGGTTTCAACGTCATCGACGCGAACCTGCTGCGCGACGACGACGGGCACTGGCTGATGTTCGTGAAGAACGAGACCGTGCAGCCGAAAACCGAGAAGAACATCCGGATGATCCGCGGCGAGACCGCCGAGGGCCCGTGGAGCGAGGCGTCGCCGGCGTTGACCGGCAATTATTGGGCCGAGGGCCCGACCGCGATCAAGGTGGGCGGCGAGTATCGCGTCTATTTCGACAAGCACCGGCTCGACGCCATTGGCCTGGTGCGGTCGCGCGATTTGCAGCATTGGGAGGATGTGAGCGAGCGCATCCGGATGCCCGCGCATGCGCGCCACGGCTGCATCGTGGCGGTCACGCGCGCCGAGATGGAGCAGCTGCTCACGGCCTGGCCCGCAGCGCAGCCGCCGCAGCCCTGACGTCCATGCCCGCGCACCGAAACTACAAGTGGGCGGTCGTGGGCATGCTGTGGTTCGTCTGCTTTTTCAACTACGCGGACCGGCAGGCGATCTTCTCGGTTTTCCCGCGCCTGAAAGCCGAGTTCGGCTTCGACGCGGTGCAACTCGGGATCATCGGCTCGGCGTTCGCGTGGGTCTACGCGGCCGGCGCGCCGCTGGCCGGACTCATCGCCGACCGCATGTCGCGCAAGATGCTCATCCTCGGCGGCTGCGTCTTCTGGAGCGGCGTGACGGTCTTCACGGGTGCGTGCACGCAATTCTGGCAATTCGTCACCGTGCGCGCGCTCGAAGGGTTCGGTGAAACCTTTTATTTTCCGGCGACGATGTCGCTGGTCAGCGACTACCACGATCGCACCACGCGGTCGCGCGCGATGTCGCTGCACCAGTCGAGCGTCTATGCCGGCACGATCGGCGGCAGCTGGCTCGGCGCGTGGTTCGCCGAGGAGATGGGCTGGCGCGTCGGTTTTTATTTCTTCGGAGCGGCTGGCGTCGCGCTCGCGCTCGTGCTCTGGCGTTTCCTGCGCGAACCGGCGCGCGGCGAGGCCGACGTCTCCGCGGCGACCCCGGGCGGTTGTCACTTAATAAGTGACAAATCCGCAGGGCCCGCGACGGAGGTGCCGCCGGCACCGATGGGCGTGCGCGAGACGCTGGCGGGGATTTTCCGCAAGCCGACCGCGGTGCTGCTGATGCTGGCGTTCCTCGGCGCGAATCTCGTCGCGACGGTCTTCCTCACTTGGACGCCGACGTTTCTCACGGAGAAATTTCACTTCCGTCTCACGACGGCGGGTCTGTCGGGGTCGGTGTTCATTCACCTCGCCAGCGCGTTGAGCGTGCCGGTCGGAGGCTGGCTGGCCGACAAGCTCGCGCGACGTTTCGCCGGCGGCCGCATTCTCGTGCAGGCGATCGGTCTGGTTGTCGGCGCGGGTTTCGTGGCGCTCGTGGGATTGACCACGGACGTGCGCACGCTGCTCGTGGCGATGACGATCTTCGGCCTCTGCAAGGGACTCTACGATGCGAACATCTTTGCCGCGCTCTACGACGTGGTCGAGCCGCGCGCGCGCGCGACCGCGGCGGGCATCATGAATACCGTGGGCTGGGGCGGCGGTGCGCTTGGACCGATCGCGGTGGGCCTCGCGACGAAATACGGCCGCCATGCCCGCGACATCGACAACATGAGCGAAGCGATCGCGTTCGGCGGCGTGGTCTACGTTGTGAGCGCGGCGTTGCTCCTCGCGGCAGTGTTTGTCTTCGCGCGGCGCGATGTGCCGACGACACCAGCCACGGCGGTCTGATTTTCATCTATGCGTCACCTCGTTCTATGGTTTGCACTCAGCTTCGCAGCGCTCTCGGCGACGCCAGCAGGTGCGCTCGTCAAAGCGGAATTCATCTTCGAAAAGGCGCCGTATCCGTCGTGTCACGCGTCGACGATTGCGGAGGTCGCGCCGGGGCAGCTGGTCGCTGCATGGTTTGGCGGCACCAAGGAGCGTGCGCCGGACGTCGGCATCTGGGTGGCGCGCTGCGTCGAGGGTCACTGGACCGAAGCGGTCGAAGTGGCGAACGGTGTGCAGGCCGACGGCAAACGCGAGCCGACGTGGAATCCCGTGCTCTTTGCGCCGAAGAACGCGCCGCTGTTTCTCTTCTACAAAGTCGGCCCGTCGCCGGCGAAATGGTGGGGCATGGTCACGACTTCGGGCGATGGCGGCAAAACGTGGAGCAAACCGGCGCGCCTGCCTGACGGCATCCTCGGTCCGATTAAAAACAAACCGGTCGAGCTCGCCGATGGCGCTTGGCTCTCGCCCTCGAGCACCGAGGGCAACAAGGAAGGCTGGCTGCTGCACTTCGAGATCTCGCGCGATCGCGGCGCCACGTGGACGCGCACTGCGCCCGTCCCGCAAGGCCCGCATTTCGATGCGATCCAGCCGAGCGTGCTCTTCCACACCGACGGACGCTTGCAGGCGATCGCGCGCACGCGCCAGGGCGTGAACGCGCAGACTTGGTCCAAGGACGGCGGCAAGACCTGGTCCGCGCTCACGGCGATCGATTTGCCGAACCCGAACTCCGGCACCGACGCCGTCACGCTCGCGGACGGGCGACAGTTGCTCGTCTACAATCACAGCGGCCATCGCGCGGAGGAGGCGAAGGGCGACCGGTGGCCGCTCGATGTGGCGATCTCGAAGGACGGCGTGCATTGGGAGCGAGTGCTGACGCTAGAGACAGAGCCGAACAAGGCCGGCTACGCTTATCCGGCGGTCATTCAGACGCGGGATGGACTCGTCCACATCACTTACACTTGGGACCGCGCGCGCATCAAACACATGGTGCTCGATCCGAAAAAACTATGAAGCTGCTCGCTGCGTTGTCCTGGTTCTGGGCGGTCACCGCTGCCTCGGCGGCGTTGCAGGTCGTGAACTTGAAGTGCGAGAGCACCGTCGATCCGCTGGGCGTCGACGCCGCGACTCCGCGTTTGAGCTGGCAGGTGCGCGACGACGATGCCGCGGCTCGCGGCTCGCGCCAAACCGCTTGGCAGGTGCTCGTCGCCACGTCGCCCGCGCAACTTGAGGCGGAGCGCGGCGATCTGTGGGACAGCGGCCGGGTGACATCGGAGGAGACGACATGGATTGCCTACGCGGGGCGGGCGCTCACGAGTTCACAGCGCGTGTTCTGGAAGGTCCGTGCCTGGGATGCGGCGGGGAAACCGACGCCGTGGAGCGCTCCGGCGCAGTGGACGATGGGCGTGTTGCGATCGGAGGACTGGCGGGCGCGGTGGATCGAAGCGGCCCCGAGCGCCGAAGGTGCGCTGTTCCGGCGCGAGTTCGCGGTCAAGCCCGGGCTGACGCGCGCCGTGCTGCATGTCACCGGTTTGGGGCAATACGAGGCGTTCCTCAATGGCGCGAAGGTCGGTGCCGATCTGCTCGCCCCCGGCTGGACCGATTACCGCGATACCGTTCTCTACAACACCCACGATGTCACGGCACAGCTCGCCGCCGGAGCGAACGCCATCGGTCTCGCGCTCGGACGCGGCATGTATTACGTCGAGCGCAAGGACAACCGCTTCGCGAAATTCACGAGCAACTACGGCGAACTCCGCGCCATCGCGCAGCTGCGGCTCGAGTATGCGGACGGCACCGTGGAGTTCGTCGGCACGGACGACGACTGGCGCACGCATCCGGGGCCGATCACATGGTCGAGCGCCTACGGCGGCGAGGATTACGATGCGCGGCGACTGCCGGAGAATTGGAGTCGCGCTGGCGCGAAGGCCGACGGTTGGTCGCCGGTGAAGCGGGCGACGGCACCGCTCGGCGCGCTGCGCGGTCTCTCGTTTGCCAATGAGCCGCTGCGCGCGCAGGAAACACGCGACCCGGTCAGCGTGCGTCCGCTCGCGGATGGCGCGGTGCTGTTCGATTTCGGTCAGAACACGTCGTTCATGCCGCGGCTCACGGTGAGCGGCCCGGCGGGGGTCACGGTGCGCCTCGTGCCGGGCGAAGTCGTGAAAGCGGATGGCAGCATCGAGCGCGGCACGATGGGCGGCGCGCATCGCGGCAGCGCGTGGTGGCAATACACGAAGGCCACCGATGGCGCGGAGACCTGGTTCCCGCAATTCTACTATGTCGGCTCGCGCTACCTCCGCGCGGAGCTGATTCCGGCGGCGAGTGGCGGCGTCGCGCCGAAGATCGACCGGCTGCAAATGGTGATCGTGCGCGCGGCGGCCGCCGCGGCGGGAGAGTTTGCCACCTCGAATCCGTTGCTGAATCGCATTCGTGGTCTGGTGCGGTGGGCGCAGGCGTCGAACCTCGTGTCGATCCTGACGGACTGCCCGCATCGCGAGAAACTCGGCTGGATCGAGCAATTCCATCTCAACGGTCCCGCGATTCGCCATGAGTTCGATGTGACGCGCACTTACGCGAAGGCGATGCGCGACATGGCCGAGGCGCAGCTGCCCGACGGACTCGTGCCGAACATCGCGCCCGAATACGTCGAGTTCAAAGGCGCTTTCCGCAACGCGGCGGAGTGGGGCGCGGCGTTCCTCCTCGTGCCGTGGCAGCAGCGCGACTTCACCGGCGACGACTCGCTCCTGCGCGACAATTATCCGGCGATGCAGCGCTACTTCGCCTTCCTCGAGTCGCGCGCGGAGCACGACATCCTGAGTGACGGACTCGGCGACTGGTATGACTACGAACTGAACAGCGGCAAGCGCGCGAACCTCACGCCGGCACCGATCACGGCCACGGCGTTCCTCTTCGAGGACGCGCGCTCTCTCGCCCGGACGGCGGCGCTGCTCGGCCAATCCGACGCCGCCGCGCACTACGCGAAGCGCGCCGAGGAAATCCGTCGCGCCTACATCGCCAAATTCCGCCGCGCCGACGGCCTCTACGGCACGGCATCGCAGGCGTCGCTGTGCATTCCGCTCGCGCTGGGCCTCGTCGAGGAGCGCGACCGTCCGGCGGTGCTCGCGGCCTTGATCCAGGATGTCGAGGCCAAGGGTTATGCGACCGCGGGCGACATCGGTTTTCGTTACCTGCTGCTCGCGCTCGCGCAGGCCGGGCGCGACGATGTGATCTATCGGCTGATCAATCAGGACGAGAAGCCGGGCTACGGTTATCAGCTGAAGCTCGGGGCCACCGCACTCACCGAATCGTGGCACGCCTCGCTCGGCGCCTCGCACAATCATTTCATGCTCGGGCAAATCACCGAGTGGTTCTACCAGCGCGTGGCAGGCATCGCGCCCGATCCGGAGCGGCCCGGCTTCGCGCACGCGATCATTCGGCCGCAGCCGGTCGGCGATCTCACTTGGGCCGAGGCGACGCAACGGACGCTGCGCGGCGATTTTCGGGTGCGTTGGGAGCGCGAGGCGATCGCTGCCGGGCCAGCGACGTCGGCGGGGAAATTCAGGTTGCACGTGGTTGTGCCGGCAAACGCGACGGCAACGATCCATCTGCCGACGCGCGAAGCGAGCGCTGTGCGTGAGAGCGGCGTGCCGCTTGCACAGGCGGTCGGGGTAAAATTCGTTCGCACCGAGGGCGACCGTGCCGTTATCGAGGTGGTGTCAGGCGTCTACTCCTTCGAAGCCCCATGGTGAAGTCTCTGGTCTTGCTGTTCGCATCCGCCGCCGCGGCGTCGGCGGCGGTGAATTGGCTGCCGTCGTCTGTGCCGTCTGCGCCAGCGAACGGCCCGGCGTTGTGCGTGCGCGATTTTTTGACGCCCGAGCAGGGCGATGCGGTGTTGCGCGCGGCGGCGAAGGAATTCGACACGCGGGCGTCCTGGGCCGCCTATGCGGACGTGATGCGGCGGAAAATCCAGGAAGGCGCGGGCCTCGCGCCGTGGCCGCGCCGCACGCCGTTGAACGCGATGGTGAGCGAGCCGCGGGCGCACGACGGCTACACGGTGCAGAACGTGATGTTCGAGCCCGTGCCGGGGGTGTTTGTCGGCGGCAATCTCTACCGGCCGCTGCGGGCGGCGAAGCTCGCACCGGCGGTGCTGACCACGCACGGCCACACACCCGGAGTGAACGCGCCCGAGGATTGGGCGCGGCACGGAAGGTTTACCGAGAGCGTGCAGCGCCGCAGCGCGACACTGGCGCGCTGCGGCGCCGTCGTGCTCTCGCTCGACATGTTCGGCTATGGCGACTCGCTCATCGCTTTCGGCCCCGAGGCGCATCGGCGGCCGTTTTCGCTCACGATGCAGCTGTGGACGGCGCTGCGCGCGGTGGATTTTCTGGCGTCGCTGCCCGGCGTGGATGCGAAGCGCATCGCGGTGACCGGCGAATCCGGCGGCGGCGCGCAGGCGTTCCTGCTCGCGGCGCTCGAGCCGCGGATCGCGGTCAGCGTGCCGGTCGTGATGGTGTCGGGGTATTTCTTCGGCGGTTGTCCGTGCGAGAGTGGGCTGCCGATCCATCGCAGCCCGGAGCATTTCGCGAGCAATGCGATGATCGCCGCGCTCGCCGCCCCGCGGCCGCAGCTGGTGGTCTCGGACGGCAAGGACTGGACGCAGTTCACGCCGGAGAGCGAGTTTCCCTTTCTGCAGCACGTCTACGGTCTCTTCGATGCGCCGACAAAGGTGGCCAACGTCCACCTGGCGGGCGAGGGGCACGATTACGGTCCGGCGAAGCGGGCGGCGATGTATCGTTTCCTCGCGCAGCAGTTCGGTTTGAAGACGGATTTCGACGAGTCGCACGTCGCGCTGGAGTCGCCCGATGCGCTCCGGGTTTTCAAGAGCGCCGACGAGTTGCCGGTCAGCGCGTGGCGCACGGCCGAAGCGGCTGAGGCCGCACTGCGGGCGCTGCAACGCTGATCAGCGCAACTGGGCGTCGAGCGAGCGCTCGGCGTCGGCGGGCAAGGTGAGTTGCAGCGTGGACGAGCCGGAGCGAACCAGCGCCGGGCGGCCGAGGTGCGAACGGATGACGGCGTGGGTAAGTGCGCCGTCGCGCCAGGCGAGATCGACGGTGAAGCCGTCGCGGGCGCGGAGGCCCTTAATGCTGCCCGTCGGCCACGATTTCGGGAGCGCGGGGAGCAGGTCGAGGATGACGGTGCCGTCGGCGGTGCGTTGATGGCTTTGGAGGAGCATTTCGACGATGCCGGCCGTGGCGCCGAAGTTGCCGTCGATCTGGAACGGGCCGCAAAGGTCGAAGAGATTCGGGAGCGTGCGTTTCGTGAGCAGCAGCGAGAGCTGGCGGTAGGCCATGTTGCCGTCGCCGACGCGCGCCCAGAGCGGAATGCGCCACGCGTAGCTCCAGCCGGTGCTGCCGTCGCCGCGCCATCCGAGGAGCTTTTTCGCGGCGGCGTAGACAGGCGCGTTGGCGGGAGTGAAAGCGTCGCCGGGATACAGCGCCCAGAGGGGCGACATGTGGCGGTGGACGTTGTTGGGCACGTCGACGTCGTCGAGCCACTCCTGGAGCTGGCCGTGCTGGCCGATGAGGTCGGGCGGGAGCTGTTGCAGTTTTGCGTCGAGCTCGGCGGCGAAGTCGGCGTCGCGTCCGAGCGTGCGCGCGGCGTCGCGCGTGGTGCGCCAGAGGGCGCGGATGAGCTGCGTGTCCATCGCGGGACCGATCGTCATCGTGCCTTGCTCGGGGGAAAATGACGGCGAGGTGACGAGCCAGCCGTGCTTCGGTTCGCGGATGAGGCTGTCGACGAAGAAGAGGGATGCTTCCTTCATCGCCGGGTAGGCGCGTTGCGCGAGGAAGTCGCGGTCTCCGGTGAAAAGGTAGCGCTCCCAGAGATGCCAGCAGAGCCAGGCGCCGCCAGTGGGCCAGATGCCGTCGATGTTGTTGATCGGGGCGGTGCCGCGCCAGAGGTCGAAGTTGTGGTGCAGCACCCAGCCGCGTGCGCCGTAGAGCTTTTGCGCGGTGCGCGCGCCGCTGATGCGCAGGTCGTCGATGGCGGCGAAGAAGGGCTCGTGGCATTCGCCGAGGCCGGTGGTCTCCGCGAGCCAGTAGTTCATCTCGAAATTGATGTTCGTGGTGTATTTCGATTCCCACGGTGGGTTGAGGAGCTCGTTCCAGACGCCTTGGAGGTTGGCGGGCTGCGAACCGGGGCGGCTGCTGGCGATGAGCAAGTAGCGGCCGTAGGCGAATTCGAGCGCGGCGAGCGCGGGGTCGGCGTCGATGTTGCCGGCGACTTTGGCGCGGCGGAGGCGTTCGTCGGTTGGAAGATCAGCGGCGGGCGTGGAGCCGAGATCGAGCGCGACGCGACGAAAGAGTTTCTGGTGATCGGCGATGTGGCGCGAGAGGAGCTGCGCGTAGGAATGCGGCGCAAGTTTCGCGAGGTAATCAGCGCAGCGCGCGATGGGATCGCCGCTGATGTCCTGCCAAGAGACGAAGCTCGTCGCGGCAACGAGGCGGAGCGTGGCGGTGGTGGCGCCGGTAAGAGTGAGGGTGTTTTCGGCGACGGCCAGCGTGCCGCCCTCGTGATCGACAGTGACGAGCGCCTCGAAACGGAGGCCGTCGGGTTGGACGCGGCCAGTGAGCGTGAGTCCGTTTGAACCGGCGAGCGGTTCGGTCGCGGCGTCCTTGTGCGGCGAATCGAGTTTTAGCGTGAAGGTGAGCGCGCCGGGTCGGTCGGCTTCGAGGCGGACGATGATCACGTTGTCCGGGTAACTCGCGAAGACGGTGCGGGTGAAGGTCACGCCGTCGACGTTGTAGCGCGTGGAGGCGAGGGCGGTATCGAGTTCGAGCGAGCGGCGATAGTTGCTCGCGGCGGCGTGGCCGGGGAAGTGCAGGCGAAGGTCGCCGAACGGTTGGTAGGCTTTCTGGCGGACGGGATCGCTGAGGACTTGGGCGCGCGCGAGCGTCTCGGCGGCTTTCACGTCGCCGGCGGCGAGGAGGCGGCGGACTTCCGGGAGGGCTGTGCCGGAGCCGGCGCGAACGTAGTCGTGCGGTTTTCCGAGCCAGAGCGTGTCTTCGTTGAACTGGATGCGCTCGTCGGCGGTGCCGCCGAAAACCATGGCGCCGAGGCGACCGTTGCCGATCGGGAGCGCCTCTTCCCATTTGGCGGCGGGATGGCTGAACCAGAGTTGAGTGCCTAGAGCTGAGGGCTGGGAGCCTGAAGGCGAAGTCGGCGCGGGCGTTGCCGCGGTGACCGAAGACGTGGCGGCGAGGAGGAGTGTGGCGGCGAGCGTCGAAAGGCGCATGTGGCGGGGGAGCGGATGAAGGTTATCGGGAAAACCCGCGCCTGGAGGTCGTGGGCCACCGGGCAAAAAGGAAAAGGGCCGTTCGACGAACGGCCCGATGGAATTGCGGAGTTATTTCTGCGCGAGCGGGTCGACGTTGTTTTTTAGGTCGGTCCAGTCGGTCTTCGGCGCGCGCGGGTCGAGGCCGTAGATGAATTTCTCGATGTTGGTGTAGCCGTCGCCGTTGGCGTCCTTGAGCGCGTCCGACGCGTCGTGCGGATTGAGGCCGTGCGCGGTTTCCCACGCGTCGGGCATGCCGTCGCCGTCGCTGTCGACGTAGGGGGTGCCTTGGTAGTCGGGATAGCCGCCGACTTCGCTCGGGTTGGTCACGAATCCGGCGGCGACGTAACGGGGGAGCTCGTCGGTGAATTTCTGCTGGTAGCCGTAGAATTTGGCGAGTTTCGGTGTCTCGGGCGAGATGGTGCGCGGCGGGATTTTGCCGGTGCGGACTTGTTCGAGCACGCGGGCGTCGACGGCGTCGCGCGTGGGCAGGTAGGCGCCGGCGTGAGCGACGACGTAGGCGAAGGCTTCCTGCGCGGAGGTGAGCGGGAATTGCGCGTGCGCGAACGGTTCGTTGACGCGAATGGCTTTGAGCGCGTCGGCTTCGGTCTCGACGTAGAACTTCAGGGAGTCGACGTGGGCCTGGGTTTTCGCGGCGAACTCGTCGCGCTTCGCGCCGTCTTTCGGAGCTGCGGCCATCAACTCGCGGAATTTGCGCTCGCGGCTGACGACGTCGGGCTGCACGCCGCCGTCCCAGTTGTCTTTCGTCACGCGCGCGTTGCCCTCGACGACGTTGCCGGCGACGTAGGCTTTGCCGAAGTGATTCACGGCAGTGCGGCTGCGCTCGGACTCGGGTTTGAGGATGCGGTAGGCGACGTCGTCGTCCGGCGTGCCGGGGCCGGGTTTGAAGTAGTTGTTGATGATGTTGTAGAGGCTGGCGTGGTCGCCGCCGTCGATGGTGCGGTGGCGCCAGTTGAAGAGGACGTTGTTGGCGAAGGTGAAGTCGCCATACATGCCGACGCTCGGGTTGCGGCCGGTGTTGCAGGCCCAGAGGTTGTGGTGGAACGTGCTGTTGAGTCCACCGATGGTGGAGCCGAAGGCGTGGTGATAGGTGCTGAGCGACTCGGACGAGATGCTATTCTGGATCGTGATGTTCACCGTGGGGAGCTTGAGCTCCTTGCCGCCGCCGGGCGGCTGATACATGTGGCGATACATCGAGAGGTTCTCGTCGAGGCTCCACGAGGTGGAGACGTGATCGATCATGATGTTGCCGACCGGATTGCCGCCGAGGGAATCGTCGCGGTCGGCCGGGTCGGTCTCGCCGCGGCGGAAACGCAGGTGGCGGACGATGACGTCGTGGGTTTCGATTTCGACGGTGTTGCCGGCGATGCAGACGCCGTCGCCCGGCGCGGTGTTGCCGACGAGCGTGACGTAGGGGGCGCGGATGCGGAGATGGTCTTTCAGATGAATGATGCCGGCGACGTTGAAGACGATGATGCGCGGGCCGGCGGTCTCGAGCGCCTCGCGCAGCGTGCCGGGGCCGGAGTCGGCGAGCGAGGTGACGACGATGACTTTGCCGCCGCGGCCGCCGAAGGAATACATGCCGCCGCCCCACGCGCCGGGGAACGCGGGAATCTTCGCCTGTGGCAGATCGGCGGGCTTGGCGGCGCCGGGCAGGTAGGGTTTCCCTTTTGCCGCCCAGGCTTCGATCTCGGGCAGCTGGCGGGCGAAAATCTCGTCGGAGCGCCGGTCGGCGGCCTGCTTTTGTTTTTCGGCGGCGGCTTTGAGATCGGCGGGAACTTGCGGGTAGCCTTGGGCGAGAGCGACGGTCGCGATGAATCCGAGCGCGAGCGCGGCGACGGTGCGGCGCGTAAGATGATGGAGCTTCATGGGAGCGATGAAAACGGGGCGGATTACTTGGCCGCGGGCGCGGCGGGGTGGGTGAGATTTTTTTCGGCTTCCTTCATGTTGTAGCCGGCTTTCGCGAGGTAATTGTTGATGCGGCCCTTGTATTTGCCGAACCAAGCGTGCTTCTCCTCGGAGGTGCTGCCGTCCATGGCGTGCTCGCGCGCTTCGGTGAGCCAGGCGAGGATATGGGCCTTCTGCTCGGCGGTGAGATCGGGCAGCATCTGTTGGTAGACGCGGAACGTGAGCGGGAGCACGCCGTAGGTCATGCCGTCTTTCACGGCGTCGATCTGCACGGGCGTGAGTTCGGCGGCGAGAGCGGCGAGGTATTGGGCGTGGAGCGTGGACAGGCGCGCGTCGGTTTGTGCGAGGACTTCGGCGCGGCGCTTTTCGGCGGCGGCCTTGTTGTCGGCGGACTCCTTCGCGGTTTTGAGGCCGGTGTCGCGCAGCTGGTGAATCCCGCGGAGCTGCTCGTATTGGCGGGCAACGAGGTCGCGCACGCGGACGGCCTGCGCGGAGTCGGCGAGGTGCAGTGCGGCGACGATTTTTTCGGCGCGTTGCACGAGTTCCGCGGGCGGAGGAGGCGGCGTGTCGCCGGCGCGGGCGAGAGCGAGGATGGCGGCGAAAGCGAGCGGGCGGAGGACGCGGGCGAACATGTGCGGAGAAGACGCGAGCGAGCGGTGGAACGCTACGGTATGACGATGGTATTCGAGAAAAAAGGCCCGGTCCGCGAGAGACCGGGCCGATTGCAAACAAACTAACCCCCAAGCAAAATTACCAGGAGCCGCTGACGCCGAAGGTCCAGGTGACGCCGAAGCGGCGCAGGTCGGAGAGGTTGGCGTAGCCGGCGAGCTGGCCGTTATCGTCGCGCCAGATTTGCTCGCGCTCGCCGTTGAAGATGTCGCGGCCGCTGAGGAACAGGCTGTAGTGCTTGCTCAAGAGGTAGCTGACATTGAGATCGACGCGAGTCTCGGCGGGCTGGATTTTGCGGATGATGACGGGCGTGCCGTTGACGTTGACAGTGATTCGCGTGGAGGCGTCTTCGTTGTCGTTCCGGTAGGCAGCGCGCATTTGGACGGTGAGTTTGTCGCCGGCGTATTGGAGGCCGGCGCCACCGAAGCGGTTGGCGCGGAGCGTGACGGTCTTCACGGAGGGAGTGAAGACCGTCGTGGTGCCGTTGGGATTGGTGATCGAGACGGGTTGCGCCGCGGCGGGAGCGGGGAAGTCGGTCATCGAGTAGCTGGCGAAGCCGGAGAAGCGGCGGCCCCAGTGACCGAACACGCCGAGGTCCTGGCGAATTTCGAATTCCCAGCCGGAGGTCTTCTGCACGGTGTCGGCGTTGGTTGAGGTGACGATGCGCCAGTCCTCGTATTCAGCTGGATCGAGACCCATGGCGGTGATGACGGCGTTGAAAGCGGGCGTGCCCGAGTAGGTCGTGAGCGTCATCGCCTGGTTGGTGATCGACTTGGTGTAATAGGAGACGGTGAATTTGCCGCCATTATCGTTGTAGTAGGAGGCTTCGAAGTCCCAGTTCTTGGAGGTTTCGGGCTTGAGGGCGGGATTGGCGATCGAGATCTGGCCTTTCGCACCGTTGTTCGACGTCTGTTCGGTGGGCGTGTATTCGGTGAAGCTGAACTGGTTGTTGCCGGAGATGACGCCGACGTTGCCGTCCTCGAGATTCTGGAGCTTGAAGGAGCGGGAGAAGGCGGCCTTCAGGTTGATCTTCTTGGTGAGCTGATAGACGGTGTTGAAGCTGTAGGAGGGATCGCCGGTGATGTGCTGGTCGACTTCCCGGAGCGGGATGAGCTGGAGGCGCTTGGCGTTGATGTCGCTGGCGACTGCGCCGTAGGGCGTGGTCGGGAAAGCGATGCCGGCGGCGGTGAGGGCGTTGCGCAGCGTGGTGCCGGCGGCGGTGCTGGCGAAGAGATCGCTCGAGGCGCTGTTGGTCGTCACGCCGGCCGGATGGGCAGCATCATAGTAGAGCGTGCCGTCGTTGTTCTTCACGAAATTCCACTTGTTGTCGGTGAAGGGGGCCTTGCCGACGCGGGACTTGGATTCCTGACGCATGCCGCCGACGAAGCTGAGGCGGCCGTCGAAGAAGCGGCCCGAGATCATGCCATACCAGGCGTCGGTGCTCTCCTTGAGGTCCTTCTGCTGATTGACGTAGCTGGCGTAGTTGTTGACCGCGGTGTTGGTGGATTCGTTTTCGGTGGGAGCGTAGAAAATGTTCTGCGCCTGGTTCAGCTGATAGAGCTTGTAGGTCGACGCCCATTGCTGCGGCGCCAGGCCGAAGCCGGGGCTTTGATTGAGGTAGTCGGTGTCGAGAATGTCGGCGACCGTGAAGCTCGCGCCGGGCTTCAGAATCTGCGCGTAGCCGGTGCCGCGGCCGGACTTTCTGTTGGTTTCCTCGTCGTGGCGATAGCCCGTCTGGACGGTGAGGCTGTTCGAACCGAGGAAGTGCAGGAAGTCGAGCGGGCGGGAAACGTCGATCTTCCAGAGACCGATGTCGCGCTCATTGTGGGCTTCGCCGGATTGCGCCTTGGCGCCGGAGGTGCCGGACCAGTTGGCGAGTTGCGTGTAGTCGACCGGCAGATTCGTGGTGCGCGTGTAGGCGAGGACTTGGTTCGGAATGCCGCGGTCGAGGCCGTAGAGCGCGACGCGACCGGGATTCAGGTTGAGGTCGAGACCGGAGAAGTGGCCGTTCTTTTCGTCCTCGTAGTCGGCCTTGGACGTGGAGTAGCTGCCGGCCGCGTTGATCTGGAAGCCCCAGAAATTAGCGTCGTATTGCAGCTGGCCGCTGAGGGTGTTGCCCACGCGGTCGCGGGTGGTGACGGTGCTGGCGATGGTGCTGTTGGCAGTGGTGCCGACGACCTTGGTGGCGTCCCAATCCGCGCCGGTGGCGGCGATGGTGGGGCGGAAGTCGAGGCGGCGTTGCGCTTCGCGGCCGTCGTAGGAGCTGTATTGGACGTTCGCCTTGACCGTCTGGTTGGGCGTGGGGCGCCAATCGACGCGGAAGTTGCCCGAGCGTTTCTCGGTGATCATGGGCGTGTCGGTAATCTGGTAGCGCGTGAGGACGGGATTCGCGAGGGACGACGCCTGGCCGGCCGCGTTGACGAAGGCGCCGGTTTGGTAGTTCGCCGCTTGGTTGTTGTTCCACAGCGGCTGGGCGCGCCAGCTGTCGGTAAACTCCTGATTCCACGCGGCGCTGAAAGAGACGCCGAACGTTTTGCTGAAAGGGTAGGCGGCGGTGCCGTCGAAGCCGGGCGTCGTCTTGTAGGTGGCCTTGTTCACCGGGCCGGGCGTCTTCTTGAAGACGCTCGTCTGCATGTCATTCCAGTTGAAAAAGAGGCGGCCGCTGTAGGTAGGCTTCGCGTATTCGAACGAGTTGCGCGTGATCAGGTTGATCTGACCGCCGACGGAGTTCATCGGCATGTCGGGCGTGGCGACCTTGATGAGTTCGACGCGCTCGGCGTTGTTGATCGAGAGCTGGTCGAGGCCGACCTGGCGGGTGAGGCTGCCCGGGAGAGTGGCGGTGACTGGCAGGCCGTCGATGAGGATGGTAGTGTCTTCGGGACCGAAACCGCGAACGGAGACGCCTTGCGCCGCGCTGTCGGCGAAGCCGCCGGCGCCGCCGCTCGGGGTGCCGTAGTCGAGCTGGATGCCGGGGAGGAATTTCACGAACTCGCCGACGTTGCCGCTCGGGATGTAGCCGAACTGGTCGGTGGAGACGACGTTCTTGATGTTGATCGAATTCTTCTCCTCGGCCGTGGCCACGGCGCGCGCATTGCGGTAGCGCTCGGCGTTGACGGTGTAGGGACTGAGTTCGACGGCGCCGTTCTTGTTCGTCTGGGGTTGGCCCTCCACGGCGTTCTCGCGGAAAACGAAATCGCGGCGCGTGACGTCGCCGGCGGCGACGTTGACGGTCGCGACGATGTCGGGCTCGCCGACGTAGCTGGCGCGCACCTGGACTTCGCCGGCGGGCACGCCGGTGAACTCGTAGTCGCCGTAGGAATTGGAGATCGCCTGTTTGCCGCCGCTGACACGGAGCACGACGTTCTCGAGCGTGCGGCCGTTGGTGGCGTTGGTGACGTTACCGCGGATCGTGCCGGTGGCGGGAGTTTGGGCCGTGGCGGAGACGGTGATCAGCGTGGTGGCGAAGGCCAGCGCGAGGACGCGGGAGAAGCGGACGCAAAGAGACAACATCGCTCCGGCCCGGGTGGGTGGTATACAGCGCATCGGTGTGCAGGGTTTGAGGGGTGGATAACCCGCGAGGAGGTGGCTCGCGGTCGATTGGGTATGGGGGTTATACCATGAGCGGATACCCGATTCTCCCGACACTCGGACGAAATTTGCCTAGTTCCTAAGCCCGAGATGAGAATTCCGGAAATACAAATCCGCAAATCGCGGCGCGCGGCCGCGGCAGGGCGCGCGGTTTATTTGGCGGACTCCTTCACTTCGCGAACGTCGCCGGGCTTCACGTTGTAACTGTAGACGTGGAGGTTGAGGAACTCCTCGACCTTGGCGAACGAGCCGGCGCGCGCGCGCGGGAGTCCGCGGGCGTAGTCGGTCGGCAAATCCCCGAAAGTGACATCGGTATTTTTTTCGGCGGCGGCGGCGAAGGCGCGGGCGGCGAGATATTGTCCGCGGCGCAATTCGCCTTCGCGACCCGGGAATGAGAGCACGAGGATCGGCTTCCTAATTTTCTCCGGGTGGCTCCGGAGCGGCGCGGCGGCGAGGCGCGCCTCGTCGCCGAACGCACTACGGACCAGTTGCGGGTAGGCCGCGCCCTCGGTCCAGTATTGCTCGCGAATCCATCCGGCGAGGTCGATCGGCGCGTCGAGGGCGACGGCGCAACGGAAGCGCTCCGGATGATCCTGCAGCGCGCGCAAGGCGATGAACCCGCCGTGCCCGCGGCCAAAGAGCGCGACGCGCTTCGGGTTCACCTGAAAACGTTTTTCCAACTCGTCGATGGTCGTGACGATGTCGTCGACCTGCACGAGATCGTAGCCGGCGCGAAGGGCATCGCGGTGTTTCACGCCGAGTCCCCACGCGCCGCGGCCGTTGAATTGCACGACGGCGAAACCCATGTCGGTGAGGGCCTGGATCTCCGTGCGGAAATTCGAACTGACATGCTGCCACGGGACGTCGGGGCAGACGATGACCATGGGGAAAGGCTTGATGCGCGCGCTGGTCGGCACGGTGATGAGGCCGGTGATCGGCGTGCCGTCGGTGCGCTCGTAGCGCCACGGAATCGTGGCGAAGGTGTGTTGCGCATCGAGCCACGGCGCCCGGCGCGCGAATTGCGAGAGCTGGCTGCGTTCGCGGTCGAAGACGTAGAACGCACCCGCGTCGGCGGGGCTTTGCGTCGCGACGATGAAGCGCCGGCCGGCCGCGTCCCAGTCGAGGATGTCGACGGCGTGGCCGGGGAATTTTTTCTCCAGCGTGGCCTGCACGTCGCGCCACTCGGGCTTGAGCCACGCGGCCGTGCGCATCGCGGCGTCGTAGCGGATGCCGGCGAATTCCAAGGTGTGCGGATCGAAGACGAGCGTGTCGGGCGGGAACGCGTCGGTCGGCGCGCCGATGAGGTCGAAGTGCGGGCTCTCGAACGCGACGTTGGCCGGCTGGCCGGTGCTCAGATGGCGACCGTAGACGGCGAAGGTGTCGCGCCCGCGGTTGGAGGCGTAGAAGAGGATGTCGCCGCTCGAGTCGAAGCCGAGCGGCAGTTCGCGTTCGCCGAAATAGTTCTGCGGGGAGATCGCGAACTCGCCGAAACCGAGGACGGTGGCGAGCGGCCGGCCGGCGCTTTCCGCTTTTGCGCCGAGATAGTCGTAGCGGAACGGAAACCGCGTGAGCATCGAGTTCGGGATCGTGAGCCGCATGAAACCCTGTTGATCGAGCAGGAAGTCCTGATCGGCGCGGACGCGATCGCTGTTCACGCCGGTCAGCTTGCCGGTCGTGGTGTCGACGGAGAAAAGCTGGAGCGAACGCGATTCGCCGACGCCCGTGGCGAGCAGATGCACGGCGGCCGGGTGCAGCGGATCGCGGCGCAACGTGCGCAGCGAGCGCGGCTCCTTGCCCGGACGTTCGGTGAGTGTCGAGGCGGCGGCCTCCGGGGTCGAGGCGAGCTCGGGGTTGGCCGCGACGTTGAGGTCGTTGCCGAATTTGCCGCCGGAGGTGTCGGTGGCGGCGGGACGGTCGGGCGTGTTCACGCGCTGCTCGAACGAGGTGTCGTTGCGCTGCACGGTGAATCGGTCGACAAGCGTCGATTGGGGGATCTCGAGCTGGCTCTCGGCTAAATCGCGCGGGCCGACGAGCTGGCCGGCGTTGCGGCCGTCGAAGTCGATTCCGAAAAGGGTGCCCGATGCGCTGATCCAGCGGGGCGGAAATCCGATCGCGGTGTCGGTGACGCGGTTGGTCTGGATGACCAGGCGCGTCGGCGTGGCCCACGACATCCAGAGGATGCGCGCAGGAGTGGGCTCGAACTGATGCGCGATTTGCGCCGGAGTCGACGTCGCGTCGTCGGCGACGAGGATCTTGGCGCGCGCGGCGTCGGGTTGATTCAAGTCGGCGGTGACGACGTAGAGCTTGCTTTCTTCGCGAATGGAAAAGGCGAGGTAGCGTCCGTCAGGGGAAATCGCGGCGTGTTCGGTGCGGAGCGGCTCGAAGTAGTCGTTGAAGCGGGCGGCGTCGGGCACGACCGGCGGCGGCAGCGCGGTCTCGGGCACGCGCGAGGAGTTCGTGATGCCGGTGGGGGCGAATTCCTGCGCGCGGACGAGTGCGAGCGTGGCGCAGAGCCAAAGCAGGGCGGCGAGCCGGAGTTTCATGGGGACGGGAGGCGAGCTGGAAGAGGAGACGGCGCAGGCGCGGGCGCGGCTGCTCCGAGCTGGGCGCGCAAGTAGGAGAGCAGGGGATTCAGCACTTCCGGCGCGAGCGGCACACGGTGACCGCGCGGCTCCGCTTCCGGATGATATTCGAACGGCGAGCCGAGTTCGCCGAGTCGCGCGCGCAGCACTTTCATCTGGTGCAGGGCATCGGGAGATTCGGTGGCGTTGATGCTGAGAAACAGCGGCACCGTCGGGCCGCGGAGAAAATCGAGCGCGCCATGCGCGCGCCAGACCTCATTGTGCGCCGTGCGCTCACCCCACGCAGCTACGTAGCGCGGAATCATCGCGTCGTGCGGGAGCAGATCGAGGTAGGTGAAGCGACCCGAGAGCACGACGGCGCCCTGCACGTCGCTGGAGACGGCGCGATGCTCGCCGAGCGAGTCGAATTCCGCGTGGCCGCGCGTCGTCGCGAGCAGCAGCGCCATGCCGCTGCCACGCGAGAAGCCGACCGGGACGATGCGACCGTCAAGCGGCAGCTCCGTGGCGACGGCGCGCAGCGTGCGCACGGCGGCTTTGATGCGTTGCGCGCACTCGGGCATGGCATCGAGTCCCTTGTAGGGCGCGGGCACGGGATGGTCGGCCATCGCAGCGGCGAAACCCTCGGTCGCCGCGCCCTCGAGCAGCGTGTCGGTGCAGAATTGCAGCGAGAAGTTGCCCATGCGGTCGGCGTTGTCGCAGGAGAATTCGAGAACCGTGCCGACCGGGCGCGCGGGCTTCGCCGGGTAAAGGATGTCCATCGCGAGCACGCGTGCGCCGTCGCGGGCGAACGGCACCTCGCGCGCCAGTCGGTAGCCGGCGGGCACGATGAAGATGTGCGCGGGATCGAGTTTCATGTCGGCGAGAAAAGCGCGCCGGTGAATCGCGGCGCGGAGCTCGGTAAAATCGCGGTTGAGCCACGGCCAGCGCGCGCGGGCATTTTTCGCGTAGTCGAAGATCGCCACCCGATAGCCGGTGCGGTCGAAATCGGCGAGGATGGCCTCGTCGCTCTCGGTGCCGATGCGCGGCGCGGCGAGGTTCTTCAGGTAGATGATCAGCGGAGCCGGTGCGGTCGTGACGTGGGTGGGGTCGCGCAGCTCGACCGGCACATCCGTGCCGGTGGCGGTGCTTTTCCACGCGAGCGGCGCGGCAAGTGCGGTCGCGGCGAACCAGACAATGCTCACGCCGAGCAGCGCAGCGCGCGCTGCTCGCAGCGGCCGAGTGGCAGGATTCAACGATGGCACGGAAATTTTTCGGCCCGGAGGACTGTGGGGGTTGACCTGAAAATATTCTTATCCAATTTCCCGGTTCGCTGCTATCGGTTTTCCCGCTGTTTTTGTCGCGTTCCTAAGACTTGCCCTACGTCTCCTTCGATCCCGATCGTCCCGACTTCACGCCGTATGGATTTTCCTGCGTGCACTGGACGCCTTCGCCCATGCGGCGGCCGGATCACCACAATGAGATCGAGCTGAACCTGCTCACCAAGGGTCACGTCAGCTACCTGCTCGGCGGGCGCAAGGTGCAGCTCGAGGCCGGTTCGCTCAACGTCTTCTGGGCCGCGATCCCGCACCAAATCGTCGATTTCGCGAAGGAGACCTCGTATTTCGTCGCGACGATACCGCTCGCGTGGTTCCTGCAGTGCAAGCTGACCGATCGTTTCGTGCAGCCGTTGCTGCGCGGCGAGGTGCTCACCGAAAAACTCGGCCCGCGAGAACGGCACGACCACGACCTCTTTGCGCAGTGGGAGCAGGATCTCCAGCAACCCGACGACGATGTGCGCCACGTCGTCATGCTCGAGATGGAGGCGCGCTTGCGGCGCATGATCGGAGCGCTGCCGCTGGCCGTCGGCGCGGCCGGCCCGAAAGCCAAGGCGCGCGCCACCAGCCTGCAAGGCGGCGAACTCAACAAGGTCGAGCAAATCGCCTGCGTCATCGCCCAGCGCTACACCGAGCAGCTCACCGTGACCGAGATCGGCCGCAGCGTCGGCCTGCATCCGAATTACGCGATGGGTCTCTTCAAGAAGGCGTTTGGGACGACGCTGCTCGATTACCTCATGCACCATCGCATCTCGCACGCGCAGCGCCTGCTCGCCACGACCGACGACAAGATCGTCGAGGTCGCGTTCGCGTCGGGCTTCAACTCGATCAGCCGCTTCAACGAGACCTTCCGCCGCGCCTGCGGCTGCACGCCGCGCGAGTATCGTCTGCAGCACGCCATGCACGAGGGAACCAAGAAATGAAAGCGGCGTGCCTCGCCGCCCTCGCGCTGGTCGGCGCGCTCGTCGCTGAGGCCGGCGAAATCTGGGTCGCGCCCGCGGGCGCGGATACGAACGCCGGCACGGCGGAAGCGCCGCTCGCCACCGTGTCCGCCGCGTTGCGCAAGGGCCGCGAATGGCGCCGGCTCAAGGACCCGGCCGCTGCGGACGGCGTGAGCGTCGTCCTGCGCGGTGGCACCTATTCGCTCTACGAGCCGATTCTTCTGCGTCCCGAAGACAGCGGCACGGCGACCGCGCCGACGCGGATCGTCGCGGCCCGGGACGAACGTCCGATCGTGAGCGGCGGCGTTCGCGTGGTGGACTGGCGGCCGGCCGACGAAACGCCTGCGGGGTTGCCCGCCGCCGCGCGTGGTCATGTGTGGGTGGCGCCGTTGCCGATGTTTAACGGACGCGCGCTCGAATTCCGGCAACTCTGGGTGACCGGGCGCAAAGCCATCCGCGCGCGCACGCCGAACGGCGACGCGATGGAGCGCCTGACCGGGTGGGACCGCACGGCGCGCCGTGCGGAATTCCCCGCGAGTCTCGCGCTGCCGGAAGATTTGCGCGGGGTGGAGATGATTCTGCTCCAAGCATGGGAGATCGCCGTGCTGCGGATAAAGTCGCGCGCCGTGGCCGGCGAGGTCGCGCGCGTGGAGTTTCACGATCCGGAGAGCCGCGTGGAATTTGAGCATCCGTGGCCGCAGCCGCCGATGCCGGGTAAAGACGGCAAGAACGCCGCGTTCTTCCTCGCCAACTCGATTGCCTATCTCGACGCGCCCGGCGAGTGGTTCGCCGACCTGCGCGCCGGCGTTGTCTATTATTGGCCACGCTCGGGCGAGGATCTTGCTCAGGCCGAGGTGATCGCGCCCGCGCTGGAGACGCTCGTCCGCGTCGCCGGCACGCTCGACCGTCCGGTCGAGCATGTGACGGTCGAGGGCGTCGAGTTCGCGCACACGACGTGGCTGCGTCCGTCGCTGCTCGGCCATGTGCCGTTGCAGGCGGGCTTGTTCATGACCGACGCGTATGCGCTGAAGCCGAAAGGCACGCCCGACTGGCGAAGCCTCGACAACCAGGCATGGCTCGGCCGCCCGCCGGCCGCGATCGAAGTGAGCGGCGCGCGCGACGTGCGTCTGGTCGATTGCACCGTGCGCCACGCGGCCGCGAATGGCATCGATCTGCAATCCGGCGTCCGCGACAGCGCCGTCGAGGGCTGTGTCGGGCGCGACATCGGCATCAACGGCGTGATGCTCGGCGCGTTTGCCGAGGGAGGATTCGAGGCGCATCTGCCCTACGCGCCGGCCGACGACCGCGCGGTGGTCTCCGGCATTCGCGTTGCGAACAACCTCATCGCCGATTGCGCCAACGAGGACTGGGGCGGGGTGGCGATCATCGCCGGCTTCGTGCGCGACACCGCGATCGAGCACAACGAGGTGCGCGACACATCCTACACGGGCATCAGCCTGGGCTTCGGCTGGACGCGCACGCCGAACGCGATGCGCAACAATCGCGTGCACGCCAACCTGCTGCGGCGCGTCGCCACGCGCACGGCCGACAACGCCGGCATCTACACGCTCTCGAACCAACCCGGCACGATCGTCAGCGAGAACGTCGTCGAGCCGATCGTCATGAGCCCCTTCGTGCACGATCCCGAGCACTGGTTCTATCTCTACACCGACGAGGGTTCGTCGTTCATCACCGTGCGCGACAACTGGTGTCCGGCCGAGCGCTTCCTCAAGAATGCCACCGGCCCGGGCAACGTCTGGTTGAACAACGGTCCGCAGGTCGGCACCGCGATCAAGGCCGCCGCCGGCCTCGAGCCGGTCTGGCGCGAGCGGCGCGCCGCCGAGCTCGCGCGCTGAGCCCCCCCCTCGCGTCGTCAGCGCGGCACACTGCCTGAAGACTCGTGGCGGCGCTTGCGCAACTCCCGCGATACGACCGCGCGTGAGGCTGGCCGGAGATGTTGCGCTGAAATCGGCGGTTCGCGGTCCAGATTGCCGCAATTTTCCGGCTTAGGATTCCGGCGAAATTCGGCGCAAAGGCGGAAGAAACCTCCCGGAAGTTACGATAGGCTTTTCCGGCGGTCCAGCGTGGCCGCGCGCACCCCTTTTTCTACTTCCTCAACAGCCCCATTCGGCGCGGCCCGGAACTGCGCCGGTCGTTCCCATGAAAAAAACTCCCGTGGCGCTCGGCGTCATCTTCGGCAACCGCGACTTCTTCCCCGACCGGCTCGTGCCGGACGCCCGCGCGGACATCACGAAGCTCTTCGGCGAACTTGGCCTCGAGGCCATCATGCTCGACGCGAATGCCACGAAGCTGGGCAGCGTCGAGACGCACAATGATGCGCGCAAATGCGCCGAACTCTTCCGCCAGCACCGCGACCGCCTCAGCGGCGTCCTCGTGTGCCTGCCGAATTTCGGCGATGAGAAGGGTGTGGCCGACACGCTGAAGCTCGCCGGGCTGAACGTGCCCGTGCTCGTGCAAGGTTACCCCGACGACCTCGACAAGCTCGACGTCGTGCGCCGCCGCGACTCGTGGTGCGGCAAGATTTCCGTCTGCAACAATCTCCGCCAGGCCGGCATCGCCTACACGCTCACGACGAAGCACGTCGTGCATCCGGGCGACGCATCGTTCCGTGCCGACCTTGAGAACTTTGTTGCTGTCTGCCGCGTCGTGCAGGGTCTCCGCCGCGTCCGCATCGGTGCCGTCGGGGCACGACCGGGCGCGTTCAACACTGTCCGCTACTCGGAGAAAATTCTCGAGCGTAACGGCATCTCCGTCACCACGGTCGACCTGTCCGAGATTCTCGGCGCCGCTGGCAAACTCGGTGACAAGGATGCAAAGCTCGTCGCCAAGATCGAAGAAATCCGCGCCTACGCGAATGCCACCGCCGTCCCGCCCGCGAAGCTCGCGCAGATGGCACGCCTCGGTGTCGTGCTCGACGATTTCGTCGCCGCCCACCACCTCGACGCGACCGCCATCCAGTGCTGGACCTCGCTGCAGGCCAACCACGGTTGCAACGTCTGCACGTCGATGAGCATGATGAGCGAGAGTCTCCTCCCCAGCGCGTGCGAGGTCGACGTCACCGGCGTGCTCACGATGTATGCGATGCAGCTCGCGTCGCAGTCGCCGAGCGCGCTCGTCGATTGGAACAACAACTACGGCACCGCGGACGACAAGTGCGTGCTCTTTCATTGCGGCAACTGGGCGAAATCGTTCCTGCCCGACGTCAAGATCCTCAACGCGCCCATCCTCGGCTCCACGCTCGGCGTCGAGAACACCTGGGGCGCGCTCGACGGCCGCACGCCGGCCGCGCCGCTCACCTACAGCCGCATCACGACGGACGACGTTGCCGGCAAGATCCGCACCTACGTCGGCGAAGGCGCGCTCACCAACGACGAACTGAAGACCTTCGGCAACCGCGCCGTCGCGCACGTGCCGCAGCTGCAAAAACTCATGCGCCACGTCTGCCGCGAGGGCTTCGAGCACCATGTCGTTATGAACGCCTCGCGCACCGCCGGCGTGCTCGCCGAGGCCTTCGAGCGCTATCTCGGCTGGGAAGTCTATCACCACGCCGCGCCGCAGGAGTGACATGACCGACCGCGATCTCGCGCTCAAATCCTTCGCGCTCCGCCGCCGCATGCTGCGCCTCATCCACGAGGCGGGCGCCGGCCACACCGGCGGCGGGTTGTCGTGCCTCGACATCCTGAATACGCTCTACCACCGCGTGCTCAACGTCGCGCCCGAGACCGTCGCCTCTCCCACGCGTGATCGCTACGTGCAGAGCAAGGGCCACTGCGTCGAGGCGCTCTACGCCGTGATGTCCGACCGCGGCTACTTCCCCGACGCCGACCTGCGCACGGTCTGTCACTACCAGAGTTACTACGTCGGGCATCCGACGCGAAAAATCCGCGGCATGGAGATGAATACCGGCGCGCTCGGACACGGCTTGCCGATCTGCCTTGGCATGGCGCTCGCCGCGAAGATGGACGGCGAGGCGTTCCGCGTCTTCACGCTGCTCGGCGACGGCGAGCTCGCCGAGGGCTCCAACTGGGAGGCCGCCATGGCTGCTGCGCATTACGACTTGGACAACCTCGTTGCCATTCTCGACCACAACACGCTTCAAATCACCGGCCACACGCGCGACGTGATGTCGAACGAACCGCTCGACGAGAAGTGGCGCGCGTTCGGCTGGGAAGTCCGCACAGTCGACGGCCACGATTACGCGCAACTCACCGCTGCACTCACCGCGCCGCATCCCGGCAAGCCGCTCTTCGTGATTGCGAACACCGTGAAGGGCAAGGGCGTCAGCTTCATGGAAAACGTCGGCAAGTGGCACCACGGTGTCCCGAGCGACGCCGAACTCGCGCAGGCGCTCGCGGAACTCGACGCGGCCGAGCAGAGATTCCGGGAGGCCTCCGCATGAGTGCGCCCGCCCCGTCCATGCTCACGCCCGCCGCGAAGGCGCTGGCCGCGAAACTCGACCTCAAGCAAGGCCGCGCCAATCTCGAGGAATTCGCGGACACGTTGCAGGCGCTCGCCACGGCCGACCGGAGCATCGTCGCCGTCACCTCCGACTCGCGCGGCTCAGGCAAGCTCGCTCCTTTCGGCAAAGCGCTGCCGCGGCAGATCGTCGAAGTCGGCATCGCCGAGCAGAACCTCGTCGGCATCACCGCGGGCCTCGCCGCGTGCGGCAAGAAGGCCTTCGGCGTCTCGCCGTCGTGTTTCCTCACCGCGCGCTCGCTCGAGCAGATCAAGAACGACGTCTGCTACTCGAACGTCCCCGCGGTGCTCGTCGGCATCAGCGCCGGCGTCAGCTACGGCGCGCTCGGTTCGACGCACCACTCGCTGCACGACCTCGCCGTGATGCGCGCGATCCACAACATCACGATCATCGCGCCGGCCGACAACTTCGAGACGCGCGAAGCCGTGCGCTACGCCGGCGCCGCCACGCGGCCGGTTTTTCTCCGTTTCGGCAAGGCTGCCATGCTCGACTTGCCGGGCAGCGCCGCGCCGTTTGAACCCGGGCGCGCTCGCGTGGTGTTTCCTGGGGAAGGGAACTTGGTGCCGACTCCAGCCGGAGCTGTCGCGAGCAAGCTCGCTCCCACGCACGACGTCGCCTTCCTCGCCAGCGGTGAAACCGTCGTCCACGCGGTGCTCGCCGCCGCGGCGCTCGCCGAGCAAGGCGTCAGCGCCCGCGTGCTGAGTTTCCACACCGTCAAGCCGCTCGATGTCGCCGCGGTGCTCGCGGCGGGGCGCGAGTGCCGCGCCATCGTCACGGTCGAGGAGCACATGGTTGCTGGTGGGCTGGGGGAGGCGGTTGCGTCGACACTGCTCCAAGCCGGCCTCGCGCCGAAGTTCAAGATGGTCGGTTTCCCCGACGAGGACACCGTCACGGGCGCGCAGGCCGATCTCTTCCGGCACTACGGGATCAGCATGGAGTCCCTGCGCGACACCGCGCTCGCACTGCTGGCTCCCTGAATTCTGAAAAACCACGAATGAACACGAACGGACACGAATCGGCTGTAGGTGTCATTTCCGGGCATTCGTGTTCATTCGTGTTCACTCGTGGTTAAAACTGGTTCGCGAATACCATGCCCTTCGTCCTCGCCGTCGACCAAAGCACCTCCGCCACGAAGGCGATGCTCTTCGCGACCGACGGCCGGCTGCTCGACCGGGAGTCGCGCGATCACGTGCAGCACTACCCGCAGCCGGGCTGGGTCGAGCACGACGCCGAGGAGATTTGGCAAAACGTCCTCGCTGTCGTGCGCGCGCTGTTGGCGCGGCATGAGCGTGAGATCGCCGATATTATCGGCCTCAGCCTCACGAATCAGCGTGAGACCGTGGTCGTGTTCGATCGCGCCACCGGGCGACCGCTGCACCGCGCGATCGTCTGGCAATGCCGACGCAGCGAGCCGCTCTGCGCCTGCGCGGTCGCGGCCGGGCACGAGGAACTCGTCCAGTCGCGCACCGGTTTGCGGATCGATCCGTATTTTTCCGCGTCGAAGCTCCAGTGGCTCGTGCGCGAGCACCCGGAACTCCGCGCGAAACTGGAGCGCGGCGAGGCGCTCATCGGCACCATCGATGCCTATCTGATCCATCGCCTGACCGGCGGCGCGGTCTTCGCGACCGACCACACGAATGCGAGCCGCACGCTCCTGTTCGACGTGCGCCGGCTGCGGTGGGACGAGGAGCTGTGTGCGCTCTGGGACGTGCCGACACGCGCGTTGCCCGAGGTGCGCGAGAGTTTCGCGCCGTTCGGCACGACGACGCTCGCGGGCGCTTTGCCGCGCCCGGTCCCGATTTGCGGCGTGATGGGCGATTCGCAGGCCGCGCTCTTCGCGCACGGTTGTTTCGCGCGCGGCTCCGCCAAGGTCACGCTGGGCACCGGTTCGTCGGTGCTGCTCAACCTCGGCGGCGAGTTTCGCCGTTCATCGCAGGGTGTCGTGACCGCGCTCGCCTGGGTGCGCGACGGCGTGCCTGTCTACGCGTTCGAGGGCATCGTCATTGCGGCGGCATCCACGCTCACCTGGCTGCGCGACCAGTTGAAGCTGATCGACTCTCTCGATGGCGTCGAAGCGATGGCGGCCGAGCTGTCGGACAACGGTGGCGTGCATCTGGTGCCGGCGTTCTCGGGGCTCGGCCTGCCGTATTGGAAGGCCGATGCGCGCGCGACGATTGTCGGCCTCACGGCGCACAGCGATCGCCGCCATGTGGTCCGCGCGGCGCAGGAGTCGATCGCGTTTCAACTGCGCGATGCGCTGGCGGCGTTGCGCGCCGACGCGGCGCTGGACATCAGCGCAATCCACGCGGACGGCGGGCCGACGAGGAACGGATTTCTGATGCAATTCACCGCGGACATCACCGGCGCGGAGTTGCGGTTGGCGCCGTTCGCGGAGTGTTCGGCCTTCGGCGCCGTGACTGCCGGTTTGCTGGGGTTGGGCGTGGTCTCGTCGCTCGAGGCTCTGGCGGCGCTGCCGCGCGCGGGTCGCGTTTATCGCCCGACAATGGAAACCGCCCGCGTGGCCGACCTCGTTCGAGGCTGGCGTCATGCGGTGCAACAAACGATTCTCGCCCGGGAACCCTGAACTCGTCCGCCCACGCATGAAATCGCACGCTGTTCTCGCGCCGCTCGTTTGCTGTGTTCTCACACTGGCTCCCGCGGACGGCTCCGCCGGGGAAAAAGCCCTGATCGACACCACGCATTCGCCCCACGCACTGATGTATATGCCCGACTTGGGCGATGTGCGCTGGCAGGGCGGCCTGCTCGGCGAGCGCTTCGACGTCGCCCGCACCGCCATGGTGCCGCACCTGTGGGAACTGCTGAGCGATCCGGCGACGAGCCCCGCCTGGGACAACTACCTGATCGCCGCGGGCCTGAAGCAGGGTCGCTTCCGCGGCCCGCCGTTCAACGACGGTGATTTTCTGAAATGGTTCGAGGCGCTCGCGCAGATCTACGCCGTGACGAAGGATCCGGCCATCGACCGGCAGATGGACGCGATCGTCGCAGTCGTTGCCCGGGCCCAGCGCGAAGACGGTTACCTGCACACGCAGACCATCATCCCGCAGCGCGCCGGCGAAAAGACGAAGGAGTTCGCCGACCGCGAACACTTCGAGACCTACAACATGGGACACCTCATGACGGCGGCATGCGTGCATTACCGCGCCACCGGCAAGACGACGCTGCTCGACTGCGCACGCAAGGCCGCCGACTACATCGACAAGCTTTGCGCTGAGAAACCCCAGGAGCTCGCGCGCAACGCCATCTGCCCGTCGCACTACATGGGTGTCGTGGAGCTTTACCGCGTCACGCACGAGCCGCGTTATCTGAAGCTCGCGGAGCAACTCATCGAGATTCGCAGCCTCGTGCCGCCGAGCGAAGGCAGCGACCACAACCAGGACCGCATGCCCTTTCGGCAGATGACGCAGGCTGTCGGCCACGCCGTGCGCGCGAATTACCTCTACGCCGGCGTCGCGGACGTCTTCGCCGAGGACGGGGACGCGACTCTGCTGAAGACGCTCGAGACGATCTCCGCGAACGTCGCCGATCGGAAACTCTACATCACCGGCATGACCGGCGCGATCTACGACGGTGCCTCGCCCGACGGCGTCGACTACACACAGCACAAATACATCAAGACCGTCCACCAGGCCTACGGTCGCGATTACCAGCTGCCCAATCTCACCGCCTACAACGAGACCTGCGCCACCATCGGCTACGGCATGTGGCTCTGGCGCATGCTCGCCGTCTCGGGCGATGCCGGCTACGCGGACCTGTTCGAGCAGACCCTCTACAACGGCATCCTGCCCGGCATCAGCCTCGACGGCACCCGCTACTTCTACGTCAACGCGCTGAAGAAGCTCCGCGACTTCGACGTGCCGCTGCGTTGGTCGCGCACGCGCGAGGCGAACATTCCCGTGAGCTTCTGTTGTCCGCCGAACGTCGTGCGCACCATCGCCGAGATGCACAACTACGTCTACGCGCTCTCGCCCGCTACCGTGTGGGTCAATCTTTACGCCGCCAGCACGCTCGATTCGCACTGGCTCGACGGCACACCGATCAAGCTCCGCCAGGAAACCGATTACCCGTGGGCCGGCGCGGTGAAAATCGTCGTCGACGAGGCTCCCGCGCGCGAAGTCACGCTGAAGCTGCGCGTGCCCGGTTGGCTGAAAAGCGAGGCAGTTTCCCTCAAGGTCAACGGCCAGCCGGTCGCCGCCGCGCTCCAGCCCGGCGCTTACGCCGACGTGAAGCGCACGTGGAAGCAGGGCGACGTCGTGCAGTTCGACATGGAGTTCAAGGCCACGCTCTGGGAGGCCAACCCGCTCGTCGAGGAGACCGTCGACCAGGTCACGATCAAATACGGTCCGCTCGTCTACTGCCTCGAATCGAACGACCTCCCGCCGGGCGTGCAGCTGAAGGACGTCGCGCTCTCGCTCCAGAAACCTGCGAACTTCACCGCGCGCCGCGAGCGCATCGGCAACGCCTCCGTCCTCACGCTCACCTGCGATGCCCTCGCGCTCCAGCGGCCGGCGTGGACCGGCCGGCAGCTTTACCGCGAGGTTGACGGTCAAGCCCCGCGGGTCATTGCCGTGAAAGCCGTGCCCTACTACGCATGGGGCAACCGCGGCGAAGCCGACATGACCGTCTGGATTCCCACCCGCTAAACGTTTCTCGCAACCCCGCCTACACCCCATGAGTCAAGTCACGTCCTCCGTGCCAGCCGCGCCCGCCGACGGCTCCCACATCACCGCGCAGCAATGGAAATGGTCGGCGCTCGCCGGCATGGCGTCGTATCTCGACGCCGGTTCGATCGTCGCGCTCGGCGCCGGCCTCGCGATCCTGCAAAAGGAATTCGGCATGAGCGACACCGCGGTCGGCGTGCTCGCGGCCATCGGCCCGAACGCCCTCGGTTGCGCGCTCGGCGCGCTCATCGGCGGCTGGCTCGGCGACAAGCTCGGTCGCAAGAAAATCTACCAATACGACCTCATGGTCTACGCGTTCGGCATCCTGCTGTGCGCGCTGTGCCAGAACAAGGAGATGCTCTTCCTCGGCACGTTCATCGTCGGCGTCGCGGTCGGCGCGGACGTCCCGACGTCCCTCGCGCTCGTCGGCGAGTTCGCGCCGGACAAGGCGCGCGGCAA
This sequence comes from Candidatus Didemnitutus sp., assembly GCA_019634575.1. Lineage (NCBI taxonomy): Bacteria > Pseudomonadati > Verrucomicrobiota > Opitutia > Opitutales > Opitutaceae > Candidatus Didemnitutus > Candidatus Didemnitutus sp. The sequence continues at coordinate 63,429 of JAHCAY010000001.1, forward strand.
GCTCCTCGGCTTCACCCAAGTCGCATGGTGTCTCGGCCCGGTGATCGTGCTCTGGCTCGCCCTGGCGCTCGCGCCGCTCGGCCTGCTCGGCATTCGCATCGTTTTTCTCCAGCTGTTCGTCGTGGCCGTCGTGACGTGGGCGCTGCGCCGCGGCCTCGCCGAGTCCGCGCGCTGGCAGGAAGCCGCGAAAGCCGGCAAGGGCGTCGGCCAGAATCTCTGGGCGCTGTTCAAGGGTTCGAATCTCAAGGCCATTGTCTGGACCGCCACGATTTATCTCTTCTGGAACCTCGCCGCGGGCACCGCAGGCATCTTCAACCCCTACATCATTTCCACGCTCCATGCCGGCGGCCAGGCGATGAGCGTCGGTCTTTCGAGCGCGAACTTCGTCATCACGATGATCGTGACCGTGACGATTTTCATGCGCTACTCGGACAAGTCCTACGAGACGCGCAAGCTGCTCTGGGGCGTCGGCGCGGTGATGCAGACCATCTCCTACGGCCTGTTCCTCTTCTTTCCGTTCACGATCACGACCGTCATCTGCAACATCGTGCTCTTCTCCGCCAGCGCCGCGCTCTCGGGCGAGGCGTTCTACAAGGTTTTCAGCCAGGAGCTGTTTCCCACCGCGCTGCGCGGCACCGCCCAGGGTTTCACCTTCGGCGTGGCGCGCACGATCCTCGGCATCTGGAGCTTCTTCGTGCCGATCCTAGCGCACGCCGGCATCAAGCAGATCGCCGGCCTCCTCACGCTGTTCCTCGCGATCAGCGGCGTGGTCGGCTACTTCTTCATGCCCGATACCTCCGGCAAATCGCTCGAGCAAATCGAGGCCGAGCGAGCCTGACCACGAGCGCGCATGCCCAGCCGGTCATTGCGGGGAGCGAAGCGCCGAAGCCATCCATCCGGATCGCCCCGGCGCACTTCGCGCATCGCGCGATGACACTTCCAATCAACCGTGTCTGACACCTGCGTTTCCTCCCTTCGCTGTGAATACCTCGTCGATCCGCTCGGCCTCGACGAGCGCCGCCCGCGACTGAGCTGGCTGCTTGAGAGCGGCCGGCGCGGCGCGCGCCAAGTGGCATTCCGAGTGCGGGTCGCCTCGACGCCGGAAAAACTCGCCGCCGGCGAGACGGACCGTTGGGACAGCGGTCGCGTCGAGAGCGCGCAGACCGTCCACATCGCCTACGCCGGCGCGACGCTGCGTTCGCGCGACGCGTGTCACTGGCAAGTCGAAGCGTGGGACGAGACCGGTGCGAGCGTCCGCTCCGCTCCCGCACGATGGACCATGGGGCTGCTCGCCCCGGACGACTGGTGTGCGAAGTGGATCGCCGCCGATCCCGAGATCGTGCGACGCGATCCCGACGCCGTGGTCGCGACGCTCACCGAGCCGGGCACGCCGGCAGTTTTTCGCCGAGAGTTCCAACTCCCCGGCGCGATCGCGCGCGCCACGCTCTTCGCCACGGCGCGCGGCCTGCTCGATCTGCGGGCCAACGGCCGCCGCGTGACCGACGACCTCTTCGCCCCGGAGTGGACCGACTACGACAAGCGCATCCACTACCGCACCTACGACATCACGGCGCTCCTCGCCGCCGGCGCCAACGAGCTCTCCGTCACGCTCGGCGACGGCTGGTGGTCGGGTTTCGTCGGTTGGCAGGAAACGAAGGGCCGCTACGGTTCGCTCGAAAACAGCCTCGCGCTCCAACTCGAGGTCGACCTCGCCGACGGCGCGCGTTTCACGCTCGGCACCGATGGACAATGGCGCTGCGCCACCGGGCCGATTTTATCGTCGGACCTGCAAATGGGCGAAATCTACGACGCCCGCCGCGCGCCGCGCGATTGGCTGCCGGTCCGCGAGGTCGCCGCACCGACCGCTCCGCTCGTCGCGCAACGCAGCGAGCCCGTGCGCATCACCGAGACGCGCGTGCCGGTCTCGCATCGGGAGATCAGTCCCGGCGTGCACCTTTACGATCTGGGGCAGAACATGACCGGCTGGATCCGGCTCGCGGTCGAGCTGCCCACCGGCACGCGCGTCCAGTTGCGCCATGGCGAGCGCCTCAATCCTGACGGCACGCTCTACACCGCGAATCTCCGCCGCGCGAAGGCGACCGACGTCTACGTGTGTCGCGGCGGCGGCCTCGAGGTTTTCGAGCCGCATTTCACTTTCCACGGCTTCCAGTTCGTCGAGCTCACCGCGCTCGGCTCCGACAACTGTCACCTATTTGGTGACAAGTTCACGCCCACGCTCGGGACGATCACCGGCTGCGTGATTCACTCGGCGACGCCACCGGCGGGACACTTCGAGTGCTCCCACGCCGGCGTGAATCGCCTCTGGCTCAACGGCGTGTGGTCGCAGCGCGACAACTTCCTGTCCGTGCCGACCGACTGCCCGCAGCGCGACGAACGCCTCGGCTGGATGGGCGACGCGCAGGTGTTTTTCCGCACCGCCACGTGCAACATGGACGTCGCGGCGTTCTTCACCAAGTGGCTGATCGATGTCGAGGACGCGCAGACGCCGGACGGCGTCTTCCCCGACATCGCGCCCCGCCTGCGCGAGGACATCAACTGGGTCGGCCTCGGCAACCTCGGCGGCGCCGCCGGTTGGGCCGACGCTGGCATAATCATCCCTTACACCTTCTGGCGCGTCTACGGCGACCTGCGCCTCGTCGAGCGCCACTGGAACGCGATGGTGCGCTGGCTCGACTGGATCGAGCGGCACAACCCGAGCGGTCTTCGCGTCAACCAACTCGGCAACAACTACGGCGACTGGCTCTGCATCCCGAGCGACACCTCGTTCGGCACGCATTCGCCGATGAAGAATCTCCTCGCGACCGCCTACTGGGCCGACGACGCCGCGAAAATGGCGCGCCTCGCCCGCGCGCTCGGCCGCGACACCGATGCGGCGCGCTTCCAGGCGATGTTCGAAAAAGTGCGCGCCGCGTTCCAAGCCGAGTGGGTGCGCCCGGATGGACGCATCGCCGTCGAGACACAAACCGCCTACCTGCTCGCGCTCGCGTTCGACCTTTTGCCAGACCAACTCCGCGCCGCGGCGGCGGAGCATCTCGTCGCGAACATCCGCGCGCTCGATTGGCACTTGAGCACGGGCTTCGTCGGCATCGGACACTTGAATCCGCAGCTCACGCTCGCGGGCCGCGCCGACGTCGCCTACCGGCTGCTCCTGCAGGAAAGTTACCCGTCGTGGCTTTTCCCGGTGCTCCAAGGCGCGACCACCATCTGGGAACGCTGGGACAGCTGGACGATCGCCAGCGGCTTCCACCGGGACGGCATGAACTCCTTCAACCACTATTCGCTCGGCTCGGTCGGCGAGTGGCTGTTCCGTCACGTGCTCGGCATCGAACTCGACGCGGACACGCCAGGTTACCAACGCTTCATGCTTCGGCCGTTCGTGGGGCAGGGGCTCGCTCACGCGAGCGGCAGTTATCGTTCGATCAACGGCGAGATTTGCAGCGCATGGCGTCGCTACGGCGCGCATTTCGAGTGGACGGTCACGGTCCCCGCCAACACCTCGGCGCGCGTGCATATCCCGTGCACAGCCGATGGGATGGTCGGCACCGATGGACTCACGATCGTCGACCGTGCGGACGGCTTCGCGGTGTGCGATGCGCCAGCGGGCACCTACACCTTCACCAGCACGCTCGCTCACGCATGAAGATCACCCGTCTCCAACCGCTGATTCTGCACGCGCCGGTCACGCGCGGCGGCATCGCCGACAGCACGCATTCGATTTCGCACTGGGGCGCGCCGGGCGTGGCGATCCACACCGACACCGGGCTCGTCGGCTACGGCTTCTCCGGCACGCATGCGCACCTGCCGACCGACAAGCTCATCGTCGAGTGCGCGGTCGATTCATTCGGACCTCTGCTCATCGGCGAAGACCCGCGCGAAGTCCGCGCACTTTGGGAAAAACTGCACAAGCACTCGCCGATTTACTGGGTCGGACGCGCCGGCATCACGCACCTCGCGCACGGCGCCATCGACATTGCGCTTTGGGATTTGAAGGCCAAGGCCGCCGGCCTGCCGCTCTGGAAGCTCCTCGGCGGCTCCGCATCCAAGCGAGTCGAGGCCTACAACACCGACGGCGGCTGGCTCAACTGGCCGCTCGAAACGCTCGTGTCCGATTGCCAGCGCCTCGTCGAGACCGGCGGCTACCGCGCCGTGAAGATCAAGGTCGGCAGTCCGAATCCCGCGACCGATCTTCGCCGTCTCGAAGCCGTGCGCGCCGCCCTCGGGCCGGAGATCCGCATCATGACCGACGCCAACGGCAAACTCGCGTTGCCCGACGCGATTCGTCTCGGCCGCCGGCTCGCGGAGTTCGACGTCGTGTGGTTCGAGGAGCCGACGACCTTTGACGATGTGCTCGCGCACCGCCGCCTCGCCGAGGCGATCGAGACGCCCATCGCACTGGGCGAACAGCTCTACCTCGCGCACCAGTTCCGCGATTTCATCCACGCCGGCGCCGTGCACTACGTGCAGCCCGATGTCGTCCGGCTCGCCGGCGTGACTGAGTGGTGGCAAGTCGCCGACCTCGCGCACAGTTACAGCCTGCCGGTCGTGCCGCACGTCGGCGACATGTGTCAGGTCCACCAGCATCTGTGCTTCGCGCATCCCGGTTGTGGGTTGCTCGAGTATATTCCCTGGTTGCGCGACTGGATGAAGCATCCGGCGCAGATTCGCGACGGCCATTTCATCGCGCCCGAAGCGCCGGGCGCCGGCATGGAGCCGACAGCCGAGGCACTACAGCAAATCAACCGTCTTTGAGACTCGATCAGGAGAGAAACCACGAATGAACACGAATGCACACGAATCCCGACACGGAGCTGAAAGTCGGCTGAGCGTGGCGAGCTTTCGTGACGCCGCCGGTTTTCATTCGTGTCTATTCGTGTCCATTCGTGGTTAGCCCCAAATCCATGGAGCGCGTCACCGCCATCTATCTCATCGAGACACCGCTGCCCGTGGAGAAGGCCGCGACGACGCTCGCCGGCGAGCAATCGTCCGGCACCTTCGTCGCCGTGCCGGGCGAGACGGAGGAGCTGAAGCGGCGTTTCGCCGCGCGCGTGGAGGCGATCCAGCTGCTCGAATCCGTTGCCGCGCCCGCGCTCCCGACGGGCCGCGCTCCCGCCGCGAGTTACCAGCGCGCCGAGGTGAAGGTATCATGGTCAGTCGAGAATTTCGGGACGAACCTCCCCGCGCTCGTCTCGACGCTCCAGGGCAATCTCTACGAACTCGCCCAGTTCTCCGGCCTCAAGTTGATGGACTTCGACGTGCCGCCGTCGTTCGCCGCGAAGTTCCGTGGTCCCGCCTTCGGCATCGCCGGCACGCGCCGTCTCACCGGCGTCGAGGGCCGCCCGCTGATCGGCACGATCATCAAGCCCAGCATCGGCCTCTCGCCCGCGCAAACGGCCGACATGGTGCGCGTGCTCGTCGAGGCGGGGATCGATTTCGTTAAGGACGACGAGCTGATGGCCGACCCGCCGCACTCGCCGTTCGACGCGCGGGTCGATGCCGTCATGCGTGTGATCAACGATCACGCTCAGCGCACCGGCAGGAAGGTGATGTTTGCCTTCAACATTTCGGACGAACTCGACGCCATGCAGCGCCACTACGACAAGATCGTGGCGAGTGGCGGCACCTGCGCGATGATCAGCGTCAACAGCGTCGGCCTCGCGGCGACGAAGACGCTCTGCGATCGCGGCCAGCTCGCGATCCACGGTCACCGCAACGGTTGGGGCATGCTCAACCGCTACCCGCTGCTCGGCATCGATTTTCCGGCTTACCAAAAGCTCCAGCGGCTCGCCGGCGTCGACCAACTCCACGTCAACGGCATCGCGAACAAGTTCTGGGAAGACGACGATTCGGTCGTGCGCTCCATCGCTTCATGCCGCGCGATCGAGCCGCTCGGCAAGCCCGTGTTGCCCGTCGTCTCCTCCGGCCAATGGGGCGGCCAGGCGCCGGAGACGTGGCGACGCACACAAACCGTCGATCTCCTCTACATGGCCGGTGGCGGCATCCAGGCGCACCCGGACGGTGCCGCGGCAGGAGTGCGTTCGCTGCAACTCTGGTGGGAAGCCGCCGTCGAAGGGCTGACCGTCGAGCAAGCCGTCGCGAAGCACCCGCTGCTCGCGAAATCGCAGGCGAAATTCGGCGGCAAATGACGGCGGCGTCCGCACAACTCCGCCTCGCGTATTTCGGTGACGATTTCACCGGGTCGACCGATGCGCTGGAATTTCTCTCGCGCGCGGGTTTGCGCACCGCGCTTTTCCTCGCCCCGCCGTCCCGCGAACGATTGGCCGCTCTGCCCGGACTCGACGCGATCGGTGTCGCCGGGCTCACGCGCTCGCTCCCGCCGGGGGAGATGGAAGCGGTGCTGCGCCCGGCCTTTGCGGCGCTGCGCGAACTGCGCCCGCGGCACGTGCACTACAAGGTGTGTTCCACCTTCGATTCGTCGCCCACGGTCGGCTCGATCGGTCGGGCGATCGAAGTGGGCGCGGAGATTTTTCCCGGTCGCTACGTGCCGCTCCTCGTCGGTGCGCCGGCGCTCGGACGCTTTTGCGCCTTCGGAAATCTCTTCGCACGCCTGGGCATCGGCAGCAGCGGTGAGATTCACCGCCTCGATCGCCATCCCGCGATGAGCCGCCATCCGGTGACACCGGCGGACGAGGCGGATTTGCGGCTTCATCTCACCCGGCAAACCACCAAACGCATCGGCCTTCTCGACACTGAGGCGCTCGATTCCGGCCCGGCGGCTTCGCGCGCTGCCTTGGGACGCGCTCTCGCGGCCGGCGCGGAGATCGTGCTCTTCGATGTCATGCGCGAGGAGCAGCTGGCGCGGATCGGCGGCCTGATCGACGAGCTGGCCACGGAAAGAGAACCGGTCTTTTCGGTCGGCTCGTCCGGCATCGAGATGGCGCTCGGGGCGCACTGGACGGAGCAGGGGAGCGTCGCCTCGCACCAAGTCTGGCCCCGCGCCACGGCCGTCGATCGCTTGCTCGTGCTCTCCGGCAGCTGTTCGCCCGTCACCGCCGGGCAAATCGATTGGGCGCTCGCGCACGGTTTCGTCGGCGTGCCGCTCGATGCGCAGACGCCGCAAATCGAGCCGGCCGTCGCGGCGGCTCGCGACGCCTTGCGGGACGGCAAGAGCCCGGTGGTGTTCACGGCGCGCGGCACTCCGACCGGTGCGCCCGCGTCCGCTGCCGCCGTCGGCGCCGCTCTCGGCGCGATTGCGCGCGTGTTGGCCGAGTCGGAATCGCTCTCGCGCGTGCTCGTCGCGGGCGGCGACACTTCGAGCTACGCTGCGCGTGCGCTCGGTATCGATGCCGTCGAGATGATCGCGCGGCTCGCGCCCGGCGCTCCGCTGTGCCGCGCGCACTCCGGGCACCGGGGCGTGCACGGCCTCGAGATCAACTTCAAGGGCGGCCAGGTCGGCCCGGCCGATTATTTCGCCGCGGTCCGGGACGGCGGCGCCTGAATTTCCATGAAACGCAAGACGCTCGCCCTCGTTCACACTTCCGCGACGCTCGTCCCGGTCTTTCAGCAGCTTTGTCAGACGCACCTGCCGAAGGTCGACACGTTCAACATCGTCGACGACAGCCTGGTCCGCGCCATCGGCGCAAAGGGCGGTCTCACCGCCGACATCGCGCGCCGCGTGCAGTCCTATATCACGTCCGCCGAGGCGGGCGGCGCCGATTGCGTGCTCGTGACTTGCTCGTCGATCGGGCCGGCGGTCGAGGCGTCCGCGGCATTTGCCGCCGTGCCGGTGTTGCGGGTCGACCAACCGATGGCTGACCAAGCCGTGCAAACGGGCCGGCGCATCGGTGTGATTGCGACGCTGCCCACGACGCTCAATCCGACGAAGGATCTGGTGCAACGCCGCGCGGCCGCTGCGAGCAGGAGCATCGAGCTCCGCGCGGTGTTGGTCGAAGGCGCATTCGATGCGCTCATGTCCGGCGACGCGGCGAAGCACGACGCGCTCGTCGCCGCCGCGTTGCGCCAACTCGCGGCGCAGGTCGACGTGATCGTGCTCGCACAGGCTTCGATGGCCCGCGTGGTCGACACGCTCGCGCCGGAAGATCGCCGCATTCCGATCCTGGCCAGTCCGCCGCTCGCGATCGCGCACCTCGCGACCATGCTCTGATCGCCGCACCGGCATTCCGCCGGCACTCACGTTTCCCTCCGGCGGGAGGCCGGCGTCACATTCCCCATACCCCATGCACGCTGTCCGCAAACTCTGCCTCGGAATCGCCGCCGCGTCGCTCGCCGCGACGCTTGCCGGTCTCGTGCTCGGTCAGCCGGGACTGTGGTCGCCGGCCGCTGTGTTGGCCGCAGTTACGCTCGCGCTCGGCCTCGGCGCGGTGCCAGAGCTCAAAGGTTACCAGTTCACGGCATGGATCGTCGCGGCGGTGGTCGCGGCGATGATTTTTCCGGGCGCGTTCCTCAAGGTCGGCGACTTCGATCTGCGCAACAAGTGGCTTATCCTGCTCGTCGTCCAGACTGTGATGTTCGGCATGGGCACGCAGATGAGCCTGCGCGACTTCTCCGGAGTGGTGAAGACCCCGCGCGGCGTGCTCGTGGGCCTGATCTGTCATTTCTCGGTGATGCCACTGGTGGGGTTCGCGCTGACGAAGCTCTTCGATTTTCCGCCCGAGATCGCGGCCGGCATCATCTTGATCGGATCGTGCTCCAGCGGCCTGGCCTCGAACGTCATGGCGTATCTCGCGCGCTCGAATCTCGTGCTTTCGGTCACCGTCACCGCGATCACGACGCTCGTGGCGCCGTTCCTGACGCCGCTGTTGATGAAGCTGTTCGCCGGCGCCCTGGTCGAAGTGAAGTTCCTCAACCTGATGGTCGAGATCATCAAGATCGTCATCGTGCCCATCGCCGCGGCGCTGATCCACGATCACCTCAAACATCGGCCGACGGCGCTGGCGCGCTGGGTGAACGCCCAATGGCTCACGACCGGCGCGTGCCTGTTCATTTTTCTCCTGCGCGATCACATCCTCGTCACCACGCTGCCCGACAGCGTGCAACTCGCGATCGAGCTCTCCGGCTTCCTGCTGGCTGCGGTCGCGGTGGGCGTCGCCTATCACCGCCTCACGCGCTGGCTGCCGAAACTCGACGCACTGATGCCGCAGCTCTCGATGGCCGGCATCGTCTACTTCACCACGGTCACGACGGCGGCGGGACGCGACAATCTCCTCAAGGTCGGCGCGCTGCTCTTCATTGCGTCGGTGCTGCACAACGCGGCGGGCTATTTCTTCGGCTATTGGCTCAGTCGCGCCGCCGGACTCGACAAGAGCTCCGCGCGTTCCGTGGCCTTCGAGGTCGGCCTGCAGAACGGCGGCATGGCCTCCGGACTCGCCGGCGCGATGGGCAAGCTCGGCACGGTTGGCCTGGCCCCGGCCATCTTCAGCCCGTGGATGAACATCTCGGGTTCGATCCTGGCCAACTTCTGGCACAAGCACCCGGTGGACGACGCGCCCCCGCCCGACAGAGGAGAAAGTTAACTCGCGACCGTGGCGCCCGCGCGTTGGGCGACTCGCTTCACCGTCTTGCCCGGCTGCCAGGAAGCGCCAATGAGCGTCGCGCGGGGGAACTCCGGCACGCCGCACTCGTTGTTGTGCAGGTGGCTGATCACCATGTCGACGGCGGCCTCGCCCGTGCGGTCGTTGTGTTGGTCCATGCCCGCCCAGTCGCCATCCTCGGCGCGGCGCTCGAGTTGGAGCAGGCCGAGATCGCGCGGGACTTTCAGGCCCCGCTCCTCGATCAGGCGACGGACGAACCGGTAGAGCGTGAAGACGACGTCGGGGCGCTCGCGCGTGAGCCAAGCGTAGAATTCGCGCGGGTCGTTGCGCGCCGCCTCCACGGCGTAGAACGGTGCGACGCGGTCGCGCAGCGGGAGACTTTGCTGGCCGATCATCATGCCCGAGGTGAAACGGCCTTCCACGAGCCGGTCGATGCGCTCGTCGATCACGAGCGCCGGCCGGCGATAGCCAAGCGCGAACGCCCGTTCGCAGGCCTGCAACACGAGCGCGTGGTGATCGACACAACAGAATGAGAGCGTCGGCTCGTGCGTGCGCACGCCAGTGACGACACAGGTGTGCGCGCGCCACGTGCTCGCGAAGCGCTCCGGCAGGCGGTTCTCTTCCATGAGACCGACGACGATGACGCCGCGGATGCCGCGGGCGCGCAGGATGCGGTTGAGGCGCGCGCCGTCGAGTTGCGGGTCGTGCAGCCAGAATTCGTCGACGCCGTAGCCCTGCGCGGTGGCGCGACGGCGGATGCCGGCGATGTAAGTCGGGATCGTGGGGTGCGTGCGAAAGGCGTCGCGGTCGCGGTGGGCGTTGAGGACCGCGAGCGTGTGCTTGGATTTCCCCTGTGCCTGCTTGCGCAGCTCGGACATGAGGTGCGCGACCACGGGATTGCGGGAGTAGCCGAGGCGCTGGGCGGCGGCGTGCACGCGCTCGCGGGTCTCGAGCGGGATCTGCGGGTCGTGGCGCAGCGCGAGCGAGACGGTGTTCTTCGACACTTTCAGTTCGCGGGCGAGGATCGCCATGGTGACGGCGGGCATGGCGCCACGCTACGGAGAGACACTTGACGGTCAAGTGCCCGCGCATTCGCTCCGACTTCGCGCGGGTCTACGCTGCGGCCGCTGTCCCGCTCTCCCCATGGCCCAAGACGTTTTCTCGCTCGGCATCGATTACGGCACCAATTCGGTTCGCGCGCTCGTCGTGCGTTGCCGCGACGGCCGGGAGTTCGGCTCCTGCGTCGTGAATTATCCCAGCGGCACGCAGGGCGTCTTGCTCGATGCCCGCGACCACAACCTCGCGCGCCAGCACCCAAGCGACTATCTCGTCGGCTTGGAAAAGTCGGTGAAGGGCGCGCTGGCGCAGGCGAAGAAGCAACGCGGATTCTCCGCGGCACGGGTGATCGGTCTCGGCGTCGACACGACTGGCTCGAGTCCGATCCCCGTCGATGCGCGCAATGTCCCGCTCGCGCTCGACCGGAAATGGGAGAGGAACGCGAACGCGCAGTGCTGGCTTTGGAAAGACCACACCAGTTGGCGCGAAGCCGCGAAGATCACGGAACTCGCCGCGCAGCATCGTCCGCAATTCATCGCGAAGTGCGGCAACACGTATTCCTCCGAGTGGTTTTGGGCGAAGCTCTGGCACTGCCTCAACGTCGATCCCAAGGTCTTTGCCGCGGCCTATTCCTGGGTGGAGCTGTGCGACTGGATTCCGTCCGTGCTCGCCGGTGTGACCGACCCGCGCGCCGTGAAGCGCGGAGTCTGCGCCGCCGGACACAAGGCGCTCTACGCGGCAGAGTGGGGCGGGTTGCCCGACAAGGAGTTTCTCGCACTGCTCGATCCACGGCTCGCCGAGCTGCGCGATCGTCTCTACGAAACGGCGCACGATGCCAGCGAATCCGCCGGCAACTTGTCGCCTGAGTCCGCGAAGATTCTCGGCTTGCCGGTCGGCATCCCGATCGCGATCGGCGAGTTCGACGTGCATTACGGCGCCATCGGCTGCGGCGTCGCGGAAGGCACGCTCGTGAAGGTGATCGGCACGTCCACGTGCGATTGCGGTGTGGTTTCCGCGGCGCGGACCGTGCCCGACATCCCCGGAATCTGCGGCATCGTGAAGGGCGCCATCCTGCCGGGCTTCTACGGCATCGAGGCCGGCCAGAGCGCAGTGGGCGACATCTTCAAATGGTTCGTCGAAGGCGTGCTTCAGGACGTGAAGCTCCACGCCGCGCTCACCGCCGAAGCGGCGAAGCTCGCGCCCGGTCAAAGCGGTCTGCTCGCGCTCGATTGGAACAACGGCAACCGCACGATCCTCGTCGATCAGCGCCTCACCGGCCTGCTCGTCGGCCAGACGCTCTATACCACACAAGCGGAGATCTACCGCGCGCTGATCGAGGCGACGGCGTTCGGCGCCCGCGCGATCATCGAGCGCATCCGCGAATACGGCGTGCCGATCGATCGCGTCGTCTGCGCCGGCGGCATCGCGGAGAAGAATCCGCTGCTGATGCAGATCTACGCCGACATCACCGGTTGCACGATGCTCGTCGCCGGTTCGTCCCAAGCCTGCGCGCTCGGCTCGGCCGTGAGCGCCGCGGTGCTCGCGGGTGCGCACAAGGATTTCCCGACGGCCCAGCGCAGGATGACTTCGCTCAAGAAGGTCGCCTACAAGCCGCGCAAGGCCGCGCAGAAAACCTACGACCAGCTCTACGCGCTCTACCGCCAGCTCCACGACAGCTTCGGCGGCAAAGCCAAGTCCGCCGATCTCTCCAGCGTGATGAAGGAACTGCTGACCATCAAGGAGCGAGTGGCGAGTAGCGAGTAGCGTGCACTCCGCACCTCCGCTTCGTCCCTCCTCGCTACCCGCTCTCACTACTTTCCATGAAACTTCTCTCCACTCCCGAAATTTGGTTCGTCTGCGGTTCGCAGCACCTCTACGGCCCCGGCCCGCTCAAGCAGGTCGCCGCCAACGCCCAAGCCGTCGTCGATGGACTCGTGAAATCCAAGCGCCTGCCTCTCCCGCTTAAATTCAAGGCGCTCCTCGTCGACTCCGACCAGATCGCCAAGGTCTGCCTCGAGGCCAATGCCGACGCCAACTGCGCCGGCCTCGTGCTCTGGATGCACACCTTCTCGCCCTCGAAGATGTGGATTCGCGGCCTCACGTCGCTGAAGAAGCCGTTCCTCCACCTGCACACGCAATTCAATCGCGACCTGCCGTGGTCGACGATCGACATGGATTTCATGAACCTCAACCAAGCCGCGCACGGCGACCGCGAGGCTGGGTTCATCCACACGCGCCTCCGTCTCGGTCGCAAGGTTGTCGTCGGCCACTGGAGCGACAGCGAAGTGCAGGACCGCGTCGGCGCCTGGATGCGCGCGGTGCGTGGCTGGCACGACTGGCAGGGCGCGAAGTTCGTGCGCTTCGGCGACAACATGCGCCAGGTTGCCGTCACCGACGGCGACAAGGTTTCCGCCGAGATGAAGTTCGGCTTTGCGGTCAACACGCACGGCATCGGCGACCTCGTGGCGAAAGTCTCCGCGGCCGGCATCGACAGGCAAGCCGTCGATGCGCTTTGCGACGAATACGAGCGGACCTACGCGGTCGCGAAGGAGCTGCGCACGGGCGGCAAGCGCCACGAGGAATTGCGCTACAGCGCACGACTCGAACTCGGGATGCGCGCCTTCCTCGAAGAGGGCGGCTACAAGGGCTTCACCGACACGTTCGAGGACCTGCACGGCCTCCGCCAGCTGCCCGGCATGGCGACGCAACGTTTGATGGGCCTGGGCTACGGTTTCGGCGGCGAGGGTGACTGGAAGACCGCCGCGCTCGTCCGCGCCATGAAGGTGATGGGCGCCGGCCTGCCCGGCGGCACGTCCTTCATGGAGGATTACACATATCACCTGTCGCCGAAGGGCCACCAGGTGCTCGGCGCGCACATGCTTGAGATTTGCCCGTCGATCGCCTCCGGCAAGGTCGCGGTCGAGGTGCACCCGCTCGGCATCGGTGGCAAGGAGGACCCGGTTCGCCTCGTCTTCAACGCCCCCGCCGGCCCCGCGCTCAATGCCTCGCTCGTCGATCTCGGCAACCGCTTCCGTCTCGTGATCAACGAAGTCACTGCCGTGAAACCACCCGCGCTGCCGAAACTCCCCGTCGCGCGCGCCGTGTGGGAATGCAAACCGGACTTCAAGACCGCCTGCGCCGCGTGGATCTACGCCGGCGGAGCGCACCACACCGGCTACAGCTACGTCGTCACGAGCGAAATGCTCGAGGACTTCGCGACGATCGCCGGCATCGAGACGGTGCACATCAACGCCGACACGACGCTCCCGCAGCTCAAGCAGGACCTCCGCAACAACGAGGTCTACTACCACCTGAGCGGTGGTTTTCGCGCCTGAGCCTCCAAAATCGCTGTAGCGAGCAGTGAGTCGCGGGCAGCGAGCATACGCCCCGCATCTTTCTACTCGCTACTCACTACCTGCTACTCGCTACTTCTGCCGTTCCCATGCTGACCGAACTCAAACGCGAAGCCTACGAGGCGAACATTGCACTGCCGAAGCACGGGCTGATCAACCTCACCTTCGGCAACGCCAGCGCCATCGATCGCGCGAAGGGCATTTTCGCCATCAAGCCGAGCGGCGTCGCCTACGCGGCGCTCCGGCCCGACGACATGGTCCTCGTCGATCTCGCGGGTAAAATCGTCGAGGGGAAACTCAATCCCTCCTCCGATACGCCGACGCACCGCCGCCTCTTCGAGGCGTTTCACGAGATTGGCGGCGTGGTGCACACGCACTCGTCGCATGCGACCGCGTTCGCGCAGGCCGGTCGCGAGATACCGATCTTCGGCACGACCCACGCCGACTACTTCAACGGCAACATTCCGGTCACGCGGAAGATGACGAAGAAGGAAATCGGCGGCGGCGCCTACGAGTGGGAAACGGGCAACGTGATCGTCGAGCGATTCCTCGACGACGATCTCGCTCCGCTCGATTTTCCCGGCGTGTTGGTGAACCGCCACGCGCCATTCACCTGGGGCAGGACGGTCGCGAAAGCCGTCGAGACCGCCGTGGCGGTCGAGTGCATCGCGCACCTGGCGCTGATGTCGCTCGCGCTCGAGCCGCGCCTCAAGGCGCTCGAGCCCGAGTTGCTGGCGAAACATTTCCAGCGCAAGCACGGCCCGGGCGCCTACTACGGGCAAAAATAAACCGACACCCAACGCCATGTCACCGCGACGTCCTCCGCGATCGGGCGCGTTCCTGTTGCTGGCCCTCGTCCTCGCCGGCTGCCAACAGCATCCGCTCTACCAGCCGCGCGTCGCTGCGGACGAGCCGGGCTACGAATCCTGGCAGGAATCGGCGACCGTCTACTTTGTGCGCTTTACCGGCGAGCCGGGCATGCGTGCGGCGCAGGTGCGCGATCTCGCGTTGCTGCGCGCCGCCGAGCTGGCGCGCGCCGGAGGCGTGGCCGAATTCGCGGTGGTGAGCGAGCGCGCTTGGACGCGTCCGACTTTTCGCCGCGGCAATCAGGCGCCGCCGGAGTCCCCGTTGGCGTCGCAGCCCGTGATTGACTACAGCCGTGACCAGCAAGAGCAGCGGGAGCGTTCGCGATCGCTCATCGGCGATGGCCCGCCCGTGCGCATCGACATTCCGTTCGTCGAGCTGAAGCTGAACGCGCAGGTCGACGCGACGCTGCGCGCGCAACGCCCCGACGCCGTCTATGCGGTGGCGGAGCTCCTGCGGGAGTTGCCGGTCAAATACGGTTTGCCACTGCCTGAAACCCGCTGAGGCGCGGGCTTAGGATTCCGGCCTCATTCGCACGATTCCCGGCAGCAATTTTCATCGCCCCGGGTAAAGTGTCGCGGCGCGGCCCGATCCCGGTCGCTCGGGTCCGTCCGCTCAGTCACCGAACCGCTGCTCGCCGTGCGCGCCGAATCCTCCCAATCTCCCGCCGTGCTCCTCCGCCGACTGCTCGTGCTGCTCCTGCCGCTGACCGTGCTGCACGCCGTCGCGGCCGATCCGCTGGCCGCCGGCTTCGATGCGCCGCCGCGCACGGCGCGCCCGCAGACGTTCTGGCACTGGATGAACGGCAACGTCACCCGCGAAGGCATCACGCTCGATCTCGAAGCGATGGCGAAGATCGGCGTCAGCGGCGCGATGATCTTCGACGGCAGCGATTACCTGCCGGCCGGACCGGCCGACTATCTCGGGCCGCTCTGGCGCGAACTGATGACCCACGCGATCAAGGAGGGCAACCGGCTCGGCGTCGCTATCAGCATGCACAACGCTCCGGGATGGTCCAGCAGCGGCGGTCCGTGGGTCACACCGGCGATGTCCATGCAGCAACTCGTTTGGACGGAAACGACCGTCGCGGGCGGGCAACACGTCGCGATCGACCTCGTGCGGCCGCAGACGAATCTCGACTACTACCGCGACGCGTTCGTCGTCGCGTTTCCGGCGCCGGCGGACGAGACGGTGCGTTACGAGGATGCGTTGACCCGCGTCAGCGTGGGTGCGACGGAGTTAGACAAGGGAATCCTCAGCGACGGCTCGCTCGCGACGAAGATCGCGTTGGGGCCCGCGGCGCCGCTGCTCCTCGAATTCGCGCAAGCCATCGACCTGCACGCGTTGGCGGCGTTTCCGAGCCCCGGCGGCCGGTTCCCGCGATTGACGGTCGAAGGTTCCCAAGACGGCCGTGAGTTCCGCCAGCTCTGCACGGTCGGCGCGCCGGGCCGGCACGGCATCCTTGCCCCGGCGGTGCGTGGTTTTTCGACGGCGCGGGTCCGTTTCGTGCGTGTCACGGCGTCGTCGGCGGGCGAGTTGGCGGAATTCGTCCTGCATCGCACGCCGCGGATCGAGGATTGGGTGGCGAAGGCGAATTTCGACTATCGCGTCGCCGGCCAACTGGCGCTGCCTGCGTCCGTCGCGTCGACCGCGGCGATCGATCCGTCGACGGTCGTCGACCTGACGGCGCACCTGCGGGGCGACCGGCTCGAGTGGGACGCGCCGCCCGGGGCGTGGATCGTCCTGCGGCTCGGGCACACGGCGACGGGGAAGAACAATGTCGCCGCGTCCGCGGCCGGTCGCGGCCTCGAGATCGACAAGTTCAGCGCGCCGGCAACGCAGTTCCATTTCGCGCAGGTTGTCGCGCGCGTCCTGGCCGATGCCGCAGCGGCGGGGGCGAAGGGGCCGGCCGCCGTGACCATCGACAGCTACGAGGCCGGCATGCAGAACTGGACGGCGGATTTTCCGGCGGAGTTTCGCCGGCGCGCGGGTTACGCGATCACCGGCTACCTGCCGGCGCTGGTCGGACGCGTCGTGGGCGATGCGGGCGTGGCGGACCGTTTTCTTTTCGATTTCCGGCGCGTGCAGGCGGACCTGATGGCGGAGAATTACTACGAGCGCATGCATGCGCTCGCGCGGGAGCGCGGGCTGCGATTCTACGTCGAAGGCTACGGCGCGGCGAACTTCGACGAGTTGCGCGTCTCCGGTCTGCCGGATGTGCCGATGACGGAATTCTGGACGCGCACGCCGTGGACGCCGAATCGCGTGGTGAAGATGGTTTCGTCCGCCGCGCACGTCTACGGCAAGCCCGTGGTCGCTTCGGAGGCTTTCACGGGCGAGTTCAAGACGTCGCGCTGGCTCGAGTATCCCTACGCGCTGAAAATCCTCGGCGACGAGATGAGCGCGCTGGGCGTGAATCACTTCGTCTTTCACCGCTACGCGCACCAGCCGCATCCGACGGCGGTGCCGGGCGTGTCGCTCGGGCCCTACGGGTTTTTCTTCGAGCGCACGAACACCTGGTTCGGCGAAGCGAAGCCGTGGCTCGATTGCATCGCGCGCACGCACTGGATGCTCCAGCAAGGCACCTACGCGGCCGACGTCCTCTATTTCACGGGCGAGCGCAGTCCCGACGTGTCCTCCATGGCGCTGCCGGTCGTGCCGCCAGGTTACAGCTACGATCTGGTCAACACCGACGCGCTGCTCCAACGCGTGCGCGTCGAGAACGGCGAATACGTCCTGCCCGAGGGCGGGCGCTACCAGCTGCTCGTGCTCCCGCCGGATCTGAAGGCAATCCGGCCCGAGCTGCTCCAGAAATTGCGCGCGTTCGTGGCTGCCGGGGCGACACTGGTCGGTCCGCGGCCGCAATTCTCCCCGACGCTCGCCGGTTACCCGGAGAGCGAGCGGGCGATGCTGCGCGACGCGGCGGAACTGTGGGAAAATCCGCGCGTGCTCGAGCGCGCTACGATTGCCGAGGCTTTGGCGCAGCGTGGAGTCGCACCGGATTTCGAGACGCTGTCGCCGAACGGTAGCGCATCGTTTTCGTGGCAGCATCGACGCTTGCCCGAGGGCGATCTGTTCTTCGTCGGCAACCGGCAGCGGCGCGTCGAGGATCTGCTCGCGCTGTTTCGCGGCATGGGCGGCCGGCAGCCTGAAATCTGGCGCACCGAATCCGGCGAGCGCAGCGACGCGGCGATTTTTTCCTCCCGGGACGGTCGCGCCGTGGTGCCCCTGCGGTTGGAACCGGGCGAATCGGTTTTCGTGCTTTTCCGCCATGCGGCGGCGAAGAGCCATCGCTACCTCATGCAGGACGGACGACAGGCGCGGGTTTCAACCGGTTGCACCCTCCAATCGGCGCGGCGGGACAAGGCGCCGAGCCGCAATTTCACCATGGCGGTCTGGGTGAAACCCGACACCGACCTCCGCGTGTTTCCGACGGAAAGCACGACGGGCCGGATCGACGAGGTGGGCAAGTTCTACGCGATCCCCGCCGACCCGGGCGAGGTGCGCTTCGGCACCGGCCATGCGACGGCGGGACTCGCGGTGGGGCGCAATGGCATCTTCGTCGTCGAGCGCGCGCTCGACACCTGCCCGGCGGTGTTGGCGTGGCAGCACCCCGTCTCCGGCTGGACGCACGTCGCGGTCGTCTATCGGGACGGCAAGCCGCAGCTTTTCGTCAACGGCGAGCTCGTGCGCGAGGGACTCGTTTCCGGCAAGATCGTGCATTCGGGCGTCGGCTCGCCGCCGCCGCCGGTCGACTATCCGCTGCATTTTCCCGGCATCGAGGCGCTGACCCGTCAGGCCGGGCAACCGCCACCGCCTTCGCGCGGTCAGGTGTTTTTCTTCGAGGGCAATTTCGTGCCGCCCACGGAGGCCGACCATGCGCTCTCGGGCGATGACCTGAAACGACTGGTTGCGGACGGCGTGCCGCCGCCCGAGGTTCCCGCGGTGACCGAGTTGCGCCGCGAAGCCGACCGCGTCACGGCGTTGGTCTGGCAAGGCGGGCGTTACGCGTTGGACGGTGCGCGCGAGCAAAGCGTCGCAGTGGCCGCGCCCCGCTCGGTCGTCGGGCCGTGGCGCGTGCGGTTTCAGGAAGGACGTGGCGCGCCGGACTCGGTTGAGCTGCCGCGACTGAGATCGCTGCACCTCCACGAGAACCCGGGCGTGAAGTTCTTCTCGGGCACCGCCACCTATGCGCGCACGCTGGACGTGCCGGCGGAATTCGTCGGCGGGAACAAGCGCGTGATCCTCGATCTCGGTCGCGTCGAGGTGATCGCCACTGTGCGCGTGAACGGTCGGAACGCGGGCGCCGTGTGGAAGGAGCCTTATCGCCTCGATGTGACGGACCTCGTGCACGCGGGCGCGAACACGCTCGAGGTGGCGGTCACGAATCTTTGGACGAATCGCCTGATCGGCGACGAGTTTCTCCCCGCGGAAAACGAATACGGCATCCGTGACGAGCAGGGCAACGACCCGCACGGCATCGTGCGCCTGCCCGAGTGGTATCGCGATGGGAAGCCGAAGCCGCCGGGTGGCCGCGTGACGTTTTCCGCCTGGAAGTTCTACGACCGGGACGAGCCGCTCGTGGCGTCGGGACTTCTCGGTCCGGTGCGCTTGCTCAATCCGGTGCGGGTGACTTTCCCCGAGTGAAGGCGCGCATTCCGCCGCGGGGCGGATTGCGGCGTAATGCGCCACAGTGGCGGGAGAGGCGGCGGCCGGTTCGCGCCGCGGAGGGGCGCGACGCCGTCAACTGCGGCGTTGCTTGAGCTGGTCGAGCATCACCGCGGCGAGCAGGATAGCGCCGCGCACGATGTATTGGTAGAACGAGTCGATGTTGAGCAGGTTCATCGCGTTCTCGACGACGCCCATGATGAACACACCGGCGATGACGTGGCTCATGCGGCCGACGCCGCCCGAGAGCGACACGCCGCCGAGCACGCACGCCGAGATGATCGAGAGCTCGCTGCCTTGCGCGGTCTTCGGGTCGCCGATGCCGAGGCGCGCGGCGAGCAACACGCCGGCGAGCGAGGCAACGAGACCTTGCAGCGTGAAGATGGCGACCTTCACGGCGGTGACGTTCACCCCGGCGAGACGCGCGGCCTCCTCGTTGCCGCCGATGGCGAGCGTGTTGCGGCCGAAGGCGGTGCGCTGAAGCACGAAACCGAACAACGCGAACAACCCGAGGCAGACCCAGACCGGGAAGGTGATCTGGAAGACGATCGCGCCGGCGGCGTTGCGGATCACGGGGAAGGCCCAGCTGGCGAGGTTGAGCAGCGCGTCGTTGGCGATGCCGATCGATTTGCCGTCGGCAAAGACGAACGCGATGCCGCGCACCATCATCATGGTCGAGAGCGTCGTGATCAGCGGGTTGATCTTCAGGCGCGCGACGATGGTGCCGTTGAGGAAACCCACCAGCGCGCCGAAGGCGAGCGACGCCGCGATCGCGAGGAAGAGATTGTTCGTCTGGCGCAGGACCAACGCGCAGAGCACGCCGCCGGCGGGGATGATCGTGCCGACCGAGAGGTCGAAATTGCCCGAGGCGAGGCAGAAGAGCATCGTGGTCGCCACGGTGCCGACCATCGAGACCTGCAGGAGCAGGTTCATCAGATTTTCGGGTGTGCCGAAGCCGCGCACGGTGACCCAACAGACGGCGGCGAGCGCGAACAGCACGAGCGTCATGCCGCCGCGGTCGAGCAGCGTGGCGGAGAACGAGGGGGCGGAGGGTTTCTGCACGGAACTCATGTGAAGGCTCGGAAAAGTGCTAAGGCGGATCGCGGCGAAGTGGGAACGGCCGGTGGCGATTGTCACTTATTAAGTGACAATGCGGCGGGCGCGTTTTCTTGCGGGAGAGCTAGGCTGAGGACGCGCTCGGGCGTGGCGTCGGCGCGGTCGAGGATGGCGGCGAGTTCGCCCTGCCGCATGACGGCGACGCGGTCGGCGAGGCCGATCGCTTCGGGCAGGTCGCTCGAAACGAGGATCACGGCGACGCCCTCGGAGGCGAGGCGCCGGATGAGGCGGTAGATTTCGCTCTTGGCGCCGACGTCGATGCCGCGCGTCGGCTCGTCGAGCAGGAGCACGCGGATCCGCGTGGAGAGCCAGCGCGCGAGGATCACTTTCTGCTGATTGCCGCCGGAGAGATGCTTGATGAGTTGATCGACCGACGGGGTGCGCACGGCGAGCTCGCGAACCTTGGCGGTGGCGTTGTCGCGTTCCCAGCGTCCGTCGAGCAATCCGCCCCAGCGCGTGTGCGGAGCGCGGACGCCGAGGTTGCAGTTCTCCTGCACGGAGAGGATCGGGACGATGCCCTCGCGCTTGCGATCCTCGGTGCAGTAGACGATGCCCGCCGCGATCGCGTCGGCGGGCAAGTGCAACGCGATCGGTTCGCCGTGAACCGTGACGGAGCCGGCGGTCGCGCGTTCGGCGCCGAAGAGCAGTTTCAGCAATTCCGTGCGGCCGGCGCCGACGAGACCGAAGAGCCCGAGGATCTCGCCCTGCGCCACTGAAAACGTAACCGGAGCGCGGATGCCCGGCCCGGCGACGGCGCGGATCGCGCAGGCGGTCGGGCCGTGCGGTCGCGGGGCGTAGGCGTAGACGTCGGCGATGTCGCGGCCGACCATGTCGCGCACGAGTTGTGCGGGCGTGGTCTCGCGCAACGCCTCGTAGGTCCGCACGTGCCGGCCATCGCGGAGCACGGTGCAGGCGTCGCAGAGCGCGAAGACCTCCTCCATCCGGTGCGTGACGTAGAGGATGACGCACCTCTGGGCGCGCAGTTCGCGGATGACGGCGAAGAGTCGCTCGATCTCGCGGACGGACAAGCTGCTCGTCGGCTCGTCGAACGCGATCACCTTCGCGCCGCGGCTGAGCGCTTTGGCGATTTCGACCATCTGGCGCTGGCCGATGGAAAGGCGCGCGAGCTTCGTGTCGGGAGCGATGTCCTCCCCGAGGCGGCGGAGCAGGGCGCTCGCTTTTTCAACAAGGGTTGGACGGTCAATCACGCCGCGGCGCTGCGGGAGGTGTCCGAGGAAAATATTTTCGGCCACCGTCATCTCGGGCACGAGATGGAGTTCCTGATAGATCACGGCGACGCCGGCGGCGAGCGCGGCGGACGTCGCCGCGAATTCGTGGGCGCGTCCGCCGAGGAGAATCCGGCCGGATGTCGGCCGGTGCGCGCCGCTGAGCGCCTTGAGCAGGGTCGATTTTCCGGCGCCGTTCTCGCCCATGAGCGCGTGCACCGTGCCTTCGCACACGGCGAAGGAGACGTCCTGCAACGCCGTCACGCCGACGTAGGTCTTGGTGACGGAGGCGAATTGGAGGTAAGGCGTCACGCGGCGCGCGAGGGTGCGGCAGGGATGCGAGGGAGCGGGCGGATTCGATGGCGGAGGCAGGCTGGAGGTCTGCGCTACTGGAGAATGCCTTCGCGTTTGAGGACCGTCTCGAAGTTCTCGCGCGTGATGAAGATGCCGGGCGTGCGCGTCTCGAGTGGCGGACGTTGGCCGTCCTTGACCCAGACGTGAAGCAGGCGCGCGGTTTCGTAGCCTTCGAAGGGCGCGGAGACGAGCATGGAGCCGTAGAAGCCGGTCGGCTTGGGCTTGCGGAGTTCGTCGATGCAGTCGGTGCCGTTGATGCCGATGCCGATGACGGTCTCGGCGTTGAAGCCGCGGCCTTCCATGGCGCGGACGGCGCCGAGCACGGCGTTGTCGTTCATGCCGGCGATGAGCCAGCGCTTGACGCCGCCCTGGCGGGTGAGCAACGCGCTCGCGGCGTCGAAGCTGCCGGGGATGTCGGTGGTCTTTTGCGGCGCCTTGAAGATGCGGGCGGCGGGGAAGCCGGCGGCTTCGAGCGCGCGGCGCGCGCCCTCGGTGCGCTCGCGCGCGGTGTCGAGTTCCTCGAAGGTGATGAGGCACACGCCGGTTTCCTCGGGGTTCCAGTGGCGCTTCGTGGCCTCGGCGTGGAGCGCGCGGCCGACGGACTCGCCGATCTGCGACGCGGACATGCCGAGGTAGGGCACCTCGGTCATGAATTTGCCGTCCGGCTGGACGAACATGTCGTCGACCGTGACGACCTTCATGTTCTTTTGCCGGGCGCGGGCGACGATTTGCGGGCCGAGGCGGACGTCGGGCGTGCAGATGACGAAGCCCTGCGCGCCGGCGACGGCGAGGTTGTCGATCGCGGCCATGACTTTCTCGCCATCAGGCGTGCCGTATTTCAGGAGCTCGAAACCGTGCTCGGCGGCGGCTTTTTCGGCGCCTTTCCACTCGAATTGAAACCACGGTTCCTCGGGCTGCTTCACGAAGAAGCCGAGCTTGATCTTGGCCGGCGCTGCGGGCGCGGGCGACGCTGCGGTGGTGGAGTCGGATTTCGGGCCGCAGCCCGTGAGCGCCAGGGCGCAACTGACGACGACCAGCGGAAACAGCGCGGGGTGGGGTTTCATCCTAAAAGGAAAACCGACGCGGACGAAGGCGGCGACTCGGGGTTAACTTGACCGTTAGGGAGCGGAAAACCGGCTGGCAACGGGCGGCGCGGTCAAACTTTAGCCGCGTCGCGGGGCGGGCGACTTCACGGCGTGAAGACGAACGCGGACGTGTTCGCGGCGGTGAATTTCACCGGCACGACGGTCGCGCCGTAGCGGAGCTGCGTCGCGCGGCCGCCGACGCTGCGGACGAGTGCGCGGACGAGTTTGCCGGCGCGCCACTCGAGATCGACCTCGTAGCCGCCGCGGGCGCGGAGGCCGGTGATGCGACCATCGGGCCAGGCGGACGGCAGCGCGGGCAGGACGACGATTTCGTCGGCCGTGCTTTGCAGGAGCATTTCGGCGATGGCCGCGGTGCCGCCGAAGTTGCCGTCGATCTGGAAGGGCGGGTGGGCGTCGAAGAGGTTCGCGTAGGTGCCGCCGCTGAATTGCCGCTTGGAGGTCGCGGCGTCGGCCGGCGTGAGCGCGTGGCGGAGGAGTCGGTGCGCGCGGTCGCCGTCGCTGAGGCGAGCCCACATGCCCATCTTGTAGGCGAGACTCCAGCCGGTGCTGGCGTCGCCGCGCACTTCGAGCGTCTGGCGCGCGCCGGCCGCGAGGTCGGGCGTGCCGCGCGGCGTGATCTCGTTGCCGGGATAAAGGCCCCACAGGTGCGCGACGTGGCGGTGCTGCGGATCGGCTTCGGGATACTCCTGTTGCCATTCGAGGACGCGGCCGTCGGAGCCGAGGCGGGTCGGGGCGAGGCGGGCGCGTTTGGCTTTCAGCTCGGCGCGCAGGTCGGCGTCGGTGCCGAGAATCTCCGAGGCGCGGATACAGGCGTCGAACAGGTAGCGCAGCAGCTGCATGTCGGCGGTGGGGCCGAGGCAGACGTGGGCGGGTTGGCCGTCGAGGAGGAACGCGTTCTCCGGCGAGTTCGACGGCGCGGTGAGCAGCCAGCCGGTCTTCGGGTCCTCGATGAGCATATCGAGGTAGAAGAGCGCGGAGCCCTTGAGCGTCGGCCAGGCGCGGGCGAGGAAAGCGCGGTCGCCGGTGAACTGGTAGTGATCCCACAGATGCTGGCAGAGCCACGCCGAGCAGGAGACGGTCGAGCCCCAGCTGGCGGATTCGCCGGGCGAGGTGAAGCCCCACGGGTTGTTGAGCAGGAAGGCGACCCAGCCGCGCGCGCCGTAGTAGGACTGCGCGGTCTTCGTGCCGGGGGCGACGAGCGAGTCGATGAGCGCGAAGAGCGGCGCGTGCAGCTCGGAGAGGTTGGTCGTCTCCGCGGGCCAGTAATTCATCTGCACGTTGATGTTGGAGTGCCAGTCGCCGTTCCACGGCGTCTGGATCGAGTCGGACCAGATGCCTTGGAGATTGGCAGGCAGTCCGTCGGGCCGCGAAGACGAGATGAGCAAATAGCGGCCGAAGTTGAAATAGAGCGCGGCGAGTCCAGGGTCGGCGGCGCCGGCGGAGAACGCTTGCAGGCGCTCCGGTGTGGCGCGGGTCGCGGCTTCGGCGGACGGGGCGCCGAGCGTGAGTGCGACGCGGTCGAAGAAACTCCGGTAATGCGCGAGGTGCGCCTGGCGGAGTGCGGCGAAGTCGGATTTCAGCGCGGCGGCCAGATCCGCCTCCGCGGTGGCGCGGGGATCCGCAACGGCGCGCCCGGCAAAGCTGCGGCGTTTGATGTCCGTGGCGGCGGTGACGAGCAGGAGCACTTCGTCGGCGTCGCGGACGCGCACGGTGGCGCCATCGGTCTCGACCGTGCCGCCGTGCGCGCGAATTTCGAGGCGCGCGGCGAAGCGGACGCCGTCGGTGCCGTGGTAGCCGTCGTTGAGCTGGCCGTGCATCACGAGGCCGGTGGAGCCGGCGGACTCGATGGTCGCCCGCTCCGCGCGGGCGAGCGTGGCGTCGAAGGACAGGCGGCCTTTCTGGTCGGCGCCGAGCCGCAGCACGAACGCTTCGGCGGGCGCGCTCACGAATCCTTCGCGGACGAACTGCACGCCGCCCCGCTCGAACGTGACGCGCGCGGTCGCCTCGGCGAGATCGAGCGTGCGGCGGTAGTGCGTGACGGGCGCGTCGGCGCCGAGGAACTTCAGGCGGAGATCGCCGAGAATTTGATACGAACCGTAGGGCGTGTTGGCGCCCGCACCGCGGCCGGAGCCCAGGCCGGCGCAAGTGAAGTTGGCGTTCACCAGCGCCTCGGCTTCGTGGTTTTTTCCTTCGAGGAGCAGGCGCCGAATCTCCGGCAGGGCGCGGCGGGCGTCGGCGCGGTCGGCCTCCTGCGGCGAGCCGGACCACATGCCGGACTCGTTCAGGACGATGCGTTCCTCGTCGATGCCGCCGTAGAGCGCGGCCCCGAGCCGGCCGTTGCCGAGCGGCGAGGATTCGAAGAGGTGCGTCCCGGGCGCGGTGAGCAGGACGTAGCGGGAATCGTCGGGCGGTGTGGCGCGCAGCAACGCCGTGGAGGCGAGCAGGAGGAGGGCGAGGGCGGCGACTCTCATTGGGCGGAAGCGTGCAGGTCCTGCGAGGTCGCGAGGGCGATGACCCGGCCCTCGGCGCCGACGGCGCAGTAGAAATGATAGACGACGCCCTCGTGCTTCAGCACCCACGGCTTGTGGGCGAACTGTCGGTCGTAGGGTTCGCTCGGAGCGACGAGGTGCGGACCGTCCCATTTGGTCCAGTGCACGAGATCGTAGGAACAGGCGAAAGTGTCGAACGCGCCCGGTTTCCAGAACGCGCCGAAGTAAAACATCACCCACACGTCGCCGATGCGCGTGAGCTGCGGGTCGCCGCTGATCGCCCACGGCGCGGCGCCGATGTTGGCGATCACGGGGCCGCGGCCGTAGCGGCGCCACGAGCGGAGGTCGTCGGAAACGGCGAGGCCGATCGTCTCGACGCCGTTGGGAGCGGATTTGCCATTGTAGAACATGACGAACGGCGCGCCGAGCGTGCGCGCCTCGTCGCGGACGATTGCGCCTTTGTAGAGCGTGACGTGCTCGAAGTCGCGCGTGTCGCTTTGGTCGGGCGCGAGGACGGGATTTTCCGCGAGGCGCGTCCACTCGCGCGCGGCGGTCGGATCCTCGGTGTGCGCGAGGCCGATGGCGAGCGGGTCGGGCTCGTAGCCTTGCTTCGCACCGCCGAGATACGAGAGCCAGTAGTGGCCGTCGTGCGGGGCGAGCTCGTGCGTGCCATCCCAGCGCGGGTCGTAGAGGGCGAGGCCGCCGTCGGCTTGCCAGGCGTCCCAGCCGGTGCGGCGAAAAGGGAGGATTGGCCCCAGTTTTTCCCAGTGCAGGAGGTCGTCGCTGCGCGCGAGGCAGGTTTGGTAGCCGACTTTGTCCCGGTTGGCGACGTAGACCATATACCACCGGCCGGCGCGGCGGAAAACATTGGGGCAGTCGACGAGTTCGCCCGGCTCGCCGCGAAGAACGACGCCGTATTTGAACGGTGTTTTCACTTCGTCGTGGATGCGCTGCATCGCGGCGGGGCCGACGAGGCGCGGTTTGCCGGCGGGGAAAGGTATCACCGCGGGGCGCGGTTCGGCGCCGCTGAGCGTGCACGCCAGGAACACGAGGAAAAGTGACAGCGGTCGCATGCGCGGTGGGGTGAGTCGCGAGGTTGTTAGGAGGTTCACGGCGGCGAGTCGACCCCGGTCGCGTGCCGTTGCCACGATCGGGGCGGGGCTAAACCCGGTAGAGGCGCTCGGCATTGCGGTGATAGAGCAGGGCGCGCTGCGCGGGCGTGGCGCTGGCCGTGAGGGCGTGCGTGGCTTCGACCCAGCGGGAGAGCGGGGCGGTGAGCGTGCACACCGGCCAGTCGCCGCCCCAGACGAGGCGATCCCAGCCGAAGCACGCGACGGCGTGCTCGAAATACGGCCGGAGGTCGTCGACGGTCCAGGTCGCGGAGTCGGCGTAGGCGACGAGGCCGCTGATCTTGCAATTCACGTTGGGCAGGTCGGCGAGGCGGGCCAGTCCGGTGCGCCAGGGTTCGTCCATGCGGTTTTTCACGTCGGGGACGCCGACGTGATCGAGGATGAAGGTCACCTGCGGGCAGCGCTCGGCGAGGGTGCGCACATTCGCCAGTTGGCGTGGCAGGGCGCACACGTCGAAGGTCAGGCCGTAATCCGGCAGCAGGCGGAGGTTCTCGGCGAAGCGGGGCTCGAGACAAAGTCCGTCGGGCACGACGTGCAACACGCGGCGAATACCGCGAAGACGCGGGAGCCGCGCGAGCGCGCGGAGGTGCGCGGCGAAGCCGTCATGCTCCGGCCGACCGCTCGCCACGATGCCTTGGATGAGCGGATCGGTCTCGGCGAGCTGCTGGACGTGCTCCGCCTCGGCGAGTTGGTGCGGATCGTCGACGTCGCACTCCATGAAGACCGTTTTGGCAATCCCCGCGCCTCGACTCGCGGCGCGGTAGTCGTCGAGGGAGAAAGTCCGATGCAGGGCGGGAATGCTCGCGCACCAGGAATAGGGCAAGCGTCTCGGGTCCCAGAGATGCTGGTGGGTATCGACGAAGTGCATGGCGGATCGGACGGCGGTAGCGGGCGTGCGGGGATCGAAGTGGCCGGCTCAATATTCGCGCGCTTGTTAGCTCGGGCAGGCAGAGCGGCGGAACGGGGGCGGGGTGAAAGGGGGCTGGAACGCCGACGGGGGCGGGGGAAGAAAACCGGCGCGCCACCCCCGCGGCGCGCCGGAATCCCCTCCCGACGTCCGCGAGCATAGCGCAGGCCGCCGCGCTTGGCCATCGGCTGCCTGATCATTTGCCTACAAAAAATGCCAACGACGTCAGACGTCCGTTTCGGGACGTTTTCCCGCGGGGCGCGCGGTCTTCTGCAGCTGCTCGCGCCAGTGTTGCGGCGCGATGCCGTAAGCCTGCTTGAAGGCCGTGGAGAGATGGAACGCCGAGCTGAACCCCAGGCGGGCCGCGATGTCGTCGAGCGTCGCGTCGCCCGCCGCGAGCAGGCGGCGCGCGCGCGACAGGCGCAGATGCACGACGTAGTTCCACGGCGAGAAGCCGGTCTGGGTCTTGAATTCGCGCCGGAAATGCGAATACGCGACGCCGAGTTCCCTGGCCAGGGCCTCGACGTTGACCGCCTCCGTGTGATGATCGGCGAAATATCGCTCCGCCTGCAGGACCGCGCGCACCATGCGGGCGCGCGCCGGAGCCGTCTCGCCCGCGCGCGCCCACGCCGCGAGGATGTTCAGCGCGCACGCGGACATTTCCGGGTCGAAGCCCGGCCCGGCGCGCCGCGCGTGCTGGTGCAGCGTGTCCATCGCGCTGTCCAGTCCGGCCGCGAGCGCTCCGTTGCGGATCGCGCTGTCCACGGCAAGCACGCCGGACGTGCGCAGCGTGTCGACGACGGGGCCGCGCAGCTCCACCCAGCTCTCGGACCAGCCGGTTTTATCGTCGGGCCGGTAGCGGTGCCACATGCCCGGCAGCAGCAGCACGGCGGTGCCGGTCTCGATATCGCGGCGCCCGAGCTCGCGCGACTCGAACGCGCCGCGGCCGGAGGTGATGAGCACGATCTGCACGGCGTCGAGCACGCGGCCATGGGACCAGTCGAAGTGGTGGTCCGCCGGGTGTTGCTGCGGCGGGTAGGCCGCGCCCGGCGTGGCGCGTGCGAGGCCGCACGCCGCGACACCAATGCCCCAGCGTGCGATGTCCGGATGGTCCGGGAAGTAGCGAAAATAGTCGGGGGGCGGCTTGGGCATTTCCTGGATGCCAAAGATCAGGCCGGGTATTCCCGAGTGCAAGCCTTTGCCATACAGTAACTGCACGCGATTGCGCGCTCGTCACCCCGACGGTTTCGGCAACACTCCCATTCGCGTCCATGCTGTCCCTTTCTCCCCTTCGTTCCCGCATCGCCGCGGCCCTGTTGCTTCTGTTCGTCGCCTCGTGGGCGGAGGCGCGCGAGCGCTATCTGTGGGACGCGGCTTGGAAATTTCAGCTCGGCGATCCGGCCGGTGCGGCCGCAGTGGACTTCGACGATGCGCACTGGCGCGCGCTCGACCTCCCGCACGATTGGAGCATTGAGCGTCCGGTGCGGAAGGACGCGGCGTCCGCGGGCCACGGCGGTTTTTTCGAGAACGGCGTCGGCTGGTATCGGAAGTCGTTCCGCGCGGCGAAGTCATGGGCCGGGCAGCGGGTGACGGTCGAGTTCGAGGGCGCCTACCTGAACGCCGAGGTGTTCATCAACGGCGCACCGGTCGGACGGCACGCCTACGGTTTCACGCCGTTCACCGTCGATCTCACGCCGCACCTGAAGCTCGGGACGGAAAACGTCCTCGCAGTGCGCATCGACCACTCGGCGCAACCGACGGCGCGATTCTACACCGGCTCCGGACTCTATCGCCATGTTTTGCTGCACGTCACGGCGCCGGTGCATGTCGTGACGGACGGGATTTTCGTCGCGACCGAATCGCTGAGCGCGGCCGAGGCGACACTCGCCATCGAGACCACGCTGGCCAATCGCGGCGGGACCGAGCGCAAGCTCGCGGCCGAGATCAGCGTGTTCGATGCGACCGGGAAACGCGTTGGGCAGACGCGCAGCACCGTCGCCGCATCGCCCGGCACGGAGTCCGTCTTCCGCGCAGCAGTGAAGATTCTGCAACCGCAGGCGTGGTCGCCGGCCTCGCCGACGCTCTACCGAGCCACGGTGCGCCTGACGGACGGCAAGGAGCTGATCGACGAATGCTCGACCGCTTTCGGCGTGCGCACGCTGCGTTGGACGGCCGCGCGCGGCCTCGAACTAAACGGCGCCCCGATCAAGCTCAATGGCGGCAATGTGCACCACGACACCGGCATCCTCGGCGCCGCGGCGTTCGACCGCGCCGAGGAGCGAAAGGTCGAGCTGCTGAAGGCCGAGGGTTTCAACGCCGTGCGCACGGCGCACAATCCGCCGTCGCGCGCCTTCCTCGAGGCGTGCGACCGGCTCGGCCTGTTCGTGATGGATGAGATTTTCGACGGCTGGGCGAAGGGAAAGAACAAGCACGACTACAGCGTGTTCTTCACCGAGTGGTGGCAGCGGGACGTCGATGCGTGGATCAAGCGCGACCGCAATCACCCCTCCGTGATCATCTGGAGCATCGGCAACGAAATGTTCGAACGCACGACCGCCGACGGCCAGCGCATCGCGCGCGAGCTCGCGGAGCGCGTGCGCTCGCTCGACGCGACGCGCCCGGTCTCGGCGGGCGTGAATGGCGCGGGCAAGAACGGCCCGTGGGAGCAACTCGATCCGCTCTTCGCTGCGCTCGACCTCGCCGGCTACAACTACGAATTGGCCGCGCAGCACGCGGGCGACCACGCGCGATTACGGGAACGCATCATCGTGGCCGCAGAATCCTATCAGTCAGAAGTGTTCGCGAATTGGGCGATCGTGCAGGAGCAGCCCTACGTGATCGGCGATTTCGTGTGGAGCGCGCTGGATTATCTCGGCGAAGCCGGCATCGGGCGCGTCTTCCCGCCCGGCGAGCCGGCGGTGAAGCACTGGGAAGGCAACATGTGGCCGTGGCACGGCGCCGCGTGCGGCGACATCGATCTCACCGGCTGGAGGAAGCCGATCTCGCATTACCGGAACATCGTCTGGGATCGCGGGGAGAAGCTTTACGCCGCCGTCGTCGCGCCCACCTCGGACGGTCGGCCGTGGAACGTCACGCCGTGGTCGATGCCGCCGGCGCTGCCCAGCTGGACCTGGCCGGGGCAGGAGGGGAAGACGCTCGCCGTGGAAATCTATTCACGCCACGCCGCCGTGCGCCTCGAGCTGAACGGCCAGTCGCTCGGCGAACTGCCCACGGATCGCGCGCATGAGTTTCGCGCGCGATTCGCGGTGCCCTACGCGCCGGGCGAATTGGTCGCCGTTGGCCTTCAAGACGGGCGCGCGGTCGAACGCCTCACGCTGCGCACCGCCGGCAAAGTCGCCGCGCTGCGCGTGACGCCCGATCTCACGCGCGTTCGCCCGGGCGGACAGGATTTGGTTTACGTCACGATCGAGGCGCTGGATGCGAAGGGCGAGTGGGTGCCGAATGCGGAATTGCCCGTTACCGTCGAGGTGTCAGGGGCGGCGACGTTGCTCGCGCTCGGCAACGCCGATCTCACGTCCAAGGAGTCCTATGTCGGACCGCGTCGTTCGCTTTATCAAGGTCGCGCGCTCGCCGTCGTCCGCTCGAAGTCCAAGGGCGGTGAAATCGTCGTGCGCGTCACTGCCCCGAAACTGCAACCCGTCACCGTCAACCTCCGCGCCGCTGCGCGCTGAACCACGCTTCGCATGCCAACGCTTCGCCGTTTCGTTTCGCTCGTCCTGCTTCTCGCGCTCCCGTTGCTCGGCCTCGTCGCGCGGGCCGCGAACGTCCCGCCGCTCATGTATGGCGCGGCGTGGTATCCTGAGCAGTGGTCGGAGGCGACGTGGGAAACCGATCTCGTGCGCATGCAGGCGGCCGGCCTCAACATGGTGCGCATCGGCGAGTTCGCGTGGAGCAGCCTCGAACCCGCGGAGGGCGATTACCAACTGGACTGGATGGAGCGCGCCGTCGCCGCGGCCGCGCGCCACGGCATGGTCACCATCATCGGCACGCCGACCGACACGCCGCCGGCGTGGCTGACGACGAAATATCCCGAGGTGTTGCGCGTCGGCGAGGACGGCAAGCAACTCCAGCACGGCTCGCGCCGGCATTTTTCCATCGCGAGCGCGAAATACCGCGAGCTGTGCGCGCGGATCGTCACGCAGCTCGCACAGCGCTTCGGCAAGAACCCGAACGTCGTCGCGTGGCAGATCGGCAACGAGTTCACCGAGGACTCCTTTGATGCGGAATCCAAGCGCGGCTGGCAGGCGTGGCTGGAGCAGCGCTACGGCTCGCTCGACCAGCTGAACCGCCACTGGATGACCGCGTATTGGAGCCAGACCTATTCGCAGTGGAGCCAGATCCCGATGACCACCGGCCGCGCGAATCCCGGCCTGCTGCTCGACTACAAGCGCTACGTCACGGACACCTGGCTCGCCTTCCAGCGCAACCAAATCGCGGTGCTGCGCGCGCACGTCGAGCCGCGGCAGCTCATCACGACCAACCTCGGCGGTCTGGGTTGGGCGAATCGCTTCAACCGCCAGCTCATCGCCGCCGATTACGATGTCATCTCGTGGGACGAGTATCTCGGCGCCGGCTACGCCGACAATTCGCGCAACGGCACCGGGCACCTCGACCCCGACCGCAGCGGCTCGACGCACGATCTCGTGCGCGGTTGGAAGCGGAAGAATTTCTGGGTGCTGGAGATGCCACCGGGTTTCGTGGATTGGTCGAGCGTCAGCAACTCGCTCGACCGGGGCGAGACGCGCGCCATGGCGTGGCATGCCATCGCGCACGGCGCCGACTGCGTCGCCTACTGGCAATGGCGCAGCGCCCTGAACGGCCAGGAGCAATATCACGGCTCGCTCGTCGGGCCCGATGGCGAACCGGTTCCGGTTTACGCCGAGGCCGCTCAGGCGGGACGCGAGTTTGCGCAGGCCGCGCCGGTGATCGCCGGCACCGCGCCGGTCGCGGAGGTCGCGCTGATCCACGACTACGACAGCCGCTGGGCGATCGACTTCAACCGCTTCAGCAACCGCTACGAACAGCTCGAAGTGCTGCACAGCTACTACAAGGCGCTGCGGCAACAGACGCAGTCGGTCGACATCGTGACGCCCGCGATGGACCTCGCGCGCTACAAGCTCATCGTCGCGCCGAGCCTCAACGTCGTTTCGGCGGAGTTGGCCGCGAAGCTCACCGCCTGGGTCGAATCCGGCGGCCATCTCGTGCTCGGCCCGCGCACCGGCATGAAGAACGAGTTCAACGCGCTCAACACCCAGCGCCAGCCCGGCCCGCTCGTCGCCCCGCTCGGCGGTCGCGTGGAGCAATTCTACGCGCTGCTCGAGGACGTGCCGGTCGCCGGCGAGTGGGGCAGCGGCCGCGCGACCGTGTGGGCGGAAACGCTGGCGCCGCTGACCGCGGCGCAGCATTCAGCGTTCAACTCTCAGCTCTCGGCTTCCGCAGGCGAGATCGAGATCCCGCTGCGCTACGGCCCCGGCAACGATTGGCTCACCGGTCAACCTGCGGCGCTCCGCCGTCATGTGGGCAAGGGCACGATCACCTACCTCGGCGCGGTCGTCGACCAGCCGCTGATGCAGACGCTCGCGAAACAATGGGTCGCGCTCGCGAAGATCGACTCGCCGACCATCGCGGTGCCCGATCGCGTCAGTGTCGGCCGCCGCGTCGCAACCGACCGCGAGGTTTTCATCCTGACGAATTTCTCCACCGGCCCGCAGGACATCGCATTGCCCGCGCCAATGACCGACGTGCTGCACGGCGGCGAGGTGACCAAGCTTAATCTGCCCCGCTACGGCGTCGCGGTGCTCCTTCACCATCTCGCCGCGCCTGGCACCCAGTGAGCTTGGTCGCGCCGGCTAGTCCGATGGTCAGTTCGCTCGTGTTCATGAGACGGAGAGTAGAACTACGCGCCCTCTACGGCGACGCGGACCTCTCACGCCTTCTCATTCCTACTGGTTCGGCTCCTTTTTTTTCTTCTCCTTTTGGCTCTCGACAAGGGCCGCAACCCTGCGGGCTTCTTCCTCGCGTCGCTTCTCTTCCTCTTCCTTCTCCTTGACTTTCTTCTCAATAAAGCGGTCGAAGTGTTCTTTGTGCCGGAACCAGATCATCGCGAGGTCATCAATCTTATGTCCGCGATCATGGTAAAAGGCGAGGTAGCCGACCAATCGATCACCGTTCTCTTTTAGCATCAGCGATAGCGCACCTCGATCAAGAGATGTCCGGGACAGACTTTCGTAGGTAGCTGATAAAATCAGATTCTTGAAGATACCCTCAATCCTGTAGGACTGGCCTTGGTCTTCACCTGAGCCGCAGACCATTACTGCGCTTACCTTGTGTGCATTCCGTGTGATAGTGGCGGTGTAGGTTTGCTCTTCACGGACTTCTTGGGCGCTTGCGCAATACCATACTCCTTCGATTCTGGCGTCTTTGTAGACGAGCTCCTCAAACCAGGGAATTACAACACGCAGCCAGAACGAACGAAATCCAATGGTGAGCAGTGTCGCTAAGAGACCGGAAACGATGCCGGCGATTACGTTGGATGCTAGTGGGCTCATATTTTGCCGAACAGTGCTATTCAGATTCAGTGAGAAACCTCACTGTGGTTTGGCCCGTGGCAGTGAGGGTGCGGCAAACTGCCTGTGGCTCAAGGCTGTTGTGGCTGTGCCCCGCAATAGCCGGTCCGTTTCCGTGCGAGTAGAAATTCCAATCTCTCGGATGCGATTGCGATCAGGGGCGCATCTCAAGCGGCTCGGGAACCGGTCGATCGATCTTCACCGGCCAATCGTCCGTGCGGAAAGGCGTGGCGGGGAGGCCGGCGCGGTTCACCAGGTTGGGGCGGGCGGTTTCGTGCCACGCGAAGCGCGCGGCGATCGGCGCGGGAACTGCGGGGCAGGTGAGCGTGATCGTCGCGCCATTGATCGTCGCTTGGGCGGGATGGAAGACGCGGTCGGCGCCGGCGAGGGCGAAGTCGGTTGCGGGCAGGTTGTCGCGCGTGTGCAGTCCCTCGGCGTGGACGAACGTGACGACGAGTGCGGCGCCGTCAGCTTGCCAACTCGCGAGTGTCGGCCCGTGCGCGGCGATGTCGGTGCGGCCGTAGGTTTCGTTCAGCGCGAGGCGCGCGAGGCGGTCGCCAACGACGCGCTTGTTCACGGGATGGATGTCGTGGAGATCGTCGACGCCGTCGCTGATGACGACGTAGCCGGTGCGCGGCGCGGAGAGCGCTTCGATCTGCGCCTGCCAGAAGCGCGGCAGCGCGAGCTCGGTCGTGGCGAATTTCTCCCACTTCGAGTAGTCGAACGGCGCGAGCAGCACGCCGTAGAACGGCGCGTCGGCGTTCTCCCACACGCGATGCCAGTGCGCGATCAGCGTCGTGAGCTTGTGCGCGTAGCGGTCGGGGTCGGGCACCATGCAGTTGGTCTCGCCTTGATACCACAGGAAACCGCGCACGGCGAACGGCGCATACGGGCGCACCATGCTCGTGAACAGCTCGGTCGGTTGCACGCCGGGCACCCACGCGGGGTAGCGCTCCTTTTCGAGACCGGCGAGTTGCGGGTCGGCGAAGGCCTCGGGCGGCAGCCAAGCCTCGAGGCGCGTGCCGCCGAAGCTGGAGTGGATGATCCCGACGGGGACGCCGAGCGTCTGCTGCACCTGCCGGCCGAAGTGGTAGGCCGCGGCGGAGAAATTCGATTCGCGCAACGCTTCCGGCGAGCACGGCAGCCAACGGAAGACGCCCGGCCCGTCCTGCTTGAGGTCGGTGCGCGGCACCTGGAACAGGCGGAGGAGCGGGTAGCGCGCCGCGGCGATCTCGAGATCGTAGCCGGTGGTGGGCTTCTGGCCCTTTCGCTCGCCGAGCGGCTTCTCCATGTTGGACTGGCCGGAGGCGAACCAGACTTCGCCCACGAGGACGTCGCGAAACGTCACCGTGTCCGCGCCGCGCACCACGAGGTCGCGCGGTTCGGTGCTCGT
Source organism: Candidatus Didemnitutus sp. (assembly GCA_019634575.1). Lineage (NCBI taxonomy): Bacteria > Pseudomonadati > Verrucomicrobiota > Opitutia > Opitutales > Opitutaceae > Candidatus Didemnitutus > Candidatus Didemnitutus sp. Next base: position 99,208 of record JAHCAY010000001.1, read on the forward strand.
CGCCAGCACATCGAGCGTGACGCGCCACGCGCCGTCGGCGGCGGCGACGGTCGCCTTGGTCTGGAGGGCGAAGGCGACCGTCACTTTCTCGCCCGGCGCGGCGGTGCCCCACACCGGGACGGGCCGCTCGCGCTGGAGGACCATGTGATCGGTGAACAGCGGGGCGCAACGCACGTCGGCGCGCAGCGTGGAACCGAAAAAGGCGGCGAGGCAGAGCCAGAAACCGCGGCGAAGCAGGGCAGGGCGGAGCATGGTTGGCGTGGCCGCCGCGGGGGAAGCGCGGCCGGGGCGATTGAAGGGTCGAGGCGACGTTTGGCGACTCGAAAGCGAATCGGAAATGCCCTAGGCATTTTCTGTATCCCAAAGATCATCGCGCGGATTCCCGCCTGCGTCGCTCCGCTGTAGACTGCTCGCTCTCGCTGCTTTCCGTCCACCCCGCCGCTTCGCGGCAAATGCTGCATCCTCCATGACTGCCTCGCACTACGATTCCGCTCGTGAAACCTACGCCGCGCTCGGCGTCGACACCGAGGCCGCGCTGGCCACGCTCGCGCGCACGCCGATCTCGCTGCATTGCTGGCAAGGCGATGACGTCGGCGGCTTCGAACGCGCCGGCGCCACGCTCGAGGGCGGCGGCATCCAGGCGACGGGCAATTATCCGGGCAAGGCGCGCACGATCGCGGAGCTGCGCGGCGATCTCGACGTCGCGCTGTCACTGATCCCCGGCAAGCACCGGCTGAATCTGCACGCGATCTACGGCGACTTCGGCGGCAAGAAGGTCGACCGCAATGCGATCGGCGTGGAGCATTTCCAGAGCTGGATCGATTGGGCGAAACAGCGCGGCATGGGTCTCGATTTCAACCCGACGTGCTTCTCGCATCCGCTCGCCAACGACGGCTTCACGCTCTCGCATCGCGAGCCCGCCATCCGGCAATTCTGGATCGAGCACGCCATCGCCTGCCGGCGCATCGGCGCGGCGATGGGGCAGGCGCTCGGCACGCCGACGGTGACGAACGTCTGGATTCCCGATGGCCACAAGGATCTGCCGGCGGATCGCAAGGTCCCGCGCGAGCGGCTCGCGCAGTCGCTCGACGCCGTGTTCAAGGAACAAATCGATGAACGCGTTCACCGCGACGCGGTCGAGTCGAAGTTGTTTGGCATCGGTTCGGAGAGCTATGTAGTCGGCTCGCATGAGTTTTATCTTGGCTACGCCGTCACACGAAAAAAGATGCTCTGCCTCGACATGGGGCACTTCCATCCGACCGAGTCGGTCGCGGACAAGATTTCGTCCGTGCTGCAATTCGTGCCCGGCTTGCTGCTGCATGTCAGTCGCGGCGTGCGCTGGGACAGCGATCATGTGGTGCTCTTCGACGACGTGACCAAGGCGCTCTTCGAGGAACTGGTGCGGGGCGACTTCCTCCCGCGCACGGCGATCGGCCTCGACTACTTCGATGCGAGCATCAACCGCGTCGCGGCCTGGGTCATCGGCACGCGCAACGCCCAGAAATGTCTGCTCGCCGCGTTGCTCGAACCGTCGCAACGCCTGCGCGACCTCGAGGCCGCGGGCGACCACACGGGCCGCCTCGCGCTGCTCGAGGAGTTGCGGACGCTCCCGCTCGGCGCGATCTGGGAGGAACACTGCCGCCGCGCCAACGTGCCCGGCGACCGCCAGTGGCTCCCGGCGGTGACACGCTACGAGCGCGAAGTTCTCGCGCAGCGCCGCTGACTCGCTTTCTCTCCACGCAACGCATTCCACGATGCCTTCCTACCAATTCGTCAACTATCTGTGGGACGACGCCAAGGCGGCGTCCCTCGATCCCGTCGCCCGCCTCGTCTATCGCTCCAATCTCCTCGGCAGCGATCAACGCATCACCAACACCGGCGGCGGCAACACGTCGTCCAAGCTCACCGAGAAAGACCCGCTCACCGGCCAGCCGGTCGAGGTGCTCTGGGTGAAAGGCTCCGGCGGCGACCTCCGCACGAGCACGCGCGAAAACTTCTCCTCGCTCTACCAGAGCAAGCTCGTCGCGCTCCAGTCGCTCTACGCGGCGCGCACCGACAAGGGTCTGAAGTCGCCCGCCGAAGACGACATGGTCGGCATGTATACGCATGCGACGTTCAACCTGAACCCGCGCGCGTCCTCGATCGACACGCCGCTGCACTCGTTCCTGCCGGGCCAGCACGTCGACCACATGCACCCGAACGCGATCATCGCCATCGCGGCCTCGGCGAATTGCGAAAAGCTCACCCAACAAATCTTCGGCGGCCGCATGGCCTACGTGCCGTGGATGCGCCCGGGCTTCGAACTCGGCCTCGCGATGCAGAAGATCGCGCAGGAGCAGCCGAACGTTCGCGCCATCATGATGGGCCAGCACGGCTTCATCTCGTGGGCCGACGACGACAAGCAGTGCTACACTGACACGCTCGCCTTCATCGAGGAAGCCTCCGCCTACATCGAGAAGGCCTACGCGGCCAAGGGCGGTGACGCTGCGGCCTTCGGCGGCGCGAAATACCAGACGCTCGACGAGGCCAAGCGCCGCGCGACGTTCGCGGCGATTCTCCCGTGGCTGCGCGGCCAGGTTTCCAAGGAGAAGCGCTTCATCGGCACCGTGCAGGACGACGCGAAGATCCTGCGCTTCGTGAATTCCAAGGATGCCGCGCGTCTCGCCGAACTCGGCACGTCGTGCCCGGACCATTTCCTCCGCACCAAGATCAAGCCGCTCTACGTCGACTGGAATCCGCAGGCCGAAGACGTGACCACGCTGAAGGCCAAGCTCGCCGACGGACTCGCGGCCTACCGCAGGGACTACGCGGCCTACTACGCCGCCTGCAAACACGCCAACTCGCCCGCGATGCGCGACCCGAATCCGACGGTCGTGCTCATCCCGGGCCTCGGCCTGATCGCGTGGGGCAAGGACAAGTCCGAGTCGCGCGTCACCGCCGAATTCTACAATTGCGCCGTCGAAGTCATGCGCGGCGCCGAGGCGATCGACCGCTACATCGCGCTCCCGCAGCAGGAGGCGTTCGACATCGAGTATTGGCTCCTCGAGGAAGCGAAGCTCAAGCGTATGCCCGCGGAGAAGGAGCTCGCGCGCCAGGTCATCGTCGTGATCGGTGCCGGCTCCGGCATCGGCAAGGAAACCGCGCACCGCCTCGTGAAGGAAGGCGCGCACATCGTAGCCGTCGATCTCAACGCCGACGCGGCCAGCGCGACCGCGAAGGAGATCGAATCCAAATACGGCGTCGGCATCGGCGTCGCCGGCACGGGTGTTTCCAACTGCGGCCCGGCGGTCGGCCTCGCGGCCAACATCACCGATCGCGCCTCCGTGCGCGCGATGCTCGACCAGGTCGCGCTTGCCTACGGCGGCTTCGACTCGATCTGCGTCACCGCCGGCATTTTCGTGCCCAGCGACACCTCCGGCCACATCCCGGACGACAAGTGGGCGCTCACGTTTGCGATCAACGTCACCGGCAGCTACGTCGTCGGCGACGAGGCGGCGAAGACATGGAAAGAGCAGGGGCTCCGCGGCAACCTCGTGCTCACGACGAGCGCCAATGCCGTCGTCGCGAAGAAGGGCTCCGTCGCCTACGACACCTCGAAGGCCGCGGCGAATCACCTCGTGCGCGAACTCGCCATCGAACTCGCGCCGCTCGTGCGCGTGAACGGCGTCGCGCCGGCGACGGTCGTGCAAGGCTCGGCGATGTTCCCGCGCGATCGCGTCATCGGCTCGCTCGCGAAATACAACATTCCTTACACCGACGACGAAGCGACCGAGTCGCTCGTGCGCAAGCTGGCGCAGTTTTATGCCGATCGCACGCTGACCAAGGCCCCGATCACGCCCGCCGACCAGGCCGAGGCGTATTTCCTCCTCGTGTCGCAGCGCCTCAGCAAGACCACCGGCCAGGTGATCACGGTCGACGGCGGCCTGCACGAGGCGTTCCTGCGATGATTCTATGAAAGCCACCGTCCATTGTGCCGCGATCGATCTGGGGGCCACGAGCGGCCGCGTCATTGTCGGCACTTGGACGAAAGGCCGACTCGATCTCACCGAGGTTCATCGGTTCCCGAATCAATTCCGCTCGCTCGGCGCGAACGACTACTGGGACCTGCCGTATCTCTGGAGCGAAGCCCGCGCCGGCCTGCTGAAGGCGAAGGCGCAGTTCCCGAAGCTCGCTTCGGTCGGTTGCGATGCGTGGGGCGTCGATCACGTCTTGGTGAACGCGGCGGGTCGTCCCGTATATCCGGTGCACGCCTACCGCGACAAGCGCACGCTCGAACCGGCGAAGAAGTTCGAGCAGACCGGCTATCCGCGCATCTACGCGCTCACCGGCCTGCCGAGTCACGTTTTCAACACGAGCCTCCAATTGCAGGAAACGCTCGCGGCCTGTCCCGGCATCGCTCGCACCGCCGCGCGGTGCCTGTTCATCGCCGACTACTTCAATTTCCTGCTCTCCGGCCGCATGGAGAACGAGATCTCCATCTGCAGTCACTCGCAGTTCCTCGACGTGAAGAGCACCGAGTGGTCGGCGGCGGCGATGAAATACTTCGGCATTCCGCGCCATTGGTTCAGCCGTCCGGCGCTGGCGGCGCAGAAACTCGGTCCGGTGCGCGACATCCCCGAACTCGCCGGCGTCGAGACCGTGCTGGCACCCGGGCACGACACCGCTTGCGCCTTCGCTGCGATGCCCGCCGCCGCGGACGGCTCCGATCTCTACCTGAGTTCCGGCACGTGGTCGCTCCTCGGTTTTGAAAGCGACACGCCGGTGCTCGGTGAGGCGGCGCGCGCCGCTCGCGTCTCGAACGAGCGCATGGGCGACGGGCGCTATCGGCCGCTGCGTTCCTGTCTCGGGCTTTGGTTGCTCGAGCAAACGCTGCCGGCCTTCGCGGTCCGTCCCACGAGCCCGGCGCAGTGGAAGAAGCTCATCGCCCTCGCCGAGAAAGCGCCCGCGCCGACGCGGCTGCTCGATGTGACGGACGCCTCGCTCTTCAACCCACCCGACATGCGCGCCGCGATCGATGCGCAGCTGAAGCAGAACGGCGCGCGTCCGCCGCGCGACCTCGCCGGCTACGTGCGGCTGATCTGCGACTCCCTCGGCCGCGGGCACGCCGATGCGGTGCGGAGCTTCGAGCAGTTGTCCGGACGTAGATTCAAGCGCATCCTCATTGTCGGCGGCGGCTCGAAGAACCGGCTGCTTTGCCAGGCGACGGCGGATGCCAGCGGTCTGCCCGTCGTGTCGTATTCGCTCGAAGGCACCGCGGTCGGCAATCTCGCCAGTCAGCTAATCGGACTCGGTGTCGTTCGTGATATCCACGCCTTCCGCGCCCACCTGGCTCGCCAACTCGAGGCGACTGTCTACACTCCGCGATCCTGATGCATGCTCCCATCCGTCCTTCGCCCTTCGCACCCGGTGAGCGACCGAAGATTCAGTTGATGGCGACGTGCCTGTGCGACGCGTTCTACGACGACGTTGCGCGCGCCACCGTGGAGGTTCTCGAACACCTCGGCGTTGAGGTGGAATTTCCCGAAGGGCAGACCTGCTGCGGACAACCGGCGTTCAACGGCGGCGACTGGCCGGCCTCGCGCAAGGTCGTGCGCCACACGCTGCGCACTTTCGCCGGCACCACGCCGGTGCTGCTCCCGTCCGGCTCGTGCGCCGCGATGCTGCGTCACGGCGCACTGCTCGAATTCGAGAAGGAAGCCGACTTGCCCGAAGTCAAAGCGCTCGCGGCGCGCACGTGGGAGTTCGCCGATTTCATCGTCAACGCGCTCGGCGTGAAGACCTGGCCCGGGCGCTACGAGGCGACGATCGCGTTTCATCGCAACTGCCACAATCGCGGCACGGGCAGCGAAGCCGCCTCGCTCGCGCTGCTCGCCTCGATCGCCGGTGCTAAGGTCGTGCCCTTCGGCGAGCAGGAGCAGTGCTGCGGCTTCGGCGGCACATTCTCCGTGGCGTTCCCGCACGTTTCCTCGAGCATGGGCACGTTGAAGCTGGAGCATATCCGCGCCGCGCAGCCCGACGTGCTCGTCTCCGGTGACATGAGCTGCCTCATGCACATGGGCGGGCTCGCGCAAAAAGCCGGCCAGCCGGTCAAAACCCAGCACATCGCGCAGGTGATGCGGGATGCGCTGAAGAACAGCGGTAAGCTTTAAGCGCTAAGCTGTAAGCCCAAGCCCATGTATCTTACCTCGATTCAAGAATCCCGTCGCGTTTCGTCCGACGCTTACGGCTTAACGCTTATCGCTTAAAGCTTCCTGCTATGGCTTCCCAGCCCATCGACCAAGCCGCCGCGACGCTGCCCGCCGACAAGCGCGCCTCGGTTTATCAGAGCACGAAGGCGACGCACGAGAAGCGCACCAAGCTGCTCTTCGACCAGTTCAACGATCCCGACCTGCTCCGTCGGCGCGCCGGCGAGATCAAGCAGCACGTCATCGAGAACCTCGACACGCTGCTGCCGGCCGTCGAAGCGAAACTGAAGGCGAACGGCGCGCAGGTGCACTGGGCCTCGACTGGCGACGATGCCTGCGCCGCCGTGCTGCGCATCATGCAGGCGCGCGGCGCGAAGAAGATGGTGAAGGCGAAGACGATGGTCTCCGAGGAGATCGAGCTCGCGCACTACCTCGAGAAGCACGGCATCGAGGCGCTCGAGACCGACCTCGGCGAATTCATCGTCCAGATCGACCAGGACCACCCGAGCCACATCGTCCGCCCGATCATCCACAAGAACCGCCGCGAGATCGCGACGAGCTTCGAACGCGAGGGCCTCGGCGCCTACAACGACGATCCGGAGACGATCACGCGGCGCGCGCGGCAGTTTCTCCGTCACAAATACCTCCAGGCCGACGTCGGCCTGACCGGCGCCAACTTCGTCTCCGTCGAGAGCGGCCGGCTCGTGCTCGTGACGAACGAGGGCAACTCGCGGTTCAGCCTCGCCGCGCCGAAGGTGCACATCGCCCTCGTCGGCATCGAGAAACTGGTCCCGCGCGACCGCGACCTCGGCGTGCTGCTGAATCTCCTCGCGCGCTCCGCCACGGCGCAGCAGCTGACGGTCTACACCGAATTCATCTCCGGCCCGAAGCACGCGACGCAGCCCGACGGCCCCGAGGAGATGCACGTCATCTTCGTCGACAACGGCCGCACCGACGTCCTCGCCTCCGAGTGCCGCGAGATCCTGCGCTGCATCCGTTGCGGCGCTTGCCTGAACGTCTGCCCGATCTACCGCCAAGCGAGCGGTCACGCTTATCGCAGCGTTTATCCCGGCCCGGTTGGCGCCGTGCTTTCGCCGCTGCTGGCGGGAAAGAAATTCCCGGAACTCGCCGACCTGCCGAAGGCCTCGTCGCTGTGCGGCGCGTGCAACGAGGTGTGTCCGGTGAACATTCCGATTCCCGACCTGCTGCTCCGGCTCCGCGAGAAGGGCAAACGCGAGGGCGCGCCGCTCGCCGCGGTCGGCACGCCGCCGATGGGCGCGTGGGCGCTCATGGCTTCGCAACCCACGGCGTGGAAAGCCGCGCTCTTCGGCGGCAAGGCGCTGAATTATCTCCCGACCAAGCTCATCCCCGTGCCCGCGTTGCGCGCGTGGGAGGAGAAACGCGCCTTACCCGCGTGGCGCGGCGGCGAATTCCGGAAGTGGATGAAGCAGCGGAGGAAATCATGAGCACCGATCGCGAAGCCATTCTCGCGCGCGTGAGCGCGGCGCTCGCTCCGCTGCCGCAGCGCGCGGCGCTGCCCGATTGGGAGCGCGAACTCGTGCGCATGCGCCAGATGCAGGGCGTCACCGATCTCGCCGCGACCTTCTGCACTCGCCTGAAAGGCGTGAACGGCACGCCGCTGCAATCGGCGGCGGAGCTGGCCGACTTGCTGGCGAAGAACAACTGGACGCGCGGCTACTGCGACCCGGCGTTGCTGCCGGCGCTGGGCGCCTCGCTCGCCGGCGTGCAAATCGAGACGACCTACGACCGCACGCGCGTCGACGACTACGCGTTTGGTATCACGCGTGCGACGGCGGCGATCGCCGAGACCGGCACGGTCGTGTTGACGGACGCCGACACGAGCTCGCGACTCGCGGCGCTGGCGCCGTGGGCGCACATCGTGGTGCTGAAGCGCGGCGATATTTTCCCGGACATTCCGGCCGCACTCGCGGCGCTGCCCACGGACCCGAACGTCATCTGGGTCACCGGTCCATCGAAGACTGCGGATGTCGAGGGCATCCTGATCGAAGGCGTCCACGGACCGGGTGTGCAGGCGGTGTTGTTGGTCGACTGACGCCGGCGCGGGAAAAGCGCAGTCTTGCGGTCGAGCGGACTCTCGCGTCCCATCCCGGCCGCATGAATCGCCGCCACTTCGTTCGGACCCTCGGCGCGTTGGCGGGCACGGCTGCGGCCGCGCCGCTCCTCGTCGCCGCCGAAAACGCCTCGCGTCCCCGCGCCCTGCGCGTCGCCCACATCACGGATACTCACGTCACGACCAATCCGAATTGCGCGGCCGGCCTCGAGCGGCTCCTCGCCGGTCTGGCCGCGCTCGATCCGGCGCCGGATTTCATCCTGCACACGGGCGACGTGATCATGGACTCGTGGGCGGTGCGCGACGCGGCGCGCGTCGACCAACTGTGGAACGTCTGGCGTGGCGCGGCGGCGCAGCTGCGCGCCCCGTTGCGCGCGTGCCTCGGCAATCACGACATCTGGATCGGCGAGACGCGCGAGCGGGGCGGACTGCGCTACCAGTTGCGCGCGATGGATGAGCTGCAGCTGGAGCGCCCATGGTATGCGTTCGAGCAAGGCGGCTGGCGGTTTCTCGTGCTGGACAGCACGCGGCCGGTGGTCGATGGCGAGAAGACCTATTATCGCGCGCACCTCGATCCGGAGCAGCTCGAGTGGTTCCGCGGCGAGGTGGCGCGCACGCCGGCGGCGCAGCCGTTGGTGGTTTGCTCGCACATTCCCATCCTGTCGGCGGCCGTGCACGAGTGGGGACAGGTGCTTGAGAAAGTGGTCGATTTTCCCGCGCCGGGCCGGGCCTCGGGCGGAAGGGTGGTGAGCTCGGCGCTCATGCACACGGACAGCAGCGTGTTGCAGGCGGTGCTGCGGAAACGCGGCGGCGTCACACTCTGCGTCAGCGGGCACCTGCACCTGCAGGACCATGTCGTCTACGACGGCGTGCACTATCTCGGCAACGGGGCGGTCAGCGCCGATTGGTGGGGCAAACCGGTGTTTCACCAGACCGGCGCGGGCTTCGCGGTGCTCGATCTGAGCCCGGACGGCTCGTGGAACCGCACGTATCACTCCTGCGCCTGGGCCTGAAGCGTCCTTAGCGGCGCTTCGGCGCTCGGGACTTCTTTTTCGCAGCGACGTTGGCGGCGGCGAGTGCGAGCGCGGCGCGCACTGGCTCCACCCGGGCGTCGGCGAGGAAGAGAATGGTGTAGCCTTGGGCGCCCCACGCGCCGTTGGCCGGGCGAAATCAGCTCGCGGACGCGCGGAGCACCGCGGCTTGCTGCACGGGCGTGAGCTTCACCATGGCCCAGCCGACGTCCGGCGACTCGAGCGAGGCGATGACGCGGCCGCCGAGACGGAAGTCCGCGTGGCCGCAATGCGCGCCTTCGCTCGCGCCGGGAAGGGCGAGGACAAGACGTCTGAAGTCCGCAGCGGTCACGGCAACGACAGCGCGAAGTCGAGGTGCGCGGCCAGCGCCTGGCGTTTCACGCCGTAGAATTCGGCGAACGCGCGAATGGCCTGTGCGCGCTCGGCGCGCTCGTCGGCGCTATCGGCGCGGGCGCGCTTGGTGGCGGCGATCATGAGGTTCTTCGCCGTGTGCTCGGTGGAGATGAACTCGAAGACTTTGGTGTCGTAACCGGCCCACTCGAGCAGCAGCGCGCGCAGGGCGTCGGTGGCGAACTCCGCGTGGCGTTCCTGGAAAATGCCGTGCCGCAGCGCGGGTGCGAGCACAGGGGCGGCGCACAACTGCGGGCGAAGTTCCTTCTGGCAGCACGGCGCGGTGACGATCAACGCGCTGCCGGCGGCGAGGCCGCGCGCGATGGCGTCGTCGGTCGCGGTGTCGCAGGCGTGGAGCGCGATCAGGACGTCGGGCGTGGGCAGCGTGGCTTCCTGGATCGTGCCGCGGACGAACGAGAGCTTTTCGCGACCCGTGTCGTGGGCGAGCGTGTTGCACTGGGCGACGAGTTCCGGCCGCAGCTCGACGCCGCACACGCGGACCGAGAGCTTGGCGACGCGGTCGAAGTAGTCGTGCGTGGCGAACGTGAGGTAGCCTTTGCCGCAACCCATGTCGGCGATTTCGATCGGCCGGTCGCGCGGCAGCGTGGCGTCGGCGACGAGATGATGGAGGAGCTCGACGAATTTATGAATCTGCCGGTGCTTGTCGGCCATGCCTTCGCGGACGATGCCGGCGGAGTTGGTGACGCCGAGCGCGTGCAGCCAGTCGTGGCTCGACGCGGGGAGCAGGCGGGCTTTGGCGCGATCGTGGGCGTCCTCGCGCACGAGTTTCGCGGCGGCGGGCGGCGTGTTCTTGCCGAAGGTGAGGCGCGGTTCGCCCTTCTTGTTGAACTCGAGCTGCGCGGTGCGCGCGCCGATGAAGAGGTGGGCGCTGTGGAAGATCGTGCCGACGAGCCGACCGACCTCGATGATGCCGTCGGCGGGCGGGATGTTCTTCGTGAGATCGCGGCGGTCGTGCCGCCAGAGGAAGCTCAGGTGCGCGCCGGATTTCAGGCGCACGGGGCGGACGAAGACGTTTTGCAGCGTCGCGTCGTCGCCACCACGGGGTTTGCCGAGCGTCAGGCGCGTGAAGGTGCCGTCGCGCACGCTCGCGTCGAGCAGGGCGAGGAATTCCGAGACTTCAGGCGCAAGGCCGGTGGACATGCCCGAAGGGTGCGCGCGCGGGACGCGGGAGGCAAGTGGCGAGAGCGAGCGTGCGGCTGGTGCGGCGGATGTGAGTGTGCTTGAGCACCGGGCCAACCCGCGCCCGGAGGTCGCGGGCTACCACTCTGCGAGTTCTGCTACGATTGATGCGGGCGCGCGTTGGGCGATGAGCTTGGAATCGGCACGCTCAGCCGAGTTTTTTCAGCGAGTCGATCGCCGGCTGGAACTTCGGATCGAGCGCGAGGGAGGCTTGGTATGCGGCGCGGGCGGCGGCTTTGTCGCCCTTTTTCTCGTGAATGTTGCCGATGCGCCAATGCGCCGCGGCGTGCGGTGGCAGGCCGGCGGGCGGCGTCAGCGTGAGGCATTTCTGGAGGTTCGTGAGGCCGGCATCGAGGCGCTGGCCCGAATCGGCGGCCGTGCGGCCGAGGCCGTAGAGTGCGGCGTAGTCGTCGGGATTGGCGCGCAGCATCTCGTCGAAGATGGCGAAGGCTTCGTCGAATTTCCTTTCACGGACGAGGAGGGCGACCTTGGCGTTCTTGCCGCGGAGGGGGTCGAGTTTGATGAGCACCTCGGATTGCGCGAGGGCCTTGTCGAATCCGCCGCCCATGAAACCGGGCGCCTGCATGTAATATTGGAACAGCGCGCTCTGCGCGTCGTAGCTGGACGGATCGAGCGCGACGGCCTTCTCGAATTCCGTGCGCGCCTTGCTGGCGAGGGCCGCTTTGCCGAAAAGGCCGGCGCTCTGGGCCTGGTTGCCGTAGGCGCCGCCGAGTTCGAGGTGGTAGGCGCTCTTCGCGCCATCGAGGGCGACGGCGGCCTGGAAGTGCGCGACGGCGGCGTCGGTGTCTTTGGCACGCAGGTCGAGGCGGCCGAGGTAATAGGGAATCTCCGCGTTCTTCGGCTCCGTCTGGAGCAGCGCCTCGAATGCCGTGCGTGCTTCGGCGTCCTTGCGCTGTTTGTAGAGTCCGACGGCATCGTCGAATGCGGGCGAGGCGGACAGGGTGGTGGCGGCGAGCAGGAAGAGGGCGAGTGGGCGCATGGCGGCGGAGAGGAGATGGGCCAATTCAGACCACGCGAGAAGCCGAAAGTGCCCTCACTCGGTGCGAAGCGCGACGAGCGGATCGACACGGCTCGCGCGCCACGACGGCAGCAGGCAGGCCAGGACCGCGACGCCGGCGAACACGACCGTGACGACCGCGTAGACAGTGGGCTCGAACGGGCGGATCTCGTAGAGCAGCGCCGAGAGCAGATGCGCCAGGCCGGCGGCGCCCGCGAGGCCGACGCCCAGCCCGAAGGCGACGAGTCCGAGCCCCTGCCGCACGATCAACGCGACGACATCGCCGCGCGCGGCGCCGAGCGCCATGCGGATGCCGATCTCGCCGGTGCGTTGCGCCACGGAGTAGGCCAGCACGCTGTAGAGTCCGACGGCGGCGAGGACGAGGGCGATGCCGGCGAAGAGCGCAGTGAGCGACGCGACGATGCGCTGAAAGCCGAGGCTGAGCTGAAGGAGATTTTCCATCGTCTGGAAAAACGACACGGGTTGGTCGCGATCGACCGAAGCGACGGCGGTGCGGAGAATGGCCTGCAATCCGCCCGCGTCGCCCGTCGTGCGGGCCACAATGGCGAGTCCGGGGCGCGGCAGCTGGCCGAGCGGGTAGAAGACTTCGTCCGGGGGCGGCTGGCCGAGGCCGAGCGTGCGCACGTCGGCGACGACGCCGACGATCTCGTGGGCGAATTCCGCGTCGCGGCCGCGGCGGACGACTTTGCCCAGCGCACTCTGGCCGGGAAAGAGGCGGCGCGCGAAGGATTCGTTGATCAGGCAAACGCCCGGCGCGCCCTCGCGGTCGCGCTCGGTGAAGTCGCGCCCCTCGCGGAGCGGAATGCCGAGGGTTTTCAAGTAGCCGGGCGTGACGATGCGGAGTCCGGCGAGCGGGCGTTGTGGGAGCGGCAGCGCAGCGTCGGTGCCGACCGTGTAGGGCGCGCGCGGCGCGTTGCCGCTGAGCGGCAGACCGATCACGGCGGCGGCGGACTCGATTTGCGGCATGGCTTGCAGCCGCTCGATCACCGCGCGGTAAAATTCCACCTGTTCCGCGCCGGTCCGGTAGCGGGTGTTGGGCAGGCCGACGAACGCGGCGGCGACGCCGCGCGCCGAGAAGCCCGGCGGCGTGCGCTGGAGCTTGAGGAACGAGGCGAGCAGCAGGCCCGAGCCGACGAGCAGCATGACGGAGAGCGCCACCTCGGCGACGACGAGCGCGCCGCGGAAACGCTTGCCGCGCGGACCGCCGGAGGAGCCGCGCGAGGAATCCTTGAGCGTTTCGGTGAGCGCGACTTGCGAGGCCTGCCACGCGGGAAAGAGTCCGATCAGCACGCCGACGACGAAGGTTACACCGACCGTGGCGGCGAGTGCGGGCAGACTCACGCCGAGGGCGGTGTCGGGCGGGAGCTGGTTGGCGAGCAGACTGCGGATGCCGGAGAGCGACCAGACGGCCAGCAGCACGCCGAGTCCGCCCGCGACGACACTGAAGAGCAGGCTTTCGACGAGGAACTGGCGGACGAGCATGCCGCGCGTGGCGCCGAGCGACTGGCGGACGGCGATTTCCCGCTGGCGCGCGGAAAGGCGGCCGAGGAAGAGACTGGCGACGTTGGCACAGGCGATGAGCAGCACGAATGCGACGGCGCCGAGCATCATGCGCATCGTCGGGCGCAGGCCGCTGACGAGCGTCTCGGTGAACGCGCGCGGGTCCATCTGATTGTCGGCGTCGAGGCGCGAGGCGAACTGCTCGCGGTAGGCGCGGTCGTGCGCGGCGCAGGCGGCGCGGGCCTGATCGAGCGTCACGCCGGGGCGCAGACGGCCGAGAGCCTGGGTGTAGCCGGCGCCAGCCTGGATTTGCGCGGGCAGGAGGCCGCCGACCTCGAAGACGCGCGGGACGAAAACCTGGACGCCGACGAAAGGGTTGCCGAGGCGCGGCGGCATGATGCCGACGACGTGGTGCGGTGTGCCGCTGAGGAGGATGTTTTCGCCGAGGATCGACTCGCGTCCGCCGAAGCGCGTTTGCCAGTATTCGTGGGCGAGGATGACGACGGCCGGGCCGTTGGGCAGGTCTTCCTCGCGGGTGAAGGCGCGTCCGCGCGCCGGTTTGATGCCGATGGTGGAGAAGAAGTCGGCGGTCACGCGCAGCACCGTGACCTGCTCCGGCTCGCCGTTGCCGGTGAGCGTGTGGGAATCGAACGACGTCGTGGTGAGCGACTCGAAGACATTGCCGGTGGCGCGGCGCAGTTCCTCGAAGCGCGGCCAGGAGATCGCCGGCGCGACGAACTGCCGCTCGTTGTTCACCGCCCACACGGCCACGAGGCGCGACGGTTCGGGGAACGAAACCGGGTTGAGCATCAGCCGGTCGAAGAGGGTGAAGAGGGTGGTGTTGGCGCCGATGCCGACGGCGATGGTGAGGACGGCGACGGCGGTGAAGCCGGGCGATTTCAGGAGCGAGCGAAACGCGGTTTTGAGCGAGTGCATGGACGGGCGGGGACGGGGAGGCGCAGCTCAGATGCCGCGACGCAAGGGGACCGGCAACGCAACAGCGGACAGGCCGCCAGGGTGCGGGACGACCGATGCAATCCGCAGGATGAGTGGGCGCGCGGCGAGTGCGCGCGATCGCTATTCCGCGCGGAGGGCGTCGACGGGATTCACCTGCGTGGCGCGGCGGGCGGGGAGCCAGCAGGCCAGCAGCGCGGAGCAGGCGAGCACGACCACGACCGCGGCGAAGGTCCACGGATCGAAGGCGCTGAGGTGGGCGAGCTGCGATTGGAGGAAGCGCGTGGTGGCGAGCGCGCCGACGAGGCCGAGGGCGAGACCGAGCGCGACGACGCGCATCGATTGGAAAATCACGAGGCGAAGGATCGCGCTGCGCTCGGCACCGAGGGCGAGGCGGACGCCGATCTCGCGCGTGCGCTGCGTGACGCTCCAGGCGACGACGCCGTAGATGCCGACGGCCGCGAGCGCGAGGGCGGTGCCGGCGAAGAGGCCGAGGAGGAGCGTGTTGAACCGGGTGCCGCGGAGGAAATCGCGCAGGGTGAGATCCATCGTCGTGATGCGTTCGACGGGGAGGTTGGGGTCGAGCTGGCGGAGGGTGGAGCGGACCATCGGGACGGCGTCGAGCGGCGCGCCCTTCGTGCGGACGAGGAGGAACCCCGCGCGCCGCAGCGGCGGAAAATCCCACGCCTGGCGCAGCGGCGCGTAGACCGACGAGATGTCGTTGCTGACGGGGCCGAAGTGGCGGACGTTTTCGACCACGCCGACGACGGTGGCCCATTGGGTTTTTGCGAGTTCCGGTGGGAGGATGCCGCCCTTGTTGAGGTGCGCGGGAATGCCGAGCATGACGCGCTGGCCGAGCGGATCGCCGTCGGGAAGAAAATGTTTCACGGCGGCCTCGTTGAGCACGATCACGGGTTGCGATCCTGCGGTGTCGGTGGGTTCGAGGCCGCGGCCGCGCTTGATGCGGATGCCCTGGGCGCGGAGGAGGTCGGCGGTGCCGAACGTGAACTGCACGCCCTGCAGGTCGTCGAGCGTGTTATAGGTTTTGCCTTCGACGACGAGCGGCATGCCGCTGCCGCCCATCATCGGGACGTTGGTGGCATGCGCGACGGATGCGACGACCGGCAGCCGGCGGAGCCGCTCGATGGCGGCCTCGAAGAACTGCGTCGACTGCTCGGTGGTGGCGTAACGCGACTCGGGCAGCTGGATGGGAATGACGAGCAGGTGCTCGCGGTCGAAGCCGAGATCGACGCGCTGGAGTTGCGCGAAGTTCCGCAGGAGCAGTCCGGCGGCGACGAGCAGCATGAGCGAGAGCGCGACCTCCGCGACGATGAGGCCGGAGCGGACGCGGCCGGTGCGGGCGCTGGCGGTGCCGCGGGCGTCGTCGGCGAGTCCGGGCGCGAGGGCGGCGCGGGAGCCTTCGAGGGCGGGGAAGAGCGCGAAAAGCAGCAGGGTGCCGAGCGTGATGCCGAGCGAGAAGAGCAGGACGAGGCCGTTGACGCGGATCTCGGACTCGGCGGGCACGGCATCGGCGGGAATCACCGCGAGGATCGCCTCAAGGCCCCAATAGGCGAGGACGATGCCGCCGATGCCGCCGAGGGCCGCGAGCGGCACGCATTCGACGAGGGTCTGCCGGAGCAACTGCCCGCGGTCGGCGCCGAGCGCGGCGCGCACGGCGAACTCGCGGCGGCGCGCGGTGGTGCGCGCGAGGAGGAGGTTGGCGACGTTGGCGCACGCGATGAGCAGGACGCCGCCGACGGCGGCGAGGAGGATCAGGAGCGGATCGCGCAGCTGGGAGCCGGTGTTGGCGGCGAGGCGTTCGAGGCGGACGCCGACGTCCTTGTTGGTGTCGGGGTGCTGCTTGGCGATCTGCGCGGCGATGAGGTTCAGCTCGGCGCGGACGTCCTCCATGGTTTTGCCGGGCTTCGGGCGGGTGACGACCCAGGAGTCGGTGCGGAGCACGCGACTTTGGAGGATGGGCGTGCCGGCGTTGAGGCCGACGGGCGTCCAGACGTCGCCGGCCCAGAATTTGAAATTCGCGGGCATGACGCCGATGACGGTGTAGGCGACGCCGTTGAGCTGGATGACGCGGCTGAGGATCGCCGGATCGGAGGCGAAGCGGTTTTTCCAGGTGGCGTGGCTGAGGACGACGACGGGCGAGGCGGATGGACGGTCTTCCTCGGCGGTGAAAACGCGACCGAGGAGCGGCTGCATGCCGAGCAGCGACCACGCGCCGGCGGAGATGGTGGCGTTGCGGAGCGAAGCCGGCTCGGGAATGCCGGTGAGCGTCACGGCGTCGGCGCCGGCGTAGACGAGTTCCTCGGTGGTCTGGACGGCTTTCTGCCAATCGAGAAAGTCGGGGTAGGTGACGGAAAACTGGCTGTTCGGTTCCGTCGTGCGCATCTCGGCGACGAAGAGGATCTCATTGCCCTGCTTGTAGGGAAACGGGTGGAGCAACACCGCGTGGATGACGCTGAAGATCGCGGTGGTTGCGCCGATGCCCAGCGCGAGCACGAGTGCGACCGTGGCGGTGAAGCCGGGATTCTTGAGCAGCGAGCGAAGGGCGAGGCGCAGGGTCATCATGGCGGGGCGGGGTATAGGCGTGAGACGGCGGCGGGCGATCACTCCGCGCGCAGCGCGACCATCGGATCGACGCGGGCGGCGCGGCGCGCGGGGAGCCAGCAGGCGAGCGTGGTGACGGCGAGGAGGAGCACCGGCACGCCGGCATACACCAGCGGCTCGCCGAAGGGCACGCCGACGAGGCGGTGTTGCAGGAAATAGCCGATGGCCAGCGCCACCGCCCAGCCGGCGGCGCCGCCGATCAGGACGACGCGCATGCCCTGCCAGACCATGAGGCCGACGACCTGACCCGCCGACGACCCCAACGCGATGCGCACGCCGATCTCGCGCGTGCGTTGAGCGAGCGCGTAGGCGATGACGGCGTAGAGGCCGATGGCCGCGAGCACGAGGGCGAGCGGACCGAGGAAGGCCAGCATCTGCGCGGGCATGCGCTGCGTGATCAGGTTGTTTTCGACGTGCTGGGCGAGAGTGCGGATTTCGAGGAGCGGCAGCGCAGGATCGATCTGGCGCAGAACATCGCGGACGGCGCCGAGGGCGGCGCGCGGATCGCCCTCGCTGCGGATGTGGAGGACGGGTTGCACCAGCGTGCGCGAGCGCGCGGTGAGCCACGCGAGCGGCAGCGGCGCTTCATTGAGGGATTCGTAGCGCGCATCGCGCACGACGCCGCTGACGATGTATTCGGTGTCGTTGACGATGAACTTGCGGCCGAGCGGCGTGACGCCCGGCCAATAGAGCTGCGCCATGCGTTCGTTGATGACGGCGTCGACGGGCAGATCGGGGCGTTCCAGCGGCGTGAGGTCGGTGCCGGCGCGCAGCGGCATGCCGAGGGTCTGCAGGTGTCCCGGCGAGGCGAAGGCGTAGCGGATCTTCGCCGTGCCATCGAACGGGTAGCCCGCGACCGCGATGACGCCGGTGGGCAGGCCGTGCAGATCGAGGAGGACGCTGTTGCTCACCGATGCGCCGCTAATGCCGGGCGCTGCGCGGAGGCGGCGCAGCAAATCGGGCATGAACGCACGGGTGCGCGCGCCGTTGTAGCCCTTGGCGCCGAGGTCGAGCGAGGCAAGGAGAACGCGATCGACGTCGAAACCGGGGTGCGCGGCGAGGGCGCGACGGAAACTGAGCGAATAGAGGCCGGCGAGCACGAGGAGCACGACCGCGAGCGCGACTTCGATCGTGACGAGCACGTCGCGGAGCCGGCTGCGGCCGGGCAGGGCGCCCGAGCCGTTGCGCAGCGAGTCGATGACGTCGGCACGCGTGAGCTGGAGCGCCGGCGCCAGGCCGAACACGACGCCGCAGACGAGGGCGAGACCGGCGCCGAAGACCAGGGCGGGCCAGTTCAACTCCGTGGCGACACGCAGGTGCAGGTTGCCCGGGAGCGAGAACGGCAGGTTGCGGAGGATGTCGCCGCCCCAGAGGGCCACGATATAGCCGACGAGAATCGCGCAGGCGGCCAGCGTGACACTCTCGCCGAGCAGTTGAAGGAGGATGCGGCGCGGAGCGGCGCCGAGAGCGAGGCGCACGCCGATCTCGCGCCGACGGGTCGAGGCCTGCGCGAGCAGAAGGCCCGCGGTGTTGGCGCAGACGACGGCGAGGATGAGCGCGGCGAAGAGTTGCAGCGTGGCGAGCGCGAGCACCATCGCCTGTCCGCCGCGCGGCGAGCGCCACAGCGGCAGCAGCGTGTAGCCGAGGCCGCGATTCGTCTCCGGATGGGTATCGAGCAGGAAGCGGGCGGCGGCATCGAGCTCGCCTTGCGCGCGGGCGGCGGTGACCTCCGGCGGCAGGCGTGTGAGCATGGTGTAGCCGCGCGCCTTGCGATCCGTCAGCTCGGTGGTGCCCGGCTGGAGTTCGCGGGCGAAGGCGGCGGGCACCCACACGTCGAAGCTCACCGCGTTGAGTCCGCCGAAGAATCCGCGGGGGGCGACGCCCACGATGGTGCAGACGCGGTCGTTGAGCCGGACGGTCCGCCCGACGATGTCGCGATCGGAATGAAAACGCGTGCGCCAGAAATCGTGCGAGAGAACGACGGTGGGTTCGTCGCCGGCCTGGAGCCCTTCGCCGGCGCGGAAATAGCGACCGAGACCGGGCGCGACGCCGAGGACCGCGAAAAAATTGTCGGAGACCAGCTGCGCGGATACGCGCTCGCCGGCCGAGGCGTCGCCGAGGGTGAGCGGGCGGTTGCGCTGCAGCGCGATGCCCGGCAGCGACGGCGTGCGCTCCCGCAAGTCGAGGTATTCGAGCCAGGAGGTGGAGACGTATTTGCCGGTGTCGTCGAGCGTCTCGAGCGACACGAGCCCCGCGCTGCGCGCACCGGGAAGCGGGTCGAACGCCACCTCGCGCAGCCAGCTGAAGATGACGGTGTTCACGCCGATACCGACGCCGAGCGAAAGCACGATCACCGCAGTGAGGAGCGGGCTGCGGGCGACGTTCCGAAGAAGGAAGCGGAGACTGGTGGGCATCGGGAAGGGGGCGGGTTATTCGGCGCGGAGGGCAACCATCGGGTCGACGCGGGCGGCGCGGCGCGCGGGCAACAGGCAGGCGACGAGCGCAACCAGGCTGAGCAGCACGGCGACGGCGGTGAGCACGAGCGGGTCGCGCGCGCTGGTGCGGAAGAGCATCGATTCCATGACGCGCGATGCGGCGACCGAGCCGGCCAGACCGAGCAACACTCCGAGCGCGAGCAATTTGCCGCCGGCCGCGAGCACCAGGCGATGGATGTCCGCCGGCAGTGCGCCGAGCGCGACCCGCACGCCGAACTCCGTGCGGCGCTGCGCGACGCCGTAGGCGATGACGCTGTAGATGCCGAGAGCGGCGAGCAGCACCGCGAGTGCGGCGAAGACGCCGAAGAGTCCGAGGATGAAGCGCTCGCGCGCGCTCGCTTCGTCGACGTAGCCGCGCAGCGTGCGTCCGAGCATGACGGGTTGGGCCGGATCCACGGCGAGCACGCCTTGCTTCAAGACCGGATTCGCGGCGGCCGCGGCGGCGTCGGAGTCGAAACGCGCGACAAAAGTGAGCTCGTCGAACGGCTGTTGGGCCAGCGGCTCGTAAACCTGCGGCAGCGTCGCAACGTCGACGCGGGCATGCTTGATGTCACCGACGACCCCGACGATTTCGCGCCAAGCTTGGGGGCCGATGCCGACGCTGATGCGCTTGCCGAGGGCATCTCCGGCGGGGAAGTGCTGCCGGACGAAAGATTCGCTGACGATGGCGACCCGCGGCGCGTCCTTGCGATCGAGCGGCGTGAAAAAGCGGCCGCGCAAAAGAGGAATGCTCAGCGCCCGAAAATAATCGGGGCTGATCGCGAAGTATTGCACGGAGACGCCGTCGCCGCCGGGTTTGGGCGCGGGGCGGCCCTCGAACTCGAGCGACAGCACCCAATCGCCGTTCATGTAGGGGACGACGTGCGATGCCGCGACGAAGCGCATGCCGGGTATCGCGCGATAGTTTTCCAGCACCTGATTGGTGAAGAGCGCCTGCTTTTCCGGCGTGTCGTATTGGCTTTCCGGCAGCGCCACCGAGGCGACGGCGACCCCGGTCGGATCGAAGCCCGGACTGGTGTGCACGAGCGTCACGAAGCTCCGCATGAGCAGGCCGGCGCAGGTGAGGAGCACGAGTGCGAGCGCCATCTCGAGCACGACCAGGGCCGAGCGCGCCCAGCGCATGCCGCCGTCGCCGGCGGCACGGGCGCCGTTCTTGAGCGCGTCGATGAGATTGACGCGCACGCCGGCCAGCGCGGGGGCGAGGCCGAAGACGATGCCGGTGACGACCGACAGTGCGGTCGTCGCGCCGATGGCGCGCCAATCGAGCGCAATCTCCGCGGCGCGCGGCAAAGCGTCGCCGCCGAAGGCGATCACGAGATCGAGCCCCCAACGGGCGGCCAGAATGCCCAGCGCGCCGCCGGCGAGCGAGAGCACGAGACTTTCCGTGAGCAAGAGCCGCATGGTGCGCCAGCGCGAGGCTCCGAGCGCGGCGCGGATCGAAATCTCGCGATGTCGCACGGTCGCGTGCGCCAGCATGAGGTTGGCGATGTTCGCGCAGGCGATCAGGAGCATGGCACCGACGGCGCCGAGCAAGAGATAGAGTGCGGTGCGAGCGCTGCGCGTGTTGTTTTCGAGGATGGTGATGCCGAAGGCGTCCCAGCCGGCGTTCGAATCGGGAAATTCTCGGGCGAGCCGGGCGGTCACGGTCGCGAGCTGGGCGTTGGCCTGTTCGAGCGTCGCGCCGGGCTTCAGCCGGCCGACCATGCTGAGGTAGTGCCCGCTGCGCTCGGCGGCTTGGTCCGGGGGCAAGGCCATCGGCACGATCAGATCGAGCGTGGTGCCGCGGCGGAAATCCGGGCCCATGACGCCGATGACAGTGTAGCTTCGTCCGCTGAGCGTGATGGCTTGGCCGACGATGTCCTCCCGACCGCCGAACTGCCGTTGCCAAAAGCCATAGAGGAGCACGACGACGTTGCCTTTGCCGGGCGCATCTTCCGCGGGGCCGAAGGCACGACCGATGAACGGTTGGGTTTTCAGGACCTCGAAGTAGCGTCCGCTGGCGCCTTGGGCGCTCACGCGCACCGGCTCGCCATGGCCGGTGAGATTGAAGCGCCGGCCGGTGGTCGCATAGGTGCTCTCGAAGGCGTCGATCTCGGCCGCGTAGGTCGCGTAGTTGCCCGGCGAGACCGAGAACTGGGGAAAGCGCGGCATGGCGCGTTCGCGCACGACGACCAGCCGGTCGGATTCCGGGTATTCGACCGGGCGCAGCAGCACGGAGTCGACGATGGTGAAGATGATCGTCGTGGCGCCGATACCGAGGGCGAGAATCAGCAGGACCGTGAGCGAGAAGCCCGGCGATTTCGTCAGTTGGCGGAGGGCGTAGCGGAGGTCGGTCAGCATGGTGGTGGAAAAATTATTCGGCGCGGAGCGCGTCGAGGGGATTAACGCGCGTGGCGCGCGCGGCGGGCACGAGGCAGGCGACCGTGGCGACGACGGCGAAGAACAACGCGACGACGGAAAACACCAGCGGGTCGAACGGTTTCACCTCATAGAGCGCGTCGGCGAGCAGCCGGCTCGCGCCGAAGGCGCCGAGCAGGCCGAGACCGAGGCCGCCGCCGACTTGCACCGCGCCGGTGCGGAGGACGAGCGCGAGGATGCTGCCGGGCGTCGCGCCGAGCGCCATGCGCACGCCGATCTCGCCGGTGCGCTGGGTGACGGCGTAGGCCATCACCGAATAGACGCCGACGGCGGCGAGCAGCGCGGCGATGGCGGCGAAAGTGAGGAGCAGGGCCATCGTCACGCGCTGCACGCCGATGGAGGAGGCGACGAGCTGCGCGTAGGTTTGCGGCGTCGCGACGGCGACGGTGGGATCGATCTCCTTCACCAAGCGGCGCAACACGGGAATGACGGTCGAGGCGGAGAGGCCGGGTTTGGCCACAGCGACGACGTTCATGAAGGCACCACCCCGTTGCGCGCGCGGGAAATAGATTTCATCCGGCGGAGGCGCGGCGAGGCCGGAGGCCTTCACGTCGCGGATGACGCCGACGATGCGGTTCTTCGTGCTGCCGCGTCCGGTGAGCAGGACCTGATCGAGGGCGCGCTCGCCGGGGAAGAGTTTCTTCGCGAGGGTTTCGTTGATGAGGACGACGTTTTCGCCGCCGTTGCGGTCGTTGGCGTCGAAGAAGCGGCCCTCGCGGAGCTGGATGCCCATGGCGGCGAAATAGCCGTAGCTGACCTGGCGGATGCTCGCGAGCGGTTGCTTGGTGAGCTCGGGGATCGGACGGCCTTGCACCGCGAACGGCGAGATCGCGCCGATGCCGGTGAGAGGTGCGCCGAAGACGACGCCGCCGGCCTCGAGTTCGGGCGCGTCGTTGAGCTTTTGCTGGAGCTGCTGGTAGAACTCGCGCGAGAGCTCCGGCGTGGAGTAGCGCGCGCTCGGCAGGTTGAGCTGGCCGAGGGCGCGGCGCTCGACTTGGAAACCGAGGTCGGAGCTCTGGAGTTTGTAGAAGCTGAGGACGAGCAACCCGGCGCAGATGAGAAGCGTGAGGGACATCGCGACCTGCGCGACGACGAGGAAGTGACGGAAGGCCTTGGCCGCCGAGCCGCCGCCGGCGCCGCGGGTGTTGTCCTTGAGGACGGTGCCGACATCGGTGCGCGACGCTTGCCAGGCGGGATAGACGCCGATGAGCACGGCGGCGACGAGCGCGGTGACGAGGGCGAAGCCGAGCACGACCGGGTCGAGGGAAATTTCGTCCGCGCGCGGGAGTTGCGGGCCGGCGACAATCTGGATGCCGCGGAGGCTCCACCACGAGAGCAGCACGCCGATGGCGCCGGCGGCGAGGGTGAACACGACGCTCTCGGCGAGGAATTGCCGCACGACCTCGGCGCGGCGTGCGCCGAGGGACATGCGGACGGCGATTTCCTTTTGCCGTGCGCTGACGCGGGCGAGGAAAAGATTGGCGATATTCGCGCAGGCGATGAGCAGCACGGCGGCGACGGCGCCGGCGAGCGTCCAGAAGGTGCGGTCGAGGTTGCCGAGCACCTGCTGGGTGACGGTGCGCAGCTCGTTCTTGTTCTCGGCGTCGATGTGAGAGGCCTTGTCGGCCTTGAACTGCTGCACCATCTCGGCGAGGCGGAGGTTCGCCACTTTCAGCGACACGCCGGGGGCGAGGCGGGCGAAGGCCTGGTGCGTGATGGCGTTGTCGCGGTTGGCGCGCGGGAGATAGGGCAGGTCATCGGCGCGCGGCACGAGCACGGCCGTGCCGTTGAACGGCTGCGGAAGGTTGTCGAAGACGCCGACGACGGTGCGGCCGACGCCGTCGAATTGGATCAGACGGCCGACGATGTTCGGGTCGGAGCTGAAGCGTGTCTGCCAGAGCTGGCGGCTGATCATCGCGACGGGTGCGCCGCCTTCGGAGTCTTCCTCCCGGGTGAAATTGCGGCCGCGGATGGTGCCGAGGCCGAGGACGGGGAGGAAGTTTTGCGTGACGTGGATGCCGGGGAGTTGCTCGGGTTCACCTTCGCCTTCGGTGAGCGTGAAGCTGTTGCCGGCCGACATGGAGATGTCGGCGAACACGTCGGTGCGCGTGCGGAACGCCTCGAATTTCGCCCAGGAGAGCGCGGGGGCTTCGAGGTTGCGTTCGTCGTTGCGCGCCCAGATGGCGACGAGCGTCTCGGGGTTTGGATAGGGGAGCGGGCGGAGCACGACGGCTTGCAGCACGCTGAACAGCGCGGTGCAGGCGCCAATGGCGATGGCCATCGTCAGGATGGCGACGACGGAGAATCCCGGCGTCTTGGTGAGCGAACGGAAGGCGAAGCGGAGATCGGCGAGCATGGGGAAAAGCAATCGTGGAGGGGAGAAATCGGTCATTCGGCGCGCAGAGCGATCATCGGGTCCACGCGGGCGGCGCGGCGAGCGGGCAACCAGGCGGCGAACATGCAGATCACCACCAGCAACGCGGCGACGCCGACGAGCAGGAGCGGGTCGCGCGGATCGCTGGCGAAGAGCAGGCTTTCGAGCACACGACCGGCGCCGAGGAAGGCGAGCGCGCCGCCGGCCAATCCGAGAGCAATGGCCGGCAGATAATGACGCACGACCGTGGTCGGGAGCGACGCGGGTTCGGCGCCGAGGGCGAGACGCACGCCGAATTCCTTGCGCCGACACGCGACAGCGTAGGCGACGATGCCGTAGAGTCCGATCGCTGTCAGCAGCGTGGCGGCGAGGGCGAAGCCCGCGGTCAGCCGGGTCTGGAAGCGCTGTGGCGCAACGGCGTTCGCGGCCAGCGTGTCGAGCGGGCGCACCCATGCGAGCGGCACGTCGGGATCGGTTGCCTGCAACGCGGCGCGCAGCGTGGCGGCGAGCGGAGTCAGTTGGCGGCCGCGCACCACGAGCCGGCCGCGATAGGGCGGCCAGTCGGTGTAGGGGCGATAGAGCGTGGGTGCCGGCTGGCGGTCCGCGTCCGCGCGGACGTCGCCGGTGACGCCGATGACGGTGGCTTCGGTCTCGCCGTCGCGGGTGAGGCGGCGACCGACGGGATCCTGATCGCCGAAAAGCGTGCGGGCGAGGCTGCGCGAAATGATGACGGCTTCGGCGCCGCGGTCACGGGGCTCGAAGGTTCGCCCGCCGAGCAACGGCAGACCGAGCGCGCTAAAGTAGTCCGGGCTCACGAAGCGGATGTTGACGGACGGCCGTTCGTCGGGCACGCGCCCGTCGCCGAGCACCCAGATCTTGTCGACCCAGGTTTCGCCCTGCAGTGGCAGCTGGTTGGTGACGCCGGCGGATTCGATGTCGGCCGTGGACTCGAGACGGGCGAGCAGGCGGGCGTAGAACTGGCTGGCCTGAGCGTCGTCCTTGTATTTCTCCGCCGGGAGGAGGACCTGGGCGGCCAGGACCTGACTGCTGCGGTAGCCGGCGTCTGTGTGCAGCAGTCGTGAAAAGCTCTGCATCAGCACGGCGGCACCGGCGAGGAGCACGAAGCTGAGCGCGATTTGCACCGCGACGAAGCTGCGATGCCGACGATTGGTGCGGCGCCCGCCTGCGACGGCGCGTGCCTGCCCGATGTCCGCGCCCGGAGTCGACGCGGCGAGCTGCCAGGCGGGCACGAGGCCCGTGAACAGGCCGCAAAGTCCGGCGAGCACCAGCGTGAAGCCGACGATGTCCGGATCGAGCGTGACCTCGGCGAGGCGCGGCAGGTTGGCCGGTGCAAAACGCGGCAGCGCGGCGATCGTGGAGTTGGCGATCAGCAGGCCGAGCGCGCCGCCGGCGGCGGCAATGGTCAACGGTTCGAGCAGCGCCAAGCGGAAGATGCGGGAGCGGGTGGCGCCGAGCGCCACTCGCAGTGCAATCTCGCTGCGCCGCTGCTCCGCCCGGGCAAGGAGGAGTCCGGTGAGATTGACGCAGCCGATCAACAGGACGGCGAACACGGCGGCGAGGAGGAGCCAGAGTCCGGTGCGACTTTGCCGGACGAGGTTTTCCTGCAGCGGTGTGAGCAGGCTGCGCAACTCGATCGTGCTACCGTCTTCGCGAGCGAGCGCGGCGCCGATCCCGTCGAGCTCGCGCTGTGCGGCGGCCAGCGTCACGCCGGGCCGGAGGCGGGCGAATACGGCGTAGTTGTGGCGTCCCCACTTGTCCGCGAGCTCCTCCGCGGCGAACACCAGCGGCTTGAAGACGTCGGGCCCGGCGTAGCCGGCGGGGGCGAGATTCAGCGCATCGAGCGCGGGCGACGGCGGGAGGATGCCGACGACGGTGTGCGGCACGCCATCGAGCGAAAGCGTTCGCCCGAGCGCGGCCGGATCGGCGTGGAAACGCGCGCGCCAGAGGCGGTCGGAGATCACCACGACGTGCGCCGCGGCGTCCTTTTCCTCGGATTCGGTGAAGCCGCGGCCGAGGCCGGGCTGAAGGCCCAGCGTCGGCAGGAAACTGGCGGTCGCGTAGGTGAGCGCGACGGGGATGGCGCCGTCGGCACCATTCAGGGCCGCGAGGCGGGGGCTGGCGATGCCGAGTTCGGCGAAGGAGTGGCTGCGCTCGCGCCACT
Source organism: Candidatus Didemnitutus sp. (assembly GCA_019634575.1). Lineage (NCBI taxonomy): Bacteria > Pseudomonadati > Verrucomicrobiota > Opitutia > Opitutales > Opitutaceae > Candidatus Didemnitutus > Candidatus Didemnitutus sp. The sequence goes on from JAHCAY010000001.1 coordinate 125,690, forward strand.
CCTGATAGTGCCAGGCGTTGACGGGGAGCGGGGCGGGCGAAATCGACGGCACCAGCTCGCGCGCGAAGACGAGCTGCTCCGGTTGCGGCAGTGTCAGCGGCCGGAGCAGCACGGCATTGAGGATGGAAAACATCGCCGTGCCGGCGCCGATGCCGAGCGCCAGCGTGCCGATCGCGACGAGCGTGAAGCCCGGCGTCGTGAGCAGGCGGCGGAGAACGAAGCGAAGGTCGGGCAGCATGGTGCGGAAGGGCGGTTATTCAGCGCGCAGCGCGACCATCGGATCGACGCGGGTGGCGCGTTGCGCGGGCACGAAGACTGCGCCGGCGGAGACGAGCGTGAGCAGACCGGCGATGGCGGCGTAGGTCGGGAGATCGGTGGGCGCGATTTGCGTGATGAACAGCGCGCCGGCGATCTGTTGGCTGAAAAAGTGGGCGACGGTCCACATGATCCCGAGTCCGAGCACGAGCCCGAGGCCGAGTTGCCAGGCGCCGCTGCGGAAGACCATGCCGAGGATCGTCGAGGGTTGCGCGCCCAGTGCCATGCGGACGCCGAATTCCTGCGTGCGCTGGTTCACCGAGAAGCTCTGCACGCCGTAGAGTCCGACGGAGGCGAGCACGATGGCCAGCAGGCCGAACACGCCGAACAATCCGGCGATGATGCGATTCTGCGCGAGGATGCCGTCGAGCGAGGCCTTCGGCGTCTGGACGAAATAGGGCGGGAGGTTGGGGTCGATTTTCTGGACGACGGAGGCGACCGAGCGCGTCAGCGATTCGCCGCGCTGCCCGCCGCGGGGCTTGGCGACGATGGTGACGAACTGGGGCGCGGTGACCTCCTTGGGCAACGGTCCGAAGATCGCGGACGTGAGCGGCACGTAGAAGCCCGCGTTGTCGTTCTGGGTATTGAACGGCCCGAGCATGCGGACGTCGGTGACGACGCCGACGATGCGGCGCCATACGCCGGGGTTCTTGCCGTCGGCCGAATTGGTGCGGATGCGGCGGCCGACGGCGGATTCGGTGCCGAAGTGTTTGCGCGCGAAAGTGGCGTTCACGACCGCGACGGGTTCGCGCGCGTCGGAGTCCTCGTCGGTGAGGTAGCGGCCTTCGACGATCTTCTGGCCGAGCGTGCGGGCGAAGTCGGGCGAGACGTTTTCGGTCTGGGCGATCGTGCGGTCGCTGGGTTGCGCGTAGGCTTTGCCCTCGATTTCGACGGGGCCCTGCGGCGCGAACATCATCTGGAAACGCGTGGTGAGCGCGGCGGATTCGAAGTCCGGCGTGGCGCGGAGTTCGCGGACGAGTTTTTCGTAGAAGAGGGCGCGCGTCGCGGGCGTCGGATAATCGCCTTCCATGAGGCCGATGCGGGAGCCGAGAACGCCGCCGGTGTCGTAGCCGAGGTCGAGCGTTTGGGCGCGGAGGATCGATTGCACCTGAAGCAGGCCGACGACGAGGAGGATGCTCGTGACGAAGATCTGGAAGACGACGAGGCCCTTCGTGATGAGGTTGATCGTGCGGCCGGTGTTGCCGCGGCCGGACTCCTTGAGCACTTCGGCGGCGTTGGCGCGCGACGACAGCCAGGCCGGCACGAGACCGGAGACGAGCGCGGCCAGCAGCGTGAAGCCGACGACGGCGGCGAGCACCATCGGATCGATGGTGAAGGCCATCCAGGCGGGCAGGGGAAACGCGGTGTTGCGCGAGGCGGCGTCGATGAAATCGGTGGACCAGAACGCGAGGCCGACGCCGACGAGGGCGCCGAGCGTGGCGACGAGCAGGCTCTCGGTGAGCATCTGCCGCAGGAGGCGCCAGCGGCCGGCGCCGAGCGAGGAGCGGATGGCGAGTTCCTTGCTGCGCAGGGTGGCGCGCGCGAACTGCATGTTCATCACGTTGACGCAGGCGATGAGCAGCACGCCGACACAGAACGCGAGCATGGTGAAGACGGTCTGGCGGAAACCGCCGCCGATGAACGATTCGATCAGCGGGCGCACGTAGCCCATCGAGAACTGCTTGTTCGTGTCCGGGTAGGCGCGGGCGAATTGCTTGGCGACGAGGTCGATTTCGTTTTGCGCCGACTCGAGGCCGACGCCGGGTTTCAGGCGGCCGATGATGTTCACCGTTTGGTTGTTCCGGTCGGAACGCGGGCGCCACGGGAACGAGGCGTTGACGGGAATCCACAGCTGCTCGTTTTGCGGGAACTGGAATTTCGGCGGCATGATGCCGACGACGGTGGCGGCGGTGCCGTTGACGCGGATGGGCTTGTTGAGGATCGCCGGGTCGCCGCCGAAATCGGATTTCCACAGCGCATCGGAGAGGATGACGGCCTTGTCGACGTTGGGGCGATCGTCCTCGGGGATGAAGTCGCGGCCGAGGGCGGGTTTCACGCCGAGCGTGCGGAAGAAATCGTGCGAGATGTAGCCGCCCTGGTAGCGGCGCGGCTGACCCTGGTAGGTGACGTTGACGGTCGAGCCGTTCAGGTAGGCCGTGAGATTGGAGAAGGACTTCAGCTCCATCTCGCGCATGTCCTTGAAGTCGACGGTGAGGATCTGCGCGTTGAAGTTGTTCGGCTGGAAATTCGTCGGGTCAGCGAGCTGGACGTCGACGAGGCGGTCGGGCTCGGGGAACGAGAAGCCGCGGAGCAGTGTGCCGTTGACGACGGCGAACATCGTGGTGACGGCGCAGATGCCGAGTGCCAGCACGGTGACGGCGAGCGCGCAAAAGCCCTTTTCCTTAACGAGGACGCGCAGGCCGATGCGCAGGTCTTGGCCGAAAGATTCGAGGATCATGACGTGGGGAGCTACGGGGTGACGGAGAAAAGTTGGACGTCGCGCGCGGCCGGGGCGGCGCCGGGCGAGTCGAAGAGCGACCAGCCGGCGTTGCCGACGACGACGTAACGGCCGTCGCGCAGCGAGCCGCCCGCGAGGTCGTCCAGACCGGGCAGCGCAGAGGCGAGGACGCGCATGGCGGAAATCTCGCCGGCGGCATCGAGGTCGAGACGGATGACGCGTTGCGGCTCGATGCCGTTCTGGACGGCGACGAGTGCGCCGGCGGAAGCGAGGCGGAGGTCGTCGATGCCGAACAGCGTGGCGTGCGCCGGCGCGCGGAGACGGCGCGGCGTTTTCGTGGCGACGTCGATGGCCCAGAGGCCGCGCGCGTAGTCGGCGACGTAGAGCGTCTTGCCGTCGGCGGAGAACGCGAGGCCTTGCAGGGAGGCGAAGTCGTCGCTCGCGAGCCAGCGCTCGACCGAGCCGTCGGCGGGATTCGCGCGCCAGAGGCACGGTGTGCCGCTGTCCGTCGCGAACAGCGTGCCGTCGGAGGCGAAGGTCAGGCTGCCGAGGACGTGCGGACGCTCGTCGGCGGGCAGTCGGATGACGCGAGCGAGTTTGCCGGTCGTCAGATTGTATTCGGCGAAGAACGCCGAGGTGCTGTCCTCGGCGCGGTAATCCTTGATTTCCGGCGTGGCGGAAATGCCGGCCCAGAGACGCTGATGCGCTTCGTCGAGCGCGAGGCTGAACACGCCGGCGAGCCCGTCGCGCTCGCTCGAAAAATGACGCATCGAGCCGTCGGGCTCGCGCACGTCGAGGCGTCGATTGCGGACGTCGGCCAGAAACCATCGTCCGTGCGAGTCGGCCACGGCGGTTTCGACGATGCCGTCGCGCGCGGGCAGAGTGACGACGCGATCCGCGTGGCCGCGTGGTGCGGCGTTGGCGGTGAAACGGGCGACGGCGTCCGCCCAGGCGGGGGAAGCGTGCAACGGCGCGAGCGCGGCATCGTGCGCGATGTCTGACGCGACGCCGAGATCGGCCAGCGCCGACAGCGCGGCGAGCGCGGCGGCATGATCGCCGGAGGTTGCGTGCAGGCGCGCGAGCTGGAGGTGCAGGCGCGGATAATCGGGCAGCAGGTCGCGCGCGGCGGCGAGTTTTTCGAGTGCGAGTGGGCGGTCGCCGGCCTTCAGCGCGGCGTTGGCGTCGCGCAGCAACGCGGGCGCGGACGGTTGCGCCCACATCGCCGTGGCAATCGCGCACGCGACCAGCAACGTGAGCAAAACGCGCGTGTGGACACGGAAATGGATCGAGTGCGTGGCGAGCAGCACGGCCGCGAAATTGCAGCCGTTGTGCCAAGGGCGCGGAAGAAGCTTATTCCCGCCGGCGCAGCGGGTTGCGGGTTTCCGAGTTCAGGCGGTTTGCCCGGCCCAACCTGAAAACGAAATTGCGCCGTCCCACGAATGGGATGCAGGGACCGCTGCGCGCGAGCGGCGAACTCAGCGGCTGGCGCGGACGGCGAGGCCGCCGTTGACGGAATCGAGCACGACTTCGGCACCGCCGCCGTTGACGCTGCCGTTGAGGTGACGTCTGCCGGCTTTGCCGATCGTGATCGGATAGTCGCACGAAATGCTGCCGTTGACGGAGTCGGCCTTGAGACTGAAGGCGGCGTTGGCGGGGAGCGTGACTGTGGCGGAGCCGTTGACGGTATCGAGGACGATGCGATCTTTCGCGGCGACTTCGACAAAGCTGGCGCGGATGGAGCCGTTGACGGTGTCGAAGCGACCGCCGCGGCCGAGGCCTTCGGCGTCGATGGAACCGTTGACGGTGTCGAGATCGACGTAGCCTTTGACGCCGCGGACGTGGACATCCGCGTTCACGACGTCGATTTTGTTCAGGGTCGCGGTGGCGGGCACGTGGAGCTTGTAGCGGACTTCAGCGCGGTTGAAGCCGAAGGAGAACCATTTCTTCTCGAGCTTCGTCTTGATGGCGACGTGATCCGGCGTGGCCTCGACGAGGATCTCGATGCGCTTCAGACTGTCGGCTGACGCGGCTGATTTCTCGGCCTCGACGCTAACCTCGTTTTTGTCCCAGCCCACGATCTCGACCGTGCCGTTGACGTTGTCGAGTGACACCGTGCCGTCGGCGGCGAGCGGGTAGGTTTGAGTGAACTTCTCTGTCACCGTCGCCGAAAGCGAGGCGGCGGCGGCGAGAGACAGGGCGAGGAGGGCGAGGCGGCGGAGGGCGGTGAGCATGGCGGAGAAATCAGGTGCGGGCGCGGATCGAAAGCGAGCCGTTCATGGAATCCATCGAGAGCGAGGCCTCGCCCTTGCCGAGCGCGCCATGCAGGGAGCGACGGGAGGATTTTTCGACGGTGATCGGAAGTTCGCTGGAGACGTGGCCGTTCATCGAGGAGGCGTTCACGCGGGCGCTGGCGTCGGCGGGAACGAAGATCTCGCACTGGCCATTCATGGTGTCGACGTTGACCTTCTGGCCGGCGCCGAGGCGGTCGAACGAGGCCGAGATGCGGCCGTTCATCGTGTCGAACTCGGCGTCGCCGGTCAGGCCGTTGGCGCGGATGCGGCCGTTCATGGTCTCGAGCTTCATCGCGGCGCTGACCTTGTCGGTGGAAATGTTGGAATTCATCGCGTCGATCTTCACGCGCAGGAGCTTCGCGGGAACGTGGACGACGTAGTGCACGGCGCCCGAGACGTTGTCGTTGCGGTGCCACCACGAACCGCCCTCGGTCCGCTGGTGCTTGGTCTTGATCGAAACGTGATCGGCGGTCGCCTCGACGACGATCTCGATGCGTTTCAGCTCCTCGTCGGTCCGGGCGGATTTTTCCGCCTCGATGCTGACCTCCGCCTTGTCCCAGCCGACGATCTCCACGTCGCCGTTCATGTTGGTGAGGGCGACGGTGCCGGTGGCGCCGAGCGGATGGGTCTGGCTGAATTTCTCGGTGACCTTGGCGGAGGCGCTGGTGACGAGAAGAGTGGCGGCGGCGAGGAAAGCAGGCAGGCGGAGCGCGGAAGAGATCATGGGGAATTGTCGGTTGCTCCCTGAATACCCGCGCGGCCGCCGAAAAGTTACAGCTTATTCCGCGCGCAGGGCCTCGAGGGGATTCACCTTGGTCGCACGCCGGGCTGGAATCCAGCAGGCGATCGCCGCAGCGAGGAAAAACAGCGTGGTGCACGCCCCGAGGACGACCGGGTCGAAGCCGCGCACGCCGTGCAGCACGGAGGCCAGCGCGCGATTGAGGCCGAGCCCGAGAAGCAGACCGAAGCCGAGACCGATCGCGGCCGTGGCCAGGCCCTCGCGCAAGATGAGCGATTGCACTGCCGCGGGCAGCGCGCCGAGCGCCATGCGAATGCCGATCTCACGCGTGCGGCGGGAAACTTGGTATGCTTTCACCGAATAGATGCCGACCACGGCGACGAACATCGCGAAGGCCGAGAACACTCCGAGCAGCAGCGAGCCGAGGCGCATGGCCCAGACATCGAGGGACGACTCGGCGTGATCGCGGAAGGTGCGCACCTTGAAGATCGGCACGCCCGGCATGGCGTCGGCGAGCGTCTCGCGGACCTGGCCGACGAGTCGTGTCGCGACCGGCTCCGCATCGACGGCGGGCCGGACGTGGAAATGGGCGTTGGCGTAGAATCCTTGAGCGAACGGCACGTAGATCGCACGCGGCGTGTCTTCCTCGAAGAAATCCATCCGGGTCGACGAGACGACGCCGACGACCTGCAAGGCCGCCGCGTTGGAATCGCCGCCGTCCGTGTCGCGAATGAACCGGCCGACTGCACCGCCTTCGGGCCAGAGCGCGCGGGCGAGGCCTTCATCGATGATGGCGACGCGCGGCGCGCCCGAGTTGAGCGACTCGGATTCGGTGAACGCCCGGCCGTCGCGCAGGGCGAGACCGAGCGTGGTGAAGTAGTCGGCGCCCACGGCGTTCCAACTGGCGCTGTAGGCGCGGCCTTCGGCGGCGGTGGCGGGGCGGCTGCCCTTCGCGGGCGGCGGACCGTCGCGGCGGACGCTGCGGCCGACGCTGTTGAAGCCGTAGGGCACGATCGCGGCGATGGAGACGGACTGCACTCCCGGCAAGGCGGCGAGCTTCTGCGAAGCGGCGCGGAAATACTCCAGGCTGCGCGTCTCATCGAGCTTGCCCAGCGACGCATCGACTTCGGCGACGACCGTGTTGTCGGCGTGGAAGCCGTGGTCAGTGCGCGACACGCCGAGCGCGGTGCGCAGGAAGAGACCCGCGACGATGAGCAACGCGAGTGACAGCGCGACCTGGGCGACGAGCAGCGGGTGACGCGGCCGCCACCACGCGCCACGCGGCGCGGCGGCCTCGGTGCCGCTCTGGAGCTTGAGGTCGGTCAGCACGTCGCCGCGCGAGAGCCGCAACGCCGGCCCGAGGGAAAAGACCAGCGTCGCTCCGACGCAAAGTGCGGTGGTCGCGGCGACGACGACGCCCGAGCCGGCGGTGGTCGGGAACAGCGTCAGAGGCAGCCGGGCTTCGAACGCACCGACGAGCAGATCGAGGGCGACATGCGCGGCGATCATGCCGAGGGCTCCGCCGATGGCGGCGACCAGAAAGCCCTCGATGCAGAGTTGCCGCACGAGTCGCGCGCGGCTGCCGCCGAGGGCGAGGCGGATGGCGAACTCCTTGCGACGCGACTGCCCGCGTGCGAGGAGCAGGCCAGCGAGGTTGAGGCACACAATGAGCAGCACGGCGCCGGCGAGCCCGAGCAGGACGAGGGCGAAAAGCTTCACCGGACCTTCCGAGCGCGGCGAGGAGCTTGTGCCCAGTCGCGGCAGCGGGCCGGCGGTGATGGTGTGGTCCTTGAAATCGACCGGGAACGTGCGTTCGAGGTTCGTCCCGAGCGCATCCAAGGCCGCCGTGGCCGTGGCGAGTTCCACGCCCGGCGCGAGACGCGCGAAGACGAAGAGGTTGAACGAATCGTTCCGCCCGAGGGCCCGGCGCTCCTCGCCGATGCGGACATTTTCCAGCGCATCGAACATGCCCAAGGGGAAGTAGAATTCCGGTCCGAAGAGCGCGGTGGTGCCGCTGAAGCTCTCCGGGGTGATACCGACGACAGTGAAGAGCTGCTCGTTGATGCGCAGCGTGCGGCCGACCATGTCGGCGGCGAATCCGGTCTTCCGCCAGTGCGCGTGGCTGACGATGACGGACGGGATGCCGGCGCCGGGACGCGATTCCTCGGCGGTGAAGGCGCGGCCGCGCACCAGCGGCACGCCGAGAGTGGAGAAGTAATTGGCCGAGACGAGCGACGCGAATGCGCGGCGGGTTTCGCCGCCGGCTTGATGGCCGACGAGCGTGTGCTTGAACGCGGCGACGGCGGAGAAGAGTTCGCGGCGTTCGGCGAGCTCGCTCCAGACTTGATGCGAGAAGAGTTGGCTGTCGTCGCGTTGCTTCCGGTTCAGGGAAAAGACCTGCACGATGCGGTCAGGCTCGGCGAAGGGTCGCGGCGTGAACGCGAGCGAGTAAACGAACGTGAACATGCCACTGTTCAGGCCGATCCCGACGGCGAGCACGAGGATCGTCGCGACCGTGAAGCCCGGCGAGCGGGCGAGGAGGCGGAGAGCGAAGCGGAGGTCTTGGAGCATGGTGCAGTTATTCGGAGCGGAGGGCGGTGAGCGGGTTGACCTTGGTGGCGCGTCGCGCGGGGAGCCAGCAGGCGAGCATGGCGGCCACGATCAGCACGACGGGCGCGACGACGAAGGTCATCGGGTCGAGCGGACTGACCTTGTAGAGCAGCGAGCGCAACACTTGACCGATGCCGAGACCCAGCAACAGGCCAAGTCCGGTGCCGACGAGCGTCATGGTCAGACCTTCGCGGAGGATCATGCGCTGGACCGCGATCGGCTCGGCGCCGAGCGCCATGCGGATGCCGATTTCGCGGGTGCGGCGGGCAACGGCGTAGGCTTTCACGCCGTAGAGGCCGACGGCGGCGAGCGCCATGGCGAGGCCGCCGAAAACCGAGAACATGATCGCGCCGATGCGCGTGATCCAGAGCTGGAAGGAAGCGTCGAGGTGCTGCCCGAAGGTCTTGAGGTCGAGCACGGGCACGCCGGTGGCGGCGGTGCGCAGTTCGCGGCGGATGGTGTCGATCATCGCCTGACGCGCGGTCCCGGCGAGCGGAGTGGCGGTGCGGACATGCAGGAACACGTTGCTCTGGTAGCCTTGGGCGAACGGTTCGTAGATCACGCCGTTCGAGCTGTCGCCGAAAAGTTCCCATTTGGTCGCGGGCACGATGCCGACGATTTCGAGCGTCGGCGCTTCGTCGGCGCGTTTCTGGAGCGTCTCGCTCACGCCGCTGCTGGGGCCGTCGCCGCCCGCGGCGCGCGGGGCGTTGCGCTCGGCGTATTGGATGCGCTGGCCGAGGGCGTCGCCGTTCGGGAAGAGTTTTCGCGCGAGGACCTCGTCGATGATGGCGACGGCGGGCGCGCCCTTGTGATCGGTCTCGATGGCGGTGAAGGCGCGGCCGCGCAGCAGCGGCAGGCCCATGGTCGCGAAATAGTCGGCGCCGATGCTGTTCCAGCGCGCGCCGTAGGCGAGGCCTTCGGCGGCGGTCGCGGGTTTGGCGTCCGGCGCGGGATGCACGCCGGCGAGCTGCACGCTGCGGCTCAGCGAAACGATGCCGAACGGCACGACGGAGCCGAGGCTCGCGGATTGCACGCCGGGCAGCGCGGCGACGCGTTCGGAGGCGCGGCGGTAGAGTTCGAGGCCGCGTTCGGCGTTGTAGCCGCCGAGGCTGGCGTCGAGTTCGACGAGCAGCGTGTCGTTGGCGCGGAAACCGGTGTCGACGCTGGCGGCGGCGGTCGCGCCGCGGATGAAGAGGCCGGCGGCGATGAGCAGGCCGAGCGAGAGCGCGAGTTGGGCGACGACGAGGGGATTGCGCGGCAGGAACCGCCAGCGGTGGCGGTGCGTGGTGTCCTCGCCGGATTGTTCCTTGAGATCGGTGAGCACGTCGGCGCGCGAGAATTTCAGCGCGGGCCCGAGGGCGAAGAAGACCGTCGCGAGCGAGCAGAAGGCGAACGTCGCGGCGTAGAGCATGGGATTGGCCGCGCCGTGGAAAAAGAGTCCGACAGGCGCGATGCGGCCGACGGCCTGCACAAGTCCGGTGGTCGACCATGCGCCGATGACGAAGCCGAGCGCGCCGCCGACGAGCGACAGCACGAAGCCTTCGGTGAGCAACTGCTGCACGATGCGGCCGCGGGATCCGCCGAGCGCGAGACGCACGGCAAATTCCTTGCGGCGGGCCGTGCCGCGGGCGAGGAGCATGTTGGCGAGGTTGAGCGAGGCGATGAGCAGCACGATCGACGACATGGCGATCAGCGTGGTGCCGAGGACGCCGAGCGATTGCTCCTCGGCGGGGGCGTTGCTCGAGCTGAGGCGCGGCAGGTGGCGCGAGGTGAGCGTCTGCTCCTTAAACTCGACCGGGAAGGTTTTTTGCAGGCCGGCGGCGAGAGCCTTGAGCGGCGCGTCGGCGTTCGCGATGGTCAGGCCGGGCTTCAGCCGCACGACGAGGAAGAGGTTGTAGGCGTCGGTCCGTCCGAGTGCGCGCTCGCGCGTGGCGTCGAAGTCGTTTTGCAGCTGATCGTAGCAGCCGAGCGGAAAATAGATTTCGGGACCGAGCAGCATCATGGTGCCGCTGAAGCCCTCGGGCGCGATGCCGACGATGGTGAACTGCCGCTCGTTGACGCGGATGACGCGGCCGAGCAGGTCGGGTGCGAAGTTTTCGCGCTTCCAGAGGTTGTAGCTGGCGATCGCGACCGGAATCGCCGCGCCGGGTTTTTCCTCTTCCGGCGTGAAGGCACGGCCGCGGACGAGCGGGACTTGCAGCGTGCTGAAGTAGTTGGCGCTGACGAGCGCGCCGAAGACGCGTCGCGTCGCCTCGCCCTCGCCGATGCCGACCATGGTGAGGTTGTGGGCGAGGATGTCGGTGAAGGTTGTCTGGTCTTTCCGCAGTTGCTCGTAGGCCGGGTAGGAGAACATGCGGAAGCGGTCGGGCTTCTTCTCGTCCTGGGTGTAGAGCTGCACGACTTGCGACTCGTTTGGCCACGGGCGGGCGCTGAAGACGAGTTCGTGCACGAGGCTGAAAATGGCGGTGTTCACACCGATGCCCAGGGCCAGCACGACGATGGCGGTGACGGTGAAGGCAGGCGTTTTGGCCAGCACGCGCAGGGAGAAGCGGAGATCCTGAAGCAGGGAGGTCATGGGGGGTAGTTACTGATTAAGAACTTTGCTATTCGGCGCGGAGGGCGATGGTCGGGCTGACGCGCGTGGCGCGGCGGGCGGGAATGAAGCAGGCCGCGAGCGTCGCGGCGCTGAGCAGCGCGGCCGAGAGGCCGAGCGCGAGCGGGTCCATCGGGCTGACCTTGAACAGCGCGCTGGCGAGCACCTGGCCGACGAGCAGCGAGAGCACGGCACCGGCGGCGACGGAGACGACAGTTTGCAGCGCGCCCTGCTTCATGATCAGGGCGAAGACGTCGCGCTGTTCGGCGCCGAGCGCCATCCGGATGCCGATCTCGCGGGTGCGGCGCTCGACGGCGTAGGCCTTCACGCCGTAGACGCCGACGACGGCGAGGGCGAGGGCGACGCCGCCGAAGATGCCGAACAGCACGGCGCCGAGGCGCACGATCCAGAGCGTGATGCTGCGCTCGAGGAACGAGGTGTAGGGCACGAGCTGGAGCAGCGGCAGCGCGGCGTCGATGCGGCGCAGCTCGGCGCGGAAGGACGGGAGCGTGGCGAGGACGGCTTGCGGGTCGCGGGCGGCGAAGCGTGTGACGAGGAAGACGGAGGCGTTGTAGCGCTGCGCGAGCGGGAAGTAGACGCGGCGCGCGGCGGCGTTGCCGGAGTTGTCCTGCAAATCGTGGCGGTGCGCGGAGCAGATGCCGACGATCTCGAGTTCGTTGACCGAACCATCGGTCGGCGGCTGGGTGAACTTCACGCGCTGGCCGAGGGCGTCGCCGTTGGGGAAGAGTTTTGCGGCCATGCCTTCGTCGACGATGACGACCTTGGGCGAGTTCTTGTCGCGGGCCTCGGTCTCGGTGAAGTCGCGGCCGCGGAGGATGCGCACGCCGATGGAGCGGAGGAAGCCGGGCGTGATGCCCGCCTCGACGCCGCCGGCCCCGGGGCGCGGGGCTTTCGGGTCGGTGGTGACGGGCATCGCCTCGCTCGCGGGCATGATGCGCGTGGTGTTGGTGATGTTGCCGTAGGGGATGAGCGTGGTGTAGCCGGCGGATTCGACGCCGGGCAGCGCGCGGACGCGGTCGGCGAGATCGCTCATGCGGCGGAGGCCTTCCTGCTGCAGCGTGCCGCTGAGCGAGAAATCCATCTCGGCGAGCACGGCGTTGGCGGGATCGAAGCCCTTGTCGAGACCGCTGGCGTTGAGCGCGCCGCGGAAGAAGAGGCCGGCGCTGAACAGGAGGACGAGCGAGAGCGTCATCTGCACCATGACGAGAATGTGGCGCGGCGCGAAGAAGCGGTTGAAGCGGCCCGTGCCGGTCGCCTCGGCGCCGGTGGATTTCAGGTCGGTGACGACATCGGTGCGCGCGGCCTTGAGGGCGGGCCCGAGGCTGAAGACGAGCGTCGAGAGCAGGCAGAAGAGCGTCGTGACCGTGAGGACGGTGGCGTCGGGCTTGAGGCCGCCGGCGAGGGTGAAGTTCATCGAGCTGAGCAGCGCGGTGAACGAGTTTTCGAGCAGCGTGTTCGACCAATAGCTGAGCAAGAGGCCGAGGCCGCCGCCGAGCAGCGAAAGGAGCAGGCCCTCGACGAGGAGCTGGCGCACGATCTGGCCGCGGCTGGCGCCGATGGCGAGACGGACGGCCATCTCGCGGGCGCGCGCGGTGCCGCGGGCGAGGAGCATGTTGGCGAGGTTGAGCGAGGCGATGAGCAGGACCGCGCCGGCCATCGCGATGAGCAGCGTGGCGAGGAGGGTGAGCGAGCCGTCGGACTCGGGGCTCGTGCTGATGCTGAACTTGCTCGGGACGGTGAGCTGAATCTCGCGCGTGCCTTGCGCGTCGGGCGGCTGGAGCGCCGTGAGGCGTTGTTCGAGGACGGGCAGGCGGGCCTTGGCGGATTCGAGCGTGAGGCCGGGGGCGAGGCGGGCGTAGACGTTGAGCGTGTAGTTTTTCAACGCGGCGAGATCGCGCACGTCGGCACCGTCGCCGAAGGCCGAGGCGATTTGCGAGAAGACGCCGGTGGGCAGCCAGACTTCGGGCGCGATGAGCGCGCTGATGCCGGAGAAGCCTTCGGGGGCGATGCCGATGACGGTGTAGGGGCGGTCGTTGACGCGCAGCGTGGAACCGACGAAGTCGGCGCGGCCGCCCATCCGCTGCCACAGCGCGTAGCTGGCGACGACGACGGGGACGTTCGAGTTCGGGCGGGTTTCCTCGGCGTTGAAGAAACGGCCGGCGGCGGGCTTCGCGCCCATGAGCGGGAAGAAGCCGTCGGTGACCATGAACACGAAGCTGCGGTGCATCTCGCCCGGCTCGCGGCCGATGCCGGCGAGGGAGAAGTTCACCGCCGCGACCTGGGTGAAGACGTCCTTCGCCTCGAGGAGCGACTGGTATTCGGTGAAGGAGAACTGGCGGTAGTCGCGCGACGCGTCCTTACGCGCGGAGAAGACGCTCACGACCTCCTGCGGTCGCTCGAGCACGACGGACTTCAGGAGCAGGCCGTTGACGAGGGAAAAGATGGCGGAGTTGACGCCGATGGCGACGGCGAGCGTGGCGACGGCGACGGCGGTGAAGCCGGGGCTTTTGGCGAACAGACGGACGGCGAAACGGAGGTCGTGGAGGAGCGTGGACATGGCGCGAGGGTGTGCGAAACCGGGACGGGTTCCCGGCACAACACGGCCTGGTCGCACAAAGTTGCGCTTTTCTTCCGCGCCCCTCCGCGGGGGAGAGAAGAGATTGCGGCGCAGTGGTCTCGGGCCAGAGGGCCACTGCGCCGCAGAGACGAACGGTTCGATTGCGGATGAACCGTCCGCCCCAATTCGTCACCAAACCTGGGGGTCGGCCGCCTTGCCGGGTTGTCCGGCGTTGAACAGGAGGTGGACTTCGCGCGCGAGGCAGAGCCGGATGCAGCCGTCGCCTTCCTGCACGCCGCTGTGATTGAACTGATCCGCGCCGGCGTTGAACGAGCCGCCGCCGCCGCCGGCCGGGCCCATTTCGGTGCCGCCGCCGCCGCCGCTGTAGCCGCCGCCGCCGCCGGAACCGTGGCCGAAGAACGAGCCGCCGCCACCGCCGCCGTAGCCGCCGTCGCCGCCGTGGAAGCCGCCGTAGTTCGCGCCTTCACCGCCCTCCCAGTGGCCGCCGCCGCCGCAATGCGTGGGCAGGGAGCCGATCGCGCCGGTCGAATACCAGCCCGCGCCGCCGCCGCCGCTGTAGTGGAAATTTCTGAGATCGGTCTGTCCGCCGCGACCGCCGGTGCCGCCGGGACCGCCGCCGACGCCGCCATCGGCCTCGCTGCGGCCATCGCTGCCGCTGCCGCCGCCGCCACCGCCGGCGGCGATGAGCGGGAAAATCGGGCGCACCAAACCCGTGTCGCACCAGACGAACGAGCCGCCGCCACCGCCGCCGGCGGCATGCGCGGGCTTCACGCCGGCTTCGCCGCGCTGGCCGACGACGAGACACAGCCGTTGCCCCGCCGTGAAATGAAAAGTCCCGCGCAACCGGGCGCCCTTGCCGCCGGGACCGCCGCCGCTCCCGCCCTGCGCGCCGGAGACTTCGAGGACGTAGAGGCCTTCCTCGGGCACGATGAATTTCTGAACTTGCGGCTGGGCGGCGAAGGCGGCGAGAGAGGAGCTCATGCGGGACGAGGGGTAACCGAATCGCCGGTGAGTGCGGCGTTCCATCGTCCCAATGCGCGGTCGCGGCTCCGAAGGGGCCACGCGTCGGCGAGTTTTTCGCAAGAAGGCGACCGGCCGCCGGACAAAACAAAAGGCCGCTTCAGCGAAGCGGCCTTAGGAAATCGACGAATTCTCGGGGGATTATTCGTTGATGTTGGTCTCGATGTCCGGGTCGATGATACCGATGGCGCCGTCGGAGACCCGCTGAATAAGCACGAAGAACTCGTAATGACCGACTTCGCCCCGTTTCAGGGCCTTGTTGCGGAACAGCAGTTTCCCGTCGGTGGTGGCGCAAGGCGTGCGAAATTCAGCTCGCCGGCGACGTCCTTGTCCGCGGCGGCAACACTGCCGAGTTGCTGGAACGTGATCGCAATTGGGCGATAGCTCTCGTTGCTGTCCGCCGAGGCGACAGCGATCTCGAAGTCGACGGTGCCTTTACAGGTGAACGTCGGCATCCCGTTGCGATCCGCGAGGCTGACGGAACTGTGTGGCGCCATCGAGACGGCGGCGTCGACATAGCTGTTTTCCGCTTGGGAGAAGAGCGGACGGAAGTTCGTGACGGTGAGAGTCACTTTGGCGGCTTCGGCGGTTTGGGCCGAAGCGACCGAGGCGGACAGAAGGAGGCCGGCAAAGAGGCCAGCGAGATGCTTTTTCATCAAGATAGCGGACAATCAGGTTGAATACCGGATTGGCCCGCTACCGACCTCGGTAGCAATCCGTGGCACCGAAAAAGCCCGAGGGGGGGGGCCTTCGGCAAGCGCTTTCTCGCGCCTACAAAAAAGGCTGCTCCGTGGGAGCAGCCTAAGAATGCGCTGAGTTAGGACTATTCTTCCACCTCGGTATCGATTTCGGGATCGATGATGCCGATGGCACCGGTTTCGGAATCCTGAATCAGGATGATGTATTGGTATTCCACTCCGGTATACTCGGGATCGCAGGTATCGGTGACGATAATCTGGCTGCTCGTGTCGTCGCGGTAGATGTCGAGTTGGTTGAACTCCTCGCGACCGCATCCCGCGACGGCCCCCTTAAAGGCGATGCCCAGCAGAATATACCGCGGGTCGAAGAGCTGATAGGTCAACTGCGTCGCGCCATGGTAGTCTGCGGGGACCGTGATCGTGATCGACTGACCGTCGCCAGTGAACACCGGGGTTTTCTGGTTTGGCGGTTGAGGCGAGGTATTAACGGGCGGCGAGATGGTCGCCTCGGTGCAGACACCATTCGTGGGGAATTCCACGACGGGGACGAATTTGACGATCGTGATCTGGGTGGTGGCAGTATACATGGACAGGATGTGGTCTAGGATGCGGTTTCGAACAGCGAAGCCGTCCAAGGGTCTACGGCATGATAGCCGCAGGCCTTTAGCGTTTCGAGCAACGGCCGCGCTGAATTGATTTCATCGAGCAGGAGATAAGCCTCGGCAAGCGGGGCAATCACCCGGGGATTTCGGGCGAATTTCGCCAACTGGGGGGCGAGTCGACTGACCACGTCCTGCCAGAGCTGCCGCGCCTCGGCATCCCGCCCGAGTTGGTGGGCGAAGCGGCCGGCCAGCAGGCGGATCGCGACGTATTCGGCCAGAGTGTAGCCGTCGGTCGCGTCCACGCCGAGGAAATCGCTGCTGGCTGCGACGGCCTTCGCGGCCTCGGCGTATGCGGCCTCCGGCTCGGCGAAAGCCAACCGGGCCTGCAGGCGGTGTGCGGCGGCGAGTCGGCGGCGGAACAAGAGTGAGGTGGGTTCGCTTTGAACCAGCGCCTCGAGTTGCTTCCGGGCGTCGGCGACGAGCTTCCGAGCTTCCGCGTCGCGGCCGGTGAAGAAGAGGAGCTGGGCGCGGTCTTGTTCGATCGTCAGCGCGGTGGCGCGACGTTGCTGGTTCTTGGGATCATCCACAATCAACTGAGCATAGACATCGCGGGCGGATTCGAAGCCGGCGAGCGCGTCGGCGGTCCTGCCGAGCATGGCAAGGACATGGGACGAAAAGATGCGGTTGTCCGCCAGTCGCGCGCGCCAGAGGGGATTGGTCGGTTCGCGGCGGGAGAGTTCGGTCAAGCCGGCGGCGGTGGCTTCATAGCCGGCGAGTGCATCGGCGAAACGTCCCTCGGCTTCTGCGATGCGGGCGCGCCATGATTCGATATCGGCGATCGACAGTCGGAGACGCGTGTCGTCGGGGGCGCGGGGCAGGAGTGTCTTCATCGTAGCCCTCTTGGCGAGAAAGCCCGCGTCGGCGGCGGCGAGATTGCCCTCGTCGAAATCCAGCACGGCGAGGTTGTGCTCGCCCGACATGCGCTCGCGCAGCGCGCGCAGCGTATCGCCCTCGAGTGTCACGAGTGCGGCGGATGAGTCGCGATAACGTGTAAGCCATATGCGCGCCATACCGGCATCCCCTTTGCGGCGCGCGGTGAAGCCGATCCAGAACTCGGCTTGGGCACGCTCGAAGAGCATGTCGGCGTTTTGCGGGTGGCGCGTCACGAGCGCGGCGGAGCGTTGGTAGGCCGCCTCAAATGCTTTCGAGGCGTCGGTGTAGCGCGCCTGGTCGAGACGGATTTCGCCGATCTGCGTGAGCGCTTTCGCCTGCTGCGTGAGCGCGGCGTCGGTGAGGTCCTTCGGGTCGAGCGCGGCGAAGTGCGCCATGGCCTTGTCGCCGACGGCGTCGAGCAGGCTGAGTTTGCCGATCCTCTTCAGCTCCGTGCGGAAATCGCCGAGCATGAAGGTGAGCAGCGCCTCGGCTTGTTCCTGACGGCGTTGGGCGTCGGCGCGGGCGACGGTCTCGGCGTGCTGGGCGGCCTGGGCGATGTCGCGCTCGGCGCGGGCGATGATCTCGGCGCGGCGGGCGCGCTCGGCTTGGACGAGGCTCACGATCGTGCCGGCGACGAGCGACGTCGCGATCGCCGCGGCGCTGGCGCAGGCGACGCGGTGGCGGGAAACGAATTTGCGTGTGCGGTAGAGCGCGTCGGGCGGGCGCGCGGTGACGGTCTCGCGGCGGAGGTGGCGACGGACGTCGTCGGCGAGTTCGAAGGCGGTGCCGTAGCGGCGGGCGCGGTCCTTTTCGAGGCAGCGCATGACGATCCAATCGAGATCGCCGCGGAGCACGGAGGTGAGTTGCACGGGCGCGGAGCCGCGGAGACGGGCGACGGTGTCGCGGTCGGCGACGGCGAGAGTGGCGAGGCGCGTCGACGGACGCGGTGGATCGACTTCGCGGATGATGCGGCGGATCTCGGCGGCGCCGGCCTGGAGGAGCGATTGCGGGTCGTAGGGCGGGCGGCCGGCGAGGAGTTCGTAGAGGAGCACGCCGAGCGAGTAGACGTCGCTGCGCGTATCGATGTCGTGGTCGCGCGCCTCGACTTGCTCGGGGCTCATGTAGGCGGGCGTGCCGACGAGTTGGTCGACGCGGGTGATGAGCGTGTGCTCGGCGAGGCGGCCTTGCGTGGCTTTGGCGATGCCGAAGTCGATGATTTTGGGCATCGGCACGCCATCGTGCATCGCGACGAGGACGTTGGACGGCTTCACGTCGCGGTGGATGATGCCTTTTTGATGCGCGTGCTGGATGGCGAGGCAGACGCGGGCGAAGAGGTCGAGGCGTTGCTCGGTGGTGAGCCGGTATTCGTCGGAGAAGCGCGTGATCGGCAGGCCGTCGACGAATTCCATGACGAAGAACGGCCGGCCGGTGACGGTCGCGCCGGCGTCGAAAACGCGCGCGATGCACGGGTGGTCCATCATGGCGAGCGCCTGGCGCTCGGCTTCGAAGCGCGTGATGACCTCGCGCGTGTCCATGCCGAGCTTGATGATCTTCAGCGCGACGTGGCGGCGGATCGGCTCGGTCTGCTCGGCGAGGTAGACGACGCCGCAGCCGCCTTCGCCGATGCGGCGTTCGAGGACGTAGGCGCCGATGCGGTCGCCGGGTTTCTCCTCGGGGAGCTCGGGGCGCGGTGCGAGCGGCGGGCGGTCGAGGAAGTTGCGCGCGGCGGCGTCGCTGGCGAGGAGGGCGTCGATGCGGCGGCGTTGCTCGGCATCGGCGCAAGCGCGATCGAGGAACGCGGCGCGGTCGGCGGGCGGCAGTTCGAGGGCGTCGGAGAAGATTTCGTCGTCGGGTCTCAAGGTGGGGGCGCGAACGGGTCGCGCACTGCGGGCATTACGGAGATGCGGAAAAGCGGGAAAAAAGGGGCCAGCGAACCCGGCAGAACGGCGATGCGGGCAGCCGGACTTCCGTCGCGACCGTGGTGACCGGTCCGGGCGGCGGAGAGGCGTGGAGTGGCGGGGTCAGCCGCGGAGTCGGGTGATTTCGTTGAACAGCCAGGCGCGAGCGTAGGCCCAGTCGCGCTTGGCGGTGCGGTGGGAAATTTCGAGAGTATCGGCGGCTTCGTCGAGCGTGAGACCGCCGAAGTATTTCAACTTCACGAGTTCGGCTTTGCGGGCGTCGTGCGCAGTGAGGGCGGTGAGGGCGTCGTTGACGAGGATGAGTTCCGTGTCGTCGGCCGGCGCGGCGAGATCGAAGCCGGTCGAGTCCACGCTGAGCTTGGTCGCGCCGGCACCGCGGCGGGCAGCGTGTTTGCGCCGGGCGCTGTCGATCAGGATGCGCCGCATGCTCTCGGCGGCGGCGGCGAAAAAGTGCCGGCGGTTGGCCCACGTGGGTTGGCGGTCGCCGCCGAGGCGGAGCCAGGCCTCGTGCACGAGCGCGGTGGGTTGCAGCGTGTAGGCGGCGGACTCGCGCGCGAGCTTCGCGGCGGCGAGTTTCCGGAGTTCGTCGTAGACGAGGGCGAGCAGCGCTGCCGGATCGCTCGCGAGGGTGAGGTCGGGAGCGGGCGGAGGCGTGGGGCCGGAATCGGTCACGCCGGCACACTGGCGGGCCGGCGGTCGGGGCAAAACCAAAAAGTGCGCGTGAGACGCGGAAGATTTTTCCGACTCAGTCCGCGCGGAGGGCTTCGACCGGGTTCACACGGGCGGCCCGGCGGGCGGGCAGCCAGCTGGCGAGGGCGGCGGCGAGGGCGAGGAGGGCGGTGGCGACGCCGAGCGTGGCGGGGTCGAAGGGCGAGACTTCGAACAGTTGCGTCTGGAGCGCGCGGCCGGCGGCGAGCGCGCCGGCGAGGCCGATGCCGGCGCCGATCGCGAGCGGGAGCAGGCCTTGCCGGAGCATGAGGCCGACGACGTTGCCGCTCGCGGCGCCGAGCGCCATGCGGACGCCGATCTCGCGGCGGCGGGTGTTCACGCCGTAGGCGACGACGCCGTAGAGGCCGGTGAGCGCGAGCACGAAGGCGAGGACGGAGAAGCCGGTGAGCAGGCGCGATTGGAGCGTCGTGTTCTGGTAGGTGGAGGCGACTTCCTCCTGCATCGTGCTGAGGTTGAAGATCGCGATCTCGGGATCGAGCCGGCCGACGAGTTCGCGGATCTGGCGCTCGAGGAGACGCGGGTTGCCCTCGGTGCGGACGAGGCCGACTTTCTGCTGCCACGCGAATTGCCGGAGCGAGACGTAGGCCTGCGGGCGCGACGGCGGTTCGGCGTAGCCGTAGACTTTCAGGGTCGGCACGATGCCGACGACGGTGAACCAGTTGCGGCTCTCGTCGTCGCTGAAGCCCCAGTGGATGCGTTTGCCGAGCGGATCCTGGCCGGGCCAGAACTTGCGCGCGAAGCCTTCGTCGACGATGGCGACGCTCGGGTCGGTCATGTCCGGCGGGCCGAAGGCGCGGCCTTTCAAGAGCGGCACCTTGAGCGTGGCGAAGTAGTCGTCGCTGACCATGCCCATCTCGGCGAGCGGCAGGTCGTTTTGATCGAGGCGATGCACGCCCTCGACGGCGAAGCTGGATTGCCAGCCGGTGTCGAGCGGCGGGGTCGTGCTGAGGGCGGCGGTCTTCACGCCCGGCAGCGCCTTCAGTTCATCGACCAAGCGCAGGAAGAAATCGCGGCGACGGACTTCGTCGGTGCCGTAGCGGCTGCCCGGGAGTGAGATCTCGAAGGTGAGGGTGGAGGAGGCGTCGAAGCCCAGGTCGGCGCTTTGCATCCGCTCGAGGCTGCGCAGGATCAACCCGCTGACACTGAGCAACACGAGGGTGAGCGCGACCTGGGCTCCGACGAGAATCTGGCGCACGCCGCCGCCCGCGGTGGCGCCGCGTCCGCCGTCGTGCAGCGCGGCGCGGACGTCGGTGCGCGAAATCTTCAACGCGGGCCACAGTCCGGCGAGGGCGCCGGAGACGATCGCGAGCGCGAACGAGAAGCCGAGCACCCAGAAGTTGAGCGCGATGGCTTGGAAGCGGACGTTGTCGGCCGGGATGAGCGAGCGGATGAGTTGCAGCGCGCCGCCGGCGACGAGCAGCGCGAGCACGCCACCCGTGAGGCCCACGAGCAGCGACTCGGTGAGCATCTGACGGATGAGCTGCGCGCGGCTGGCGCCGAGCGCGGCACGGACGGCGTAGTCGCGCTCCTGCTGAATGCCGCGGGTGATGAAGAGGCTCGCGACGTTGGCGCAGGCGATGGCGAGGACGAAGGCGGTCGCCGCGAGCAGCGACCACAGGCCGGCGCGGTAGGTGTCGGTTTGGTTTTCCTCGTAGGTCTGGATGCGCGCGCTGACGCCCGTGAGATTGCCGGGGTAATTGGGACGCAGCCCGACGTAGATGCGCTCCATGTCGGCGGCGGCCTGTTGCAGCGACACGCCGGGCTTCAGGCGGCCGTAGCTGTAGAGTCCGGGATTGTTGCCGCGGGATTGCCAACCGGGCTGTGTGGCGGCGAACGGGAAGATCGGCACCCAGACTTCGGCGAGGCGCGGGAGGCCGAGCGCGGCGGGCGCGATGCCGATCACGGTGCGCTGCACGCCGTCGACCGGAATGGTGGTGCCGAGGAGCGCGGGGTTGCGGCCGAAGCGGCGTTCCCAGAGTTTTTCGGAGATGACGACGACGGGGGCGGCGCCGGGCTTGTCCTCGTCGCGGGTAAAATAGCGGCCCGCCACGGGCGGGAGTTGGGCGACGTCGAAGAGCGAAGCGGAAGCGTAGGCACCGGTGACGTTTTCCGGGAGCTGGCCGGCGCCGGAGAGGTTGAAACGGTCGCGGCGGTGGACGGCGAGGGCGCTGAAGGTCTGCTGCTCGTTCATCCAGTCCTGCACGGTGGGCCAGGAAATCGACATCTCCATCTGCGGGCCCTTTTGCCAGAGCACCACGAGTTGCTCGGCGTGCGGGTAGGGGAACGGCTTGAGGAGGACCGCGTAGAGGACGGAGAAAATCGCCGTGGTGGCGCCGATGCCCAGTGCGAGCGTGAGGATCGTGGCGGCGGTGAAGCCGGGGGACTTGCGCAGCGAGCGCAGGGCGAAGCGGATGACGTGCGGCATGGTCGTGGTCAGATGGGTGCTGACCAAGAGAACCCGCCGGCGCGTTGGCGGTTACCGGGAATCTCTCAGTATTCCGCCGGACCGCCCGCTGGATCGGTCGGCGCGTCGTAGCCGGGCGCGAAAAGGCGCTCGTAGCCGTCGTAGGGCCGCAATTCGTGCAGTTGAAATTCGATCAGGCCGGCGCGCGCGAGCGGCAGCGCGGCGAGATAGGCGCGAGCGCTGGCGAGGCTGGGGCATTCGAGTGTGAGGACGGCGTGGCGTTCGGGATGCGTGAACCAGATTTCGCGGACGACGCCGGCAGATTGGAGGCGCCAGACGGCGGCGGCTTCGTGGCGCAGGAGGTCGGTGTGGTCGGGGCGCGGCAGCGCGGGGATTTCTCTTTCGAGGGCGAGGAAGCGCATGGCGGAATCAGTGAGCGGCTTTGAGGGCGGCGAGTCGGCGCAGAGCCGGGAGCGCGCGCGGAGATTTCACGACGAGGCGGAGAGCGGTGCCTTCGGGATAGCGCAGCGCCGTGGCGAGCGCGGTGCGGACCGTTTGGGGCAGGCGCGCGGCGCGCGCGGAGGCGACCGCGCGGTCGCCGAGGATGAAGGTGACATTGAAGCCGCCGCGGCCCGGCGAGAGCCAGACGATGGTGCGCTGGCCTTGGAGCACGCGCAGCGACCAGCCCCATTTGGGCGAGTGGCATTTCCATTCCTGCGTCGTGGTCAGGCTTTCGCGGGCCAGATGCGTGAGGAAGTCGTTCCAGACCGATTGCGTCGCGCCCAACGCGGCCGAAAGTTCGGTCTTCGTCGGGGCGTGCGGGTGGTGAGTGAAGGCGTTGGTAAGCACGGCAAAGTGCCGAACCAGCGCGGAACAGTTCGGAAACGGGCGAAGCTCTACCGTGTTCCCACACGGATGTCCACGCCGCGCTATCCTCCCGGCGGAGCCTCAGTCGGCGCGCAGCGCTTCGCTGGGGCTCACGCGGGAGGCGCGCCACGCCGGCACCGCCGCTGCGACGAGAGCTGCCAGACCAAGTCCGACCGCGGCGATCGCGTAAGCCGAGGGATCGGTGGGAGTGAGACCGTAGAGCATCTGCCGCAGCAGCTGCGCGACGCCCCACGCGGCGAGTCCGCCCGCCACGACGCCAGCCGCCACCATCGCTCCGGCTTCCCCGATGAATTGACGGAGGATGTGACCAGGCAACGCGCCAAGCGCCATGCGCACGCCGATCTCGCTCGTGCGGCGCGCGATCAGGTAGGACATGAGCCCGTAGAGTCCGACCGACGTGAGCAGCAACGAGAGCGCGCCGAATAACCCGGCCAGCTTGGCGAAGAGTCGTTCCTCGCGGTGCAGCATGTCCACCTGCTGGTCCATCGTGCGCAGGTTGAGCAGCGGGATTTGCGCATCCAGCGCACGCACCGTTGTGCGGATCGACGGCGTCAACGCTTCCGCCGAGCCCGTGTAACGCAGGGTGAAGAAGAGGAAGCCGCCGCCGCGTTGCGCCGCGCTGAGATAGACCGTGGGCGGCACCTCCGAGCGGAGATCGGCGTATTTCGCGTCGCGAGCGACGCCGACGATCTCGAACTCGTTCTTGTCGTCACCGGGATAGTGGAAGCGCAGGCCGAGCGGATGCGCGCCCGCCAGATAGAGGCGCGCGAAGGTTTCGTTGACGATCGCCACTTTGGGGGAGGACGGACCGTCCGCAGCCGTGAAAGCTCGTCCGAGCACGAGCGGCAGCTCGAGCACCGAGAAGAAGTTCGGCGCCACGGCGTTGAAGTGCGCCTCGAGTCCGCTGGCGCCTTGGGGCGGCGTCACGCCGGGGATGAGGACCGAACTCGTCTGCACATAATGCGACAACACCGGCACGCGCGAGAACGTGACTCCGCGCACGCCGGGCAGCGTCGCGAGCCGCTCCTGCGCGCGATCACGGAAATTTCGCGTCTGCGCCTCGTCGAAGCCGGCGGCGGTGAGATTGAAATTGAAAAGGAGGAGGGAGCGCCGGTTGAAGCCGGCGTCGACGCGGTCGAGGTTGCGGAGCGAGCCGAGCAACAGCGTCAGGCAGACGAGCAGCACGAGCGAGAGAGCCAGCTGCGTCGCCATCAGGCCGCGACTGAGACGCGAACGCGCGCCGCGGGCACCGCGACCGCCTTGGAATTCCTGCGTGAGATCGAGCTTCGTGGCGCGCAGCGCGGGCGCGAGACCGAAGGCGGCGGTGGTGAGCAAGGCGGCCAACGCGGTGAACGCGATGACGCGCCAATCGAGCGGCAGTTCGAGGTTCGCTGACTGGGCGCCGAACGGCTGCAAGGCGATCAATGCGCCCCGGGCCAGGCTCGCGAGCGTGAGACCGACAAGCGCCGAGACCGCAGCGAGGACCAGGCTCTCGGCGAGGAGCTGGCGCACGATCCGGGTGCGACTCGCGCCGAGCGCGAGGCGGACGGCAATCTCGCGACGGCGGGAGGCGCCGCGTGCGAGGAGGAGATTGGCCACATTCGCGCAGGCGGCGAGGAGCACGAGGCCGACGAGACCCTGCATGAGACGCAGGGAGTCCTGGTAGCGCTGGCGATAGTCGCGCTCGCCTTGGAAGCCAGGGTCGGCGTGCAGGGTCGGCGCGCCGGGCATCTCACCGCGTCCCTCCGGCGGAGGCGGCGCGGTGCGCCAGCCCTCTTGCGCGGTCGCAACGAAGATCGGTTCCAGTGTGGCGCAGGCTTGTGCGGCAGTTACTCCCGGGGCGAGCCGCCCCATGACGCGGACCCACCAGGTGGAAAGTCGCGAGTGCTCTTCGGCGCTGTCGCGTTCGAAGCGCCCGTGTTGGGCCAAGGGCAGGTAGATGTCGGTATGTTCGCCGACTTGGCTGGTGCCTCCGAAATCGTGCGCAGCCACCCCGATGATGGTGACCGGGACGTTGTTGTAGGTCACGGTGCGGCCAAGCACATCGCCCGAGCCGGCGAAGCGGCGCTGCCAGAATCGATAGGAAATCACGGCGACCGGTTGTGCCGAGACGCGATCATCATCGCGCGCGATCGGTCGGCCGACCTGCATTGCAACTCCGAGCCCCGAGAAATAGTTCCCCGAGACGAGTTGCGCGGTGAGTCCGGTTTCCGGGGCGCCGTCCACGAGAACGAAGCTCTCGGTGGATGGCACGAAGGCGATGACCTCGGAGAGCACTTCGGGGTGAGCGCGGAAGCGCTCGACCATCCCCAGCGAAAAGGAAGTCGTGTAGTAGCGACCGCTGGCGATGTCCGCTCCGCCGAAACCCTCGACGGATTGCGCGAGGCCGCCGCGTTCGCCCTCGACGTTGCGGAAGATGACGAGCTCCTCCGGCGCGCGCACGGGCAGCGGACGCAGGAGGAATTCGTTGACGAGGCTGAATACGGCGGTGTTGGCGCCGATGCCGAGCGCGAGCGACAGGACCGCGATGACGGCGAAGCCGGGACTCTGGCGAAGTTGACGGACGGCGAGGCGCAGGTCGGCGAGCATGACGAAATGAACCGCGCCCGGACGCCGCGGTTACAAGGGATTTTCTTATTCCGCGCGCAGCGCCTCGACGGGATTGATGCGCGTGGCGCGGTGGGCGGGGAGCCAGCTGGCGAAGAGACCGATTGCGAGCAGCACGACCGACACGGCGGCGAGACTGAGCAGGTCGAACGGCGAAACGCCGTAGAGGACGCTGCTCATGAGCTTGCCGAGACCCGCGGCGGCGAGCAGGCCGAGGCCGAGGCCGATGAGCGCGAGTCGCAGGCCTTGGCCGAGCATCAACTGACGCACCGAGCCGGCGGTGGCGCCGAGTGCCATGCGCACGCCGACTTCGCGCGTGCGCTGTGCGACGATGTAGCTGAGCACGCCGTAGAGGCCGATCGCGGAGAGCAGCAGCGCCACGCCGGCGAAGACGGCGAGGAGCCGGAGCATGATGCGCTCGTTGGTGACGGATTGATCGAAAAGTTCGTCCATCGTGCGCAGGGCGAAGACGGGCAGGGTCGGCTCGATTTTCCGCATTGTGGCGCGGATGGCACCGGCGAGGGAGGCCGGGTCCTGCTGCGTGCGCAGCACGAAACTGACGGAGCCGGGCGGCAAGCGGCGGTAGGGAAAATAGATCTGCACGCGCGTGTCTTCGCCGATGCCGTAGTTCTGCACGTGGCCGACGACGCCGATGATGGTGGACCAATTCGGGCCGGTGGGACTGAGGCCGAAGCTGACGCGCTTGCCGATGGGGTCCTGGCCGGCGAAGTGGGTTTCGGCGAACTTGGCGTCGACGATCACGGTGGCGGGTTCGTCGGGCTGCTCGGTGTCGGTGAAGGTGCGTCCGCGCAGCAGGGGGATGCGCATGGTCTCGAAATACGCGGCGCTGGCGGCGTTGTTTTCGGTCGAGGGACGCTTGCCGACGCCGGGGTCGGCCTGGCCTTCGACGAGGTAGAACGTCTGGTTGCCGCCGCCGGAAAGCGGGAGCGGGTTGGTGAGCGCGACGTGCGTGACGCCGGGAAGTTGGCGGAGCTCGGCGAGCGCGCGGTCGAGGAGTTGGGTGCGCTTGGCGCCGTCCTGCCAATCGCGACCGGGCATCACGTAGCCGAAGCTGACGATGCGGTCGGTCTTCAGGCCGAGGTCGGCGCGGTAAAGGTTGTAGATGGTCCGGATCATCAGGCCGGACGCGAAGAGGAGCATGAGCGTCAGCGCGAATTCGCCGGCGACGAGGACGGAGCGCCAGCTGGCGTGCCCGGCGCTGCCGCCGCGGCCGCCGGCGGCGAGGGCTTCGTTGAGATTGACCTTGGTGCCGGAGAGCGCGGGCACGAGGCCGAAGAGGACGGTGGTGCCGACGCCGATCACGACCGACAGGCCGAGGACGGTGAAGTCCATGGCGACTTGCGTGACGAAGGGCGAGTTGGCGGGAATGATCGTCTTGATGCCCTGCATGACGCCGTAGCCGGCGCCGAGCCCGAGAACCGTGCCGGCGAGGCCGAGGAGGAGACTCTCCGTGAGCACGAGGCGGATGAGGCGGCCGCGTCCGGCGCCGAGCGCGGCGCGCACGGCGAACTCCCGCGAACGGACGGCGGCGCGAGCGAGGAGGAGATTGGCGACGTTGGCGCAGGCGATCAGGAGCACGCCGAGGGCGGCGCCGAAGGAAATCCAGACAGCGCCGCGCTGCTGGCCGACGGCGCGCTCGACGAGCGTCTGCATGTTGACGGAGTTGCCGGTGTTGGACTGCGGGTATTGCTGCTCGAGGCGTCGCGCGAGGGCGACCATGTCGGCGCGGGCGGCCTCGAGCGAGAGGCCGGGCTTCAGCCGGCCGATGCAGTAGAGTCCGGGATGGCTGCCGCGGTCGCGCATCGCGTCGGCGTTGAGTCCGAGCGGAGTCCACACGTCGGGGGAGTTGGTGGGAAAGCTGAAGGTGGCGGGCATCACGCCGACGACGGAGTAGATTTCCCCACTGAGGGCGAGCTTCGTGCCGAGCACGTCGGGGCGGGCACCGAGCGAGGTTTGCCAGAAGCGCTCGCTGACGACGGCGACGCGTTCGGCGCCGGGCTTGTCCTCGGCGGCGGAGAACCAGCGTCCGCGGAGCGGCGCGACGCCGAGCGCGGGGAACATCTCGGAGGAGAACATGGCGCCGCTGATGCGCTCGGTTTCGGAAGGGCCGACGTAGTTGAACGACTGGCCGCGGAACGCGCCGAGGTGCGTGAAGCTCTTCTGCTGCTCGCGCCAATCGACGAAGTTCGGATACGAGACCGACATGTTGGGCACCTGCTGCGAGTGTTCGCCGAAGTAGACGAGCTCCTGCACTTGCGGCAGCGGCAGCGGCTTGAAGAGCAGGACGTTCAGGAAACTGAGGACGCCGGAGTTCGCACCGATGCCGAGCGCGAGCGTCACGATGGCGATGAGCGAAAAGACGGGCGCCTTGGCGAGCGAGCGGAGGGCGAATTTCAGGTCGGATATCATGGGAGAAAAGCGGCGGAGCGGGACGGTGGACTACTCGGAACGAAGTGCAACCAGCGGATCGATGCGGCTGGCGCGATGCGCGGGGAGCCAGCAGGCGAAGGCGGCCACGAACACGAGGAAGATCGACACGCCGACGAAGGCCGCCGGGTCGGTGGCGCTGACTTCGTAGAGTTGCGCACCGAGCAGGCGCGTCAGGCCGAGCGCGATGGCGACGCCGATGGCGAGTCCGACCAGAGTGAGGCGCAGGCCCTCGCGCACGACGAGGCCGACGATGGCGACGCGAGAGGCGCCGAGGGCCATGCGGACGCCGATCTCGGCGGTGCGTTGCGCGACCGAGTAGGCGATGACGCCGTAGATGCCGAGGGCGGCCAGCACGAGTGCGAGCGCCGCGAATCCGCCGACCAGGCCGATGACGAGCCGACGGTCGGAGATGGAGTCGGCGGTGAGTTGGTGGAACGAAAGCACCTGATCGACGGGGATGCCGCGATCCAGCGCGTGCACGGCGGCGCGGATTTCGTCGCGCAGGCTCGCGGCAGGGCGGGACGAGCGGAGGACGAGGCTGAAGAAACCGTCGCCCAGTTGCGCGGTGGGATAGTAAAGCGCGTCGCCCGCGACTTGATCGAGTCCGGTGGCGCGGACTTCGCCGACGACGCCGACGATCTCGCGCGGAATGGAGCCGAGGCCGGTGATGAGACGGCGGCCGATCGGATTTTCGCCGTGGGGGAAGAGGCGCTTCGCGGTGGATTCGCTGATGAGGAGGACGTTCGAGCGGTCGGTGCGATCGCGCCAGTCGAAGTCGCGGCCCTGTTTGATCGGGATGCCCATCGTGGCGAAGTAGCCCGGCAGGGTGTTGCTGCGGACGGCGAGCCGGCGCTCGTTGATGGGCGGGAGCGCTTCGCCTTCGAGCGAGAACGGCGAGCGGGTGTTGCCGCCCGCGACGACGGGGAGATTGTTGATGCCGGAGACGGCGGTGACCCCGGGAATCGCGGAGAGACGCTGGACGAGCTGGGCGTAGAACGCGGTCTGCGCGTCCGCGTCGGGATATTGCGCGGGCGAGAGCTGGACGTTGAAGGTGCTGACGCCGGTGGCGTCGAAGCCCGGCGACACACCCTGGAGCCACACGAAACTGCGCAGGAGCAGCGCGGCGCCGATGAGGAGCACGAGCGAAAGCGCCACTTCGCCCACGAAGAGCGCGGAGCGCAGGCGGTTGGCGGCGCGGCCGCCGGTGTTGCCGCGCGTGGCGTCCTTGAGCGTCTCGTTGACGTCGGCGTGCGAGGCCTGCCACGCGGGGAGAAAGCCCATGCCGAGGCCGGTCGCGAGCGAGAGCAGCAGGGCGAAGCCGAGGACGGGGAGATCGACGGAAATTTCCTGCGCGCGCGGAATGAAGTCGGCGGCGATGCGTGCGAGCGAATCGACGCCCCAGACGGCGAGCAGCGAGCCGGCGAGTCCGGCGGCGAGGGCGACGAGCGTGCTTTCGGTGAGGAATTGCGCGACGATGCTGCGTCGCGTGGCGCCGAGCGCGGCGCGGATGGCGATCTCCTTGCGGCGGGCCGCGAGACGGACGAGGAAAAGATTCGCAACGTTGGCGCAGGCGATGAGGAGCACGAAGCCGACGGCGGCGAGGAGCACGAAGAAGACCGGGCGCTGGCCGCCAACGAGGTCGGCTTGCATGGAGCGAGCGAAGATGCCGCCGTTGGCGTCGACTTTCTCCGGGTGTGCGGCGGCGTAGGTGGCGGCGGCGCGCTTCAGTTGGGCGTCGAGCGTCTCGAGCGTCGCGCCGGGTTTGAGGCGTCCATGGACGAGCAGGTAGCCCGAGCCTTGGAGCATGAGTTCGCGTGGCAGGCCCTCGAGCTCGAAGGGTCTCGCGGCGAACACGTCGATGCCGTTGAAGGGAAACCCGAAGCCGTCCGGCAGGATGCCGATGATGGTGTGCGGGACGTTGTTGAGGATGAGTGCCTGGCCGACGGCGTCGGGCGCGCGGTTGAACTGGCGTTGCCAGAGTCCCGCGCTGATCAGGACGACCGGCGCGCCGCCGGTGCGATCTTCCTTAGCGAGGAAATTACGTCCGCGCTGCGGTTGCACGCCGAGGACGGGAAAGAAATTCTGCGTGACGCGGGCGGCGGTGAGCTGGACCGGATCGCCGCCGCCGGTGAGAGTGAAGGCGGTGCCGGCGAGGGCCGAGAGCGACTCGACGGCGTCGAGGTTGTCGCGGAAGTGCTCGTAGCGCGGGTAGGAGAGATTGGCCTGGTCGAGGCCGCGGTCGGCGAACGCGCCCCAGACGCGCACGAGACGCGACGGCTCGGCGAAATTCAGCGGACGCAGGAAGAGCGTGTTGATCGCGGAATAGATCGCGACGTTGGCGCCGATGCCGAGGGCGAGCGTGAGCAGCGCGACGGCGGTGAATCCCGGCGATCTCGCGAGCGAGCGGAGCGCGAGGCGGAGGTTCGTGGTCATGGGTGCGTGGAGCTGCGGGATGCGGCGGACGATCGGTGGGATCGCGCGCGTCTAAAGGAGCGGGAGCTTCCAACTCCCATCGCCCAACAACGGGAGCTGGAAGCTCCCGCTACCCGTTGGTGCGGGCAGACGGGAAAGAACCAATGAAAAAGCGGAGGGCGCCGGGTCGCCTTCGTCCCGAGAGCCCGACCACTGAGAGGGGCCGTTCGGGACGGGGCGAAGATGCGGGGATGGCGCCGCTCCGCTGATTGAGCTAGGGACTGAAAAGAACTGCGGCGTTCCGCGGTTGCCGTGGGGCGGAGACGTGATGGTTTCCGCCACGACCCGCGCCCGGAGGTCGCGGGCTACCGACGATTGGCGGGAATCAGTGCGTCGGATCGGACTCGACCTGCTCCTCGACGACGCGGCCGTCGAAGACGTGGATCGTGCGTTCCGAGTGGCGCGTGAAGCGGGCGTCGTGCGTGACCATCACGATCGTCGAGCCGGCCTTGTGGAGATTGTGGAGGAGTTCCATGACGGCGTCGCCGTTCTTGGAGTCGAGGTTACCGGTCGGTTCGTCGGCGAGGAGGACGGCGGGCGAGCCGGCGAGGGCGCGGGCGACGGCGACGCGCTGCTGTTGACCGCCGGAGAGCTGCGACGGGAGGTGCTTGGCGCGGTGGCCCATGCCGACCTTCTCGAGGGCCTCGGTGACGCGCTGTTTGCGCTCGGCGGCGGGCATGCCGCGGTAGGTGAGCGGGAGCTCGACGTTCTCGTAGACCGTGAGGTCGCCGATGAGGTTGAACGATTGGAAAATGAAGCCGATCTCGCGGTTGCGGATGCGGGCGCGCTCGGGGAGCGTGAGGCCGTGGACGGGGCGGCTGTTGAGGTAATAGGTGCCGTCGGTCGGCGTATCGAGGAGGCCGAGGATGGAGAGGAGCGTCGACTTGCCGCAGCCCGAGGGGCCGGCGATCGAGACGAACTCGCCTTTGAAGATCTCCATGTGAATGCCGGAAAGAGCGTGGGTCTCGACCTCGTCGGTGAGGAAGACTTTGGTGACGCCCTCGAGTTTGATCAGGGATGTATTCTCAGTGGTCATTGGGTAATTGCGCGTGGCAGTGGGAGGGAAACACGCGAAGCGTGCTTGGGGTTACAGAAATTTCAGGCGGAGGCGTCAGCGTCGGTCGCGATGACCAGGCTGAGGAGGCAGAGGACGACGATGGCGGCGAGCATGGCGCTTATTACAGCTGGATCGCCGGGCCCGGCTGCGCCGGGCTCGCGATGACAAGCTGGAAGGAGGTGGACTGGACTGGAGGAGAGCGTCGCACGAGGCGGGATTAGTTCAGGCGGATGCGGTCGTTGGCGTCCCACTGCGACATGTCGGAAAGGATGACGCGGTCGCCGGGTTGGAGGCCGTTGACGATTTCGATGGTGTTGACCGAGCTGCGACCGAGCTGCACCTGGGTGCGGGTGGCGTCGTTGCTGGCGGGATCAAGTTTGAAGATGCCGACCGTGCTGCGTTCCTGGCCGAAGGCGGGACGGCCGACGTAGACGACGTCGTTGAGGCGCTCGAGTTCGATGGTGCCGTCGACCGAGAGGTCGGGGCGGGCGCCGCGCGGGAGTTGACCGTCGAGGCGGACGTCGACAAGCACGGTGCCGTTCTGCACGGCGGGGTCGATGCGCGCGACCTTGCCTTCGACGACGCCGTTGCGGGTGTCGATGGAGGCGAGCTGGCCGATGGCGATGTCCTTGGCTTGGGTTTCGGCGATGCGGACTTCGGCCTTGAGTTTGGCCGGGTCGGCGACGCGGGCGATGTTGGTGCCGGGCTGGACTTGCGCGCCGACTTCGACGGGGAGGGCGGAGAGGACGCCGGTCATGGAAGAGCGGACCTTGAGGGCGTCGAGTTCCTCGGCGCGGAGCTTGGCGAGAGAGCGGAGGCGCTCGACTTCGGCTTCCTGCACGGCGAGCTGCGGCTTGATGGATTCCTTGGCGAAGGCGAAACGTTTTTGCTCGATCGCGTTGGTGTTCGCGGCCTGTGCGGCGGTGGCTTGCGAGAGGCGGAGTTCGAGCTCGGAGACGAGGCCGTCCTTGAAGAGCTGTTCGCGAACCTCGGCCTGGAGCTTGCTCGTTTCGAAGTCGGACTTGGCGCGCGCGGCGGTGGACTCGGATTGGAGCAACTGGGATTCGAGTTGCACGCGGAGGTTGGAGAGCTGGGCCTCGGCGGCGCGGAGCTGGGAGTCGGCGTTGGCGGAGGCGGAGACGACGTCGGGGTTGGTCAGCTCGAGGATGAGCGTGCCGGGTTCAACGACCGCGCCGGGGCGCAGGATGATCTTGTCGACGCGGCCCTGGGTGCGCGCGGCGATCCAGCGGATTTCCTCCGGGACGAGCGTGCCGAGGCCGCGGACTTGGCGGACCATCGGGCCGCGCTTCACGGTGTCGATCCACACGAGATTGCGTTCGACGGTGGGCGCGGCGGGTTTGAGGCGGGCGAGCACGACGGTGATACCGACGAGCACGACAGCGGCGATGATTCCGTAGACGAGGCGCTTCTTGCGCTTCTCTTTGGCGGCGTTGGGGCGGGGAATATCCATTGCGAAATGCGGAAAGTCTGCGGCTCTATCGCACCGCTCGTGCCAAGGAAGCGGTAAGCTTTAAACTATTGGAGGTAAGCAAGAAGAGAGCGACTGGCAAATGAGGGTGCGAGCGCGTCAGAGCGAAGGCGGGATGTGGCCGTCCCGAAAACGGGAAACCCACAGGAACGCAATCGGTTGTCGGACTGCGTGCGGCGGGATTATTTCGCCCGCAAGTTGCCCACGACAAAGGTCCCGATCGCCACCGTGACAAACGCGAGCAGCGACCACGGCAGTGCCGTGACCCACGCTGCGGACGGAGGGTAGCTGGTGATGGGCTGCTGCGTCGCGATCCCGGGTTGATGAGCCAGCAAACGAAAATACTGCCACGTAAACACGACGGCGAAAACGGTGACGCCGGCAATGGCTCCGGCGACGGTGGATTTGGTCATTCGATTCATCGTGGCGGGCAAATTCAGCTGCAACAGGAGCGCTTGTTGGGCCGCGTGGCTGGCGGTTTCAGGCTGGCAGGCGCATTCGCGCGATGCAGCCGGTGGCGTCGGTGCGGTTTTCCAGCGTCAGGGAGCCGCCGTGGTTTTCGGCGATCTGGCGGCAGA
This sequence comes from Candidatus Didemnitutus sp., assembly GCA_019634575.1. Classification (NCBI taxonomy): domain Bacteria; kingdom Pseudomonadati; phylum Verrucomicrobiota; class Opitutia; order Opitutales; family Opitutaceae; genus Candidatus Didemnitutus; species Candidatus Didemnitutus sp. The sequence continues at coordinate 159,142 of JAHCAY010000001.1, forward strand.
GGACGAGGCCGATGCCGGAGCCGGACGGTTTCGTCGTGAAAAACGGGACGAAGAGATTCTGCGAGTTGGCGATGCCGGGACCGTTGTCCTCGACGAAGATTTCGATCGCGCCGGGCAGCGCGCGCCAGCCGGTGCTCACGCAGCAGGTCGGCTCGCCGGGTTGGCCGGCTTCGGGGCGCGCTTCGACGGCGTTTTTGATGAGGTTGATGAAAACCTGCTCTAGCTGCGCGGCGTCGGCGTTGAGGACGATGTCGGGGCCTTCGACGACTGTGACCGGTGTGCGCGTTTCGAGCGAGGCGACGCGGCGGAGCAGCGGGCCGATCTGGACGGGGAGCTTCGTCGGCGGCGGCAGCTTCGCGAGCCGCGCGTAGGACTGCATGAAGCGGTTGAGGCCTTCGGCGCGCGCTTCGATGATTTCGAGGCCGCCGCGCATGTCGTCTTCCCAGTCGGGGGCGCGTTTGTCGCGACGCAACATCGCGCCGAGCGAGCCGGCGATGGATTTGATGGGGGCAAGGGAGTTGTTGAGCTCATGGCCGATGACGCGCACGAGGCGCTGCCAGGCTTTGAGCTCTTCCTCGCGGAGCGGCTGGCTGAGATCGGCGATGACGACGAGCGAGTGGGGCAGACCACCTTCGCGGAACATGGTGCGGCGCATCCCCCAGCGGCCGGCGCCGCCGGGGAAGGTGCGGTTGAGCACGCGCGTGGCGTCACCGGTGAGGCAATCGACCATGTCGAGTTCCTTGGCGTCGCGGCCGAGGATGCGCTCGGCGGGTTGGGCGAGGAGTTCCTGGCCGGACCGGTTGACGAGGCGCAGCGTCTCGTTGCCATCGAAGGCGAAGATGGCGACGTCGATTTCCTCCATGACGGTGCGGAGCAGGGCGGTGGCTTCGAGGGCGCCGAGGCGTTGTTCCTGGAGGACGCCGCCGAGGAGGTTGATTTCGGCCATGACGTCGCCGAGGGGTTCGTCGCGGTTGGCGCCGCGGGCGCGGGTGGAGAAGTCGCCTTCGCGGAGCGCGGTGAGGAGATTGGCCATCGTCTGCAGCGGGCGCATGACGAGCTCGCGCACGGCGAGGGCGTAGCCGAGCCAGAAGCCGACGATGATGAGTCCGAACGTCCACTGCTTCTTCGCGTCCATCTCGGTCTCGCGATCGACCATGAGCCACACGGCGACAAGCACGGCCGGCAGGCCCGAGAGCAGCGTGTAGAGCAGCACGCGGTTCTCGTGGGCGAGGCGACGCTGTTTCACAGCAGGCATCAGCGGTCAGCGATCAGGTTTCAGCTTCCGGGCAAAGGCACCGATCATTTTCTTGAGTTCAGCGACTTCGTTGGCGAGCGGAGCGTGTTCCTTGGCCGGCAGATAATCCAGTGAGGCGGCAAGGAAAAGGAAGTATTCGAGTTCGCTGCCCGAGCCGTGAGCGATATCGAGAAAGCGCTTAAGCTCCGCGTCACTATCCCGGCCACAGCCTTCAGCGATGTTTGCCGGTATCGAGTAGCTGGCGCGCCGGATTTGGCTGGTCAGCGCGAAGAGTTCTTCTTTCGGAAAACGGCGCGAGACGGCGTAGACCGCGAGCGTCAGCTGGTGGCCTCGCTGCCAAATCTGAAGTGTGCGGTAGTCTCTCACGGTGTCGCCAAGGCTGAAAACTGACGGCTGATCGCTGAAAGCTTACAGTCCGTAGCGTTCCAGGCGGCGGTAGAAGGCGCTGCGGCTGAGGCCGAGTTGCTCGGCGGCTTTGCGGGCGTTGCCGTCGCAGCGGGCGAGGGTCTTCTTGATCAGGAAACCTTCGACTTCCTCGAGGCTCATGTCTTCGAGGCGCGGCGCGGCTTGGCCGGCGTTGAGGCCGAGATCGGGTCCGCGGACGACTTTGCCCTGCGTCATCAACACGCCGCGTTCGACGGCGTGGTCGAGCTCGCGGACATTGCCGGGCCAGGCGTAGTCGCGCATCGCCTCGAGCGCGCTGTCGTCGAAGCCGGTGATCGCTTTCCGGTAGCGCTCGACGTGGGCTTTGAGGAAATGTTGCGCAAGCAGCGCGATGTCCTCGCGGCGCTCGCGGAGCGGAGGGAGATGGATGTGAATCGTGTTGAGCCGGAAGAGCAGGTCCTGGCGGAACTTGCCGGCGGCGACCTCGGCGGGGAGATCGGCGTTGGTGGCGGAGATGAGGCGGACGTTGACGCGGTAGGTGCGCGAGGAGCCGACGCGTTCGAGTTCGCCGGTTTCGAGGACGCGCAGGATTTTCGCCTGCTGGCTCATCGGGATGTTGCCGATTTCGTCGAGGAAGAGCGTGCCGCCGTCGGCCAGCTCGAAGCGGCCGGCGCGGTCGGTCTTCGCGTCGGTGAACGCGCCGCGGACGTGGCCGAAGAGTTCGCTCTCGAAGACGCCTTCGGGCAGGCCGCCCATGTTGACCGAGATGAAAGGCTTGCCGGCGCGGACGGAGACGGCGTGCAGCGCCTGCGCGACGACGCCCTTGCCGGTGCCGTTTTCGCCGGTGATGAGGACGTTCGCGTCGGACGGGCCGACGCGCGAAATGACCTCGAGCACCGGGCGCATCGCGGGCGATTGCGCGATGAGGTTCGGGCCGCCCTTGCCGCGGAGAATCTGGTTTTCCTGCTCGAGGCGCTGGTAGGCGCGGACGGCGCTCGCGAGCTCGATCTGGTTCTTGACGATCGCGATCAGGCGCGGGTTGTCCCAGGGCTTCGTGATGAAATCCTTGGCACCGCGGCGCATCGCCTCGACGGCGACCTCGACGCTGGCCCACGCGGTCATCACGACGACGGGCAACGTGGAGTCGGCCTGTTGAAGTTTGGCGAGGAGATCCAGGCCTTCCTGACCGGACGTGGTGTCGCGCGCGTAGTTGAGATCGATGAGGGCGAGCGCGTAGTCGCGCTGTTCGACGGCCTTCATCACTGAGCCGGGAGATTTCGCCGTATCGATAAGATAGCCCTCGGCCTTGAGGAGGAGGCGGAGGGCTTCGAGCACGTCGGGTTGATCGTCCGCAACGAGGATGCGGTGGGGCGCGGGATCGTTGGCTGCCATTTTGCGGTAGTGACTCGCGATGCGCCGCAAGAGTCAATCCGCCTTCGCCGAAGCGGCGGCGGATCGGCGCGATGGGCGGAGTGGCGCGCTCAGGCGGCGATGCGCTCGACGATGGCGGAGCGGCGGCGGATGCCGTAGGCGTTGCTGCGCTGGCCGGCCGGGAGTTCGACGCGCGAGACCGGCGCCTTGATCGTCAGCGGGCGGACGTTGCGCGCGTAGTCGGCGATGGTGATGCCGACGATCGCGGCGCTCGCGGCGGCGGCGAAGATGACTTCGCCGGGGACGGCGGCGAGGAACGCGGCGTTGGAGAGCTTGGCGATCACGGAGCCAGTGGCGGCGGCGGCGAGGATGACGGAGAGCGTGGTCTTCATGGGAGATTCAGTTGGTTGATGCTCCTCCTATCGCACCGCGCGTGCCAACGGGTGGGCCGTGGCGTTAAGCGCTCCGTCTCCAAGCAGATAAACATAGGCGGCGAATTTCTGCCGCGGACGGCGGGTCGTTTTTGGCGCGGTTTTCCCGCGCAGACGGGAAGGATCGTTCCCGCGAGTGGGACGCGGCGCCTTGACCGGGTGGCCAAGGTGCATTGCGGCTCCGAAGCGCAATGCTGCTATTCGTAGCGCAGCGCTTCGATCGGATCGAGCTCGGCGGCTTTGCGCGCCGGATAAAAGCCGAAGAAGACGCCGATGGCCGCGCTGAAGGCGAACGAGCCGATCACCGCGGTGCTCGAGACGAGGACGGGCCAGCCGTTGAGCTTTGAAATCAACTGCGAGCTGCCGACGCCGAGCAGGATGCCGAGGATGCCGCCCATCATGGAGAGGATGATCGCTTCGGTGAGGAACTGCAGCAGCACGTCGCGGCCGTGCGCGCCGACGGCGAGGCGGATGCCGATCTCGCGCGTGCGCTCGGTGACGGAGACGAGCATGATGTTCATGATGCCGATGCCGCCGACGATGAGCGATACGCCGGCGATCGCGCCGAGGAGCACGGTCATGGTCTTGGTGGTCGCGGTGGCGGCTTCGGCGAGTTCCTGCTGATTGCGGACGGTGAAGTCGGGATCCTTGCCGTTGCGGCGCTGCTGGAGGAGATCGGTGATGTCCTGCTGAATGCGGGACATCTGGTCGGGGCTCGCGGCCTGGATGGTGATCGAATTCAGGAACGGGCGGCGCGCGATGCGTTTGAGGTGGCTCGTGTAGGGGACGATCACGACATCGTCCTGATCCTGGCCGAAGAAGTTGAAGCCCTTCGGCGCGAGGACGCCGACGATTTTGAAGGGAATGTTGCGCAGGCGCAGCGTCTGGCCGATGGGATCGTCGCCTTGGAAGAGCTGGTCCGAGACGGTTTTGCCGATCACGCAGACCTTGGCGCCGCTGCGCACGTCGGCGTCGGAAAACATCGCGCCTTCGGCGATGCTCCAGAGGCGGATGTCGAGATAGCTGACGTCCTCGCCCTGCACGTTGGTGCTCCAGTTCTGGCCATTGGCGAGGATCTGGGTGCGGTCGCGCATGTCGGGGCTGAGATTGGCGACGCCGGCGACCTCGTTGCGGATGGCCATGGCGTCCTCGACGGTGAGCGTGCTGGCGCTGCCGAAGCCGCCGCGGACGGCGCCGCTGGTGAAGTTGCCGGGGAAAACCGAGATGATGTTCTGGCCGAGGCTGGCGATCTGGCCTTCGACCTGCGACTTCGCGCCGTTGCCGATGCTGACCATGGCGATGACGGCACCGACACCGATGATGATGCCGAGCGCGGTGAGCACCGAGCGCAGCAGGTTGCGGCGCAGGGCGCGGAGGGCGACGGTGATGGTGTTCAGGAGGCGCATGTTCAGTCGGTGAGCTTGGCTGCGGCTTCGGCTTCCTGGAGTTTGCGGAGCTCCTCGGTGGCGATGAGGCGGCCTTCGACCTGCACGTCGCTGACGAGGCGGCCGTCGCGCATGATGAGGTTGCGCTTGCAGTAATGCGCGATGTCGAGCTCGTGCGTGACCATCACGATCGTGATGCCCTGCTCGTTGAGCTTTTGGAATACGCCCATGATCTCGACCGACGTCTTGGAGTCGAGGTTGCCGGTCGGCTCGTCGGCGAGGAGGATTTGCGGGTCGTTGATCAGGGCGCGGGCGATGGCCACGCGCTGCTGCTGGCCGCCGGAAAGCTGGCTGGGAAAATGGTCGGCGCGTTTGCCCAGGCCGACGAGCTCGAGGCTTTTCTGCGCGCGGTCGCGCATCTGCGCGGAGCTGAGGCGGCGCGCGCCGTAGAGCATCGGGAGCTCGACGTTTTCGAGCGCGGTGGTGCGGGCGAGGAGGTTGAATCCCTGGAAGACGAAACCGAGTTTCTGGTTTCGGATGTCGGCGAGCTGGTTTTTCTCGAGCACGGAGACGTCGGTGCCGTCGAGCAGGTAGCGGCCTTTCGTGGGGCGGTCGAGGCAGCCGAGCAGGTTCATCAGCGTGGACTTGCCGGAGCCGGACGCGCCCATGACGGCGACGAAGTCGCCTTTGCCGATCTGCAGCGACACGCCGCGCACGGCGTGCACGGGAACTTCGCCCGAGTTGTAGATCTTGTGGATCTCCTCGAGTTGAACGACGGCGGGCATGGTTAGAAGCGACGACCGCCGCCGCCGAACGGGTTCGCGGCCGGACGGCCGGATTGCGCGGCGGCGTTGGGCACGCTCACGCTGGTGACGATGACGTCGCCTTCCTTCAGGCCGTCGATGACTTCAGTGGCGGTGCCGTCGGTGATGCCCGCCTTGATCGTGAACTCCTCGAGCGACTGGTTCGGGGCGAGGCCGACGAGCTTGTAGACTTTGCGCGTGGTGACGACGGCTTCGCCGGGGCGAGCCGACGAGGAGGATTCGGGCACGGGGAGGCCGGCCTCGATCATGGCTTTGCGGAGCTGTTCGCGCTGCTCGGGGGTGGGCGGGCCGTTGCGGAAATCGATGCCGAGTTCGACCGTGATCTGGCGCATCTTCTGGCGCTGCTCCGGCGTGAAGTTGGCGAACATGCCGCTGCCGCGACGGCCGCCCTGACCTTCGCCGCCGGAGGATGCGGCGACGGGCGCGCTCGCGGGTGCGGCGGCGTCTTTCTTGGCGGAAGCGTCGGGCTTGGCGGCGACGGGTTCGTCGCGTTTCACGGCGACGGATTCCGGGACGCGGAGGCGCAGGGCGGCGTTGGCGATGCGCAGGACGTTGTCGCGCCGGGCGACGATGATGGAGACGTTGGCCGTCATGCCGGGGCGCAGCTTGAGGTCGCGGTTGTCGACGGAAATGATGGTGTCGTAGGTCACCACGTTGTTCGTGGTCTTCGGGGCGTTGCGGACTTGCACGACCTGACCGTGGAAGGAGCGATTCGGGAAGGCGTCGACGGTGAAGGTGACCTGCTGGCTTTCGGCGACGCTGCCGATGTCGGCTTCGGCGACGGCGGCGGTGATTTGCATCTTGGAAAGATCGTTTGCGATGGTGAAGAGGACGGGCGCGTTGAGGCTGGCGGCGACGGTTTTGCCTTCCTCGGTCTGCTTGTTGATCACGATGCCGTCTATGGGCGAGGTGATGGTGCAGCGTTCGAGGTCGACCTTGGCGTTCTCGACGGTGGCGCGGGCGGTGACGAGCGAGGCGTTGGATTGCTGGAGCTGCGCGACGGCTTGATCGTATTCCTGCTGCGTCACGAGTTTCTGGGCAAAGAGTTCCTTCACGCGCTCGGTGTTGACCTTCTGGAGCTGGTTCGAGGCCTCGGCGGAGGCGAGGTTGGCCTCCGCCTGGCGGAGCTTCTGCTGGTAGGTGGCGGGATCGATCTCGACGAGCTTGTCGCCTTTTTTCACCGGCGAATTGAAGTCCACGTAGAGCTTCTGGATGAGGCCGGAGATCTGCGAGCCGACATCGACGCTGACGACGGAGTCGAGCTGGCCGGTGGCCGTGACCTGTTGAAGGATGTCGCCGCGCGCGACGGTGGTCGTCGTGAACTCCGGCGCGCTATCGGCGCGACTGCGGATCGAATAGTAATACCAGCCGGCGCCGGCGACGCCGATCACAACGAGGAACAACAGGAGTTTCTTCATGCGGAACGTGGGAGAGGAGGAGCGAAGCGATCGACGTCGGGAAGGCAACTTCCCGCCGTGTCTCGGCGCCGCCTTCCCAGAGACGCCGCGTTCGTCGCAAAGGTTTCACCGGTCGTGGCTTTCCTGTTGCGGGCGGGCGCGGCGGGCGCTTCCTTCCGCGCACCCCTATGAAGTCCCTGAAGCACCTCCTCTCCATGCTGGTGCTGGCGGCGGCCACCGTGGCCGTCACAGCGCAGGAAGAACCGAAGGACAAGCCGGCCGACCGCAAGGGCGCCGCCGCCGAGGCGCCCGCCAAGCCGATGCCGCCCGAGAAGGATCCGGCCCCGTCCGTGACCGATGGCGAGGTCACCATCGGCGGCAAAGTCATCCGCTACAAGGCGACCGCCGGCTACCTCGTCCAGCGCGATGAAAAGGGCGCGGCGAAGGCCAACATCTTCTACGTCGCCTACACGAAGGCCGACGTGAAGGACGTCGCGCAGCGCCCAGTCACTTTCTCGTTCAACGGCGGCCCCGGCGCGGCCTCCGTCTGGCTGCACCTCGGCGGGCTCGGTCCGAAGCGCGCGGTGATGAACGACACCGGTGGTGCGGTGTCCGCGCCGTATCGTTACGAGGACAACGCGTTCTCCTGGCTCGACGAGACCGACCTCGTGTTCATGGACCCGGTTTCGAGCGGCTACAGCCGCGCGGCGAAGGACCAAGATCCGAAACAGTTTCACGGTTTCACCGGCGACCTCGAGTCGCTCGCGGATTTCATCCAGGTGTGGACGACTCGCAACTCACGCTGGTTGTCACCGAAATTCCTCGTCGGCGAAAGCTACGGCACGACGCGCGTCTCCGCGCTCTCCGAGCGGTTGCAGCAGAAATACGATCTCTACGTGAACGGCGTGATGCTCGTGTCCTCGATCCTGAATTTCCAGACCGCGCGCTTTGCGCCCGGCAACGACGACCCGTATCCGCTGTTCCTGCCGACCTACACCGCGACGGCGTGGTTTCACGGCCGGCTCAAGGGCGATTGGGCCAAGACGCTCGACGGCGCGCGGAAGCGCGCGGAGGAATTCGCGGCGAAAGACTACACGGTCGCGCTGATGCAGGGCGACGCTCTCCCGGCCGCCGAGCGCGAGCGCATCGCCGCCGAACTCGCCGCGCTCACCGGTCTCTCACTCGATTACGTCAAGAAGCAGAGCCTCCGCGTGAGCATCGGCGAATTCATCCGCGAGTTGCGCCGTGACGAAGGCATCGTCGTGGGCCGCCTCGACAGCAGCATCACGGGCATCCTCGACGACAGCGGCGAGGGTGAGGGCGGACGCGGCGGCGGTTTCTTCGATCCGAGCATGGAGGCGATTCGCGGGCCCTACGCCGCCGCGATGAGCGACTACGCACGCAATGTGCTGAAGTTCGAGACCGACCTGCCTTACGGCGTGCTCGTGAACGTCCAGCCGTGGAGCTACAAGAACGTCGAGAACACCTACCTCGATGTCAGCGTCGCGTTGAAGAACGCGATGGTGCGCAACCCTGCGATGAAGGTCTGGGTGGCGAACGGATACTACGATCTCGCCACGCCATATTACGCGACGGATTGGACGTTTCGCCACATGCACCTGCCCGAGGCGGTGCGGAAGAACGTGAGCATGACCTACTATGAGGCGGGCCACATGATGTATACGCACATGGACTCGCTGAAGAAGCTGAAGGCGGATTTCAGCTCGTGGTTCCAGGCGACGCTGGCGAGTCAGCGCAATCGCTGACGCAAGGGCGCGCGCGGAAAACTCGCCCTTACTTGCGCGACGGAGCCGCACTCGTGCCGCCACTAGGCGACCGTGGGCGCGACTGCGGGGCGCGGGGTATGGGCGGGTTTGTTGCTGGCGGCGGTTTGCTCCACCGGCAGGCCGCTGCTCGCGTCGCGCGCGAGGTCGCCGAGGCCGATGATGATGCGCAACTGGTGAATGGCGTCGTGCAAGCCGCCAACGGCGTGCTGCATTTGGTTCGCCGCGGCGGCGCTCGTCTCGGCGGCGGCGGCGTTGGCTTGAGTGACTTTGTCGATCTGCGTCATGGCGCCGCCGATGTGGCGGATGCCGTCGGTCTGTTCGCGCGAGGACTGCGCGAGACCGCCGACTAGTTCGTCGACGCGGCGCACGCGCGTGGAGATATCGAGCAACTGGGTCGCGACTTCGCCGCTGATTTTGCCGCCGCGTTCGGTGGCGGCGATCGCGTCGCCGATGCGGCTCGCGGTTTCGCGCGCGGCGTCGGCGGACCGTTTGGCGAGCGCGCGGACTTCCTCGGCGACCACGGCAAATCCGGCGCCGGCTTCGCCCGCGCGGGCGGCTTCGACGGCGGCATTGAGCGCGAGGATGTTGGTCTGAAAGGCGATCTCGTCGATGCTGTTGATGATCTTCTCGACGCCGCGGCTGGCCTCGGCGAGTTCCTGCATGGCGGTCTTCAGACCGTTGACGCCGGTCTCGCTGTGACCGCAGAGCGCGCGGGCCTCGGAGGCTTCGCGGGCGGCCTCGCCCATGTGGGTGTGCGCGGTTTCGCTGATGGAAAGGAGTTCCGCGCTCGATGCACCGGCTTCCTCAAGCGCAGCGGCCTGGGTGCTCGCGCCTTCGGCGACGGTCTGGCTGCCGGAGGCGACTTCGGTGGACTGCGCGACGAGGGATTCGGCGGCGAGTTCCAGGGAGTCGGATGTCTGCGTGAGGGAAAGGGTGATGCTGCGCTGGACGATCCAGCCGGCGGCGCTGATGGCGGCGAGAACGAGAGCGAGCACGACAGCGCTCCAGGTGAGTTCGCGACGGATGTCCTTCTCGCGCGCCGTGATTTCGTCGTCGGCCGCGCGCGCGACGCGGTCGCTGTAATCGCGGAGCTCGCCGACGGCGCCCTCAATCTCCGGAGAGAACTGGCGCATGTAAGCTTCGACCGCGGCGACGTTGTCGCCGAGCAGGATCGCTCCGGTGACCGCGTCCCCGGCGGCAGCGAGACGCTTCACGCGGTCCGCGAGTCGGGCGTCGGCGGTTTCCAGGGACTTTCCCGCCGTGGCGAAGCCCGTCTTGTAGTCGTTCAGGCCGCGCTCGATCTCATCCGGGTCCTTGAGGCGGAGGATCGCCTGCAGGCGCTGGTCGGCGGTGACGAGTTGCTGCAGGCCTTGCTGCGCGGACTGAAGTCGGGCGGTGATTTCGCGTGCGACATGGGCATCGCCACGATGCGTGGAAACGATCCGCCACGCGGCGATGGCGGCGAGCGTGGCGCTGCAAAGCGCGGCGCCCGCGACGAGCGCGGCCAGTTTGAAACGCAGTGAGCGCGCTGAAATCACGATTTCAGGATTTGATCTTCGAGAGGCTGAGGCCGACCACGAGCGAGCCGATGGGCTTGCCGCCGTCGAGCACGGGCACCGCGATCTGGATTTGCTGCTGGCCGGACGACTCGTCGAGCTCGACCGGGCCCTGCCAGGTTTTGCCGGTCATGGGAACGTCGTGCTTTTCCTTTCCCTTGTGCGACCAGTTGGTCGGTTTGGCGATGCAGGCGACTTTCCAGCCGTTGGCGGCGCTGAGGAACGCTTCAGTGACGATGTCGTCGCGCTTGGACTTGAGGAATTGACCGGCGGCGTTCTTGGAGAAGCTGCGCACGAACGGATCGAGCACGGTGAGCGAGCGCCATTTTTCCTGGCTCATCGCGGCGTAGTCGGCCGGTGTGGAGGCGTTCTGGGCGCGCACGGCGTCGACGATCACGGGGTCGGCGGCCCAGGCGACGATGGCGGCGATGCGGCCGTCGATCTTGGCTTGGATTTCAGGCGCGAGCGTCTCGCCGTGGGCGGAGGCAAACCAGCCGGCGAGCGCGGTGACGAGGAGGAGGGAGCGGAGTTTCATGGGGTCGGTGCGGAGCGCGGTTTAGAATACGACTTGGATGCGGCCGAGCAGGCGGTGATCGGAGGGCACGGGCGCGGCGGGATCGCCTTGGAGGTAGTTGAGCGAGAATTTCAGGTCGTCGCCTTTGAGGAGGAAATTCACGCCGAAGGTCCAGAGTTTGGACGTGGTGGCTGCGGTGGCGGTGTTGCTGTCGTAATTCTCGTAGCGGACGACACCCTGCCAGCGTGGCGTGAAGTTGTAGCGGCCGAGCATCGACCATCCCTCGGCGGTGACGACGGCGCCAGCGGCCGGGTGCTGCGTGTTGCGGAGCCACTCGGCTTGGAGCTCGGCGGAGCCGACGACGAGTTGCGCGTCGGCGCTGTAGCCTTCGCGGCGGCCGGTGAAGGTGCCCTTGTCCTTCGTGGTGAAATAATCGGTGCCGGCGGACAGCCGCGCTTTGCGGGTGCCGATCGTGCCTTCGTGGACGATGCCGTTCACGCGGCCGACCCACATGAATTTCTGGTTGTCGTTGCTGCTGGTGTTGACGCCGGTGCCGTTGAACGCGCCGACGGAGTAGGTGAGGCGTTTCGGGACCGGATCGCCGTAGAGCATGGCGCCGATCTGGCGGGAGACGGTGAGGCGGTCGTTCGGGAGCGAGCGCTCGATGGTGTAGGTCTTGGTGTCGGGCTGGAGTTGTTCGTAGCCGAAGGGCGTCTTGAACTGGCCCATGCGCACGCTGGCGCGGGAATCGGGCGTCCAGTTGACGAAGGCGTCGGTGAGCTGGCCGGAGATGCCGGTCTTGGTGGCGATGGAGTTGTTGCCGAAATCGGCTTCGAGCTTGAAGGCGACGTTCTCGGCGAAACTGCCGGCGAGGTTCACGCGTGTGCGGCGCAGGAGGAATCGGTCGTTGAGGCCGGTGTAGCGGGTGTCGGGTGCGCCGCCGGTCTCGAATTGGGCGTGAACGAAGCCGCCGAGCGCGAGCTTTTGTTCGGTGCCGGCGGCCTTGACGACGTTGAGCGGGGCCTTGCCATCCCAGCCGAGCTGGCGGGTGAGATCGGAGAATTCCTTGAGCGTGGGCGCGAGTTCGTCGGCGGAGACGGTGTCGTTTAGTTTCGCTTCGATGCGCGCGATGGCGGCTTCGACGCGCGCGAGGCGATCCTCCAACGAGGGGTTTTGGGCGTGGGCATAGGCAACGCAAAGCGCGCCGAGGGCGAGGAGGCGACCGAGGTGTTTGGGCATGTGACGAGGGGTGTCTGCAACACTAGTCGGCACATGCGGCGCGCGGGATTACCGCGAATCGCTGGATGGGCTGTCACACTTTCGTGACAACCCGCTGTAGGTCGTAACCGGCCAACGGTTTGGGCGCGCCGGCTGGAGGCAAATGGCTCTAGTTCAGATGCGCCTCGGTTTCCGGGATGGAGGGCACAGGGTAGCCGCGCCGTAGGGTTTGCCCGCGCTTTTCCGCAGGGAGAGCCGCTTGGGCGCGAGCGAGCTCGCTGCCTACCAGCCGGGGAACGCTCTGTTTCGCTTGAGCGATTGAGTGCGACGGATTTGGGCCTGCGGGCCTAGCGCTTGGGGGGCGTCCAGGTCTTGAGCGTTTTATCCGGAAGCGGTGGGGGCGTGGGCAGGAGGTGCTTCGGGTTTTTCGCAATGAGCTCCTGCAGGCGCTTGATGGCGGCGTCGAGTTGGGTGTCCTCGCCGCGGAAGGCGCGGGCGGGGTTGTTGTCGACGATCACGTCGGGCGTGAAGCCGTCGCCTTCGATCACCCAGCCTTCGCCGGGGATGAAGCTGCCGAACTCCGCCGCGCGGGCGAGGCCGCGGTCGACGAGGAAGTTCGAGCCGCTGAGCCAGATGCCGCCGCCCCAGGTGCGCACGCCGATGGTCTCGCCGAGTTTGAGGTGGCGGATGGCGTTGGCCATCGTCTCGCCGTCGGAGGCGGTCCAGGCGTCGACGAGCACGACGAGATGGCCGCGGAAGGCGTTTTGCAGATGAGGGAAGGAAAGGCCGTAGCGGTTGCTCCACCACATCCAGGCGGGGCGCATGAGGCGGGCAACCATCCAGCTGTCGATGTTGCCGCCGCGGTTGTGGCGCAGGTCGAGGATGAGGCCGCCCTTGTTGGCGGAGGCGTAGTATTGGCGGACGAACTCGTAGTAGTTGTCGGTGCCCATCGCGCGAATGTGCGCGTAGCCGATCGTGTTGTCGGACTTGCGGTCGACCTCGAGGCGGCGGGTGTATTCCCAATCGGTGTAGCGCAGGCCGACGGCGTCGTTCGCACTGACGGGCGTGACGATGCGTTGAACAACTTCGCCGCCGCCGGCGGGCTTGAGCGAGAGGAGAACCTGCCGGCCGGCTTGGTTGCGGAGCAGCGACGCGGCGTCGGGGACGGAGAGCGTCGGCGTGCCGTTGATCTCGACGATCACGTCGCCGGCTTTGATGCCGAGGCCGGGCGTGAGGAGCGGGCCGCGGCGTTCGAGGAACTCGGGATCGCTCTGGTAGATGTAGTCGAGGCGGTAGCCGCCGGCGGCTTCGTCGCGCGACCAGCGGGCGCCGAGCGAGGCGACAGCAATCTGCGGCTCGAACGGCCGGAGCGTGCCGCCGCGTGCGTCGGTGTGCAGTGCGGAGAGTTCGCTGATGAGGTAGTTGAGCACGTCGTCGAGCTCGGCGCGATCGGTGACGCGATCAACGAGCGGGAGGTGTTTCTGGAGGTTGGCCTTCCAGTCGACGCCGTGCATGTTCTGCGCGTAGAAGTAATCGCGGTGCAGGCGCCACGCGTCGGTGAACATCTGGCGCCAGCTCTCGCGGGGCGAGTAGGGGAAGCGGAGCGTGCTGAGATTGACGCGGGATTTGGCGACGTCGCCGGCGGCGCGCGGGGCGGCGTCGATGATCGCGAAGTTCTCGCTCTGGCGGACGAGCAGCTTCTTGCCGTCGGCGGAGAGTTGGTAGCCGCGGACGCCACCGAGCACCGTCGTGGCTTCGACGTCCTTGTTCTTGATCTCGATGGCGAGCAGGCGGGCGGACGCGGGGCCGTCGGCGCCGGCGTCGCGGTCGGTGACGAACACGGCTTTGTCGTTCACAGCGAGGCTGGCGTAGTTGCCGGGGCCGACGGGCACTTCCCAGAGGCGGGCGGCGAGACCGTCGAGGGCGACCTTCACTTCGATTTTCTTCTTTTTGTCGTCGCCGGACTTCTTGTCGGCTGCGGCTTTCTTGTCGGCGTCGTCGCTTTTTTTCCCGTCGACTTTCGCGACGGCCTTGTCGCCGGACGGTGCCGGTTTCTGCTCGTCGGTCGCGGGCGTGGCCGGTTTCTCGTCGTCGGATTTCTTCTCGGACGCCTTTTTCTCCTCGGCGACGAGTTCGTCGCTGGGTTGGAAGGGCGAGCGTTTCTCGTCGGCGAGCGCGAGGAGGTAGATCTTGGTCGGCTTGTCGAGGAAGGGCTCGGGCTGACGCGGGCCCCACGGCGCGCCGACGAGCGAGTTGAAGGAGCGGTCGGAGAGGAAATACAGCCACTTGCCGTCGGGGGCGAAGGCGGGGCTAGAGCTGATCACGCGGTCGCTGGTGACGGGCGTGGATTTGCCGGAGTCGAGCCCGTAGAGGAGAATCTGTTGGTTGCCGGTGTCGGCCGACATGGCGTAGGCGAGCCACTTGCTGTCGGGCGACCAATCGAGATCGGGGCTGCCGAAGTCCTGGAACTTGGAGTGGGCGACGAGCTTGGTTTCCTTCGTCTCGACGTTGAAGAGCATCAGGTCGTCGTCGCGTTCGGTGTAGGCGATCCATTTGCCGTCGGGCGAAAGCACGCCGGTCATGCGGAGGGTCTCGCCGCCGGTGGTGAGTTGCTCGGGCTGGCCGCGGTTGTTGGCGGGGAGTTTCCAGAATTCGACTTCGCCGGACTCGTCGGAGAGGACGATGAGCGATTTGCCGTCGGGCGTGAAGCTGACGCTGCGGTAGCGCACGCCGCTTTTGCGGGCGACTTCGACGAGGCGGCCCTGGCCGGCCGGGGCGACGAAGACCTGGCCGCGGGCGACGAGCGCCATGCGGTCGCCGTCGGGCGAGAGGGCGATGGCGGTGGTGAAGTCGGTGGGTTTGGTGACCCAGGTCTCGCGCGTCTGGTCGAAGTCGGAGGTGAGCGTGAGGTCGAGGCGGCGCGTCTGGTCGGTCTTGAGGTCGTAGAGCCAGAGGTCGGCGCCGTTCTGGTAGACGATGTGCGCGGCGTCGCCCTGGGGATTTTTCACGCCGAAATCGGCGTGGTGCGTGTGCTGGCGGAGGTCGGAGCCGTCGGGCTGCATCGACCAGAGATTGCTGGTGCCGTCGCGTTCGCTGGCGAAGTAGATGCGGTTGCCGAGCCACATCGGCCAGCGGCTCACGCCGCGGAAGTCCGCGTGATATTGCGTCGCCTCGGTCGCGCCGGCGTCGAAGCGCCAGAGGTTTTGCGCGGTGCCGCCGACGTAGCGTTTGGCGTGCGAGCCTTGGAACGAGTAGCGCGTGAAGACGAGCGTCTGGCCGTCGGGCGAGTAGGCGCCTTCGTCGGCCTGCGCGAGCGGCACGAAGGTGCGGGCACCGGTTTGCGGGTCGATGGCGACGAGTTGGTTGTCGGGAATCGTCGCGAAGGCGCGGGTGGCGTAGAGGATTTTGCCATCGGGCGTCCACCCGCGGACGAGGGCGTTTTCGCCTTCGAAGGTGAGGCGCTTCGGGCGGCCGCCGGCGAGCGGCATCACGTAGACCTCGACGGGGCCCTCGTATTGGCCGGAGAAGGCGACCCACTGGCCGTCGGGCGAGATCGCGGCGCTGGTCTCGTAGCCGGGATGACTGGTGAGGCGCTGGGCGGCGCCGCCGTTGACCGAGGCGCGCCAGAGATCGCCTTCGGCGGTGAACACGATCGTGTCTCCGTGGATCGAGGGGAAGCGGTAGTAGCCGGCGGTGCTGTCGGCGCGGAGCGACGAGGCCAGCGCGAGGATCGAGGCGAGGCCGAGGATGAGGCGGGTCATGGCACGCATGGGGATGAGTAAAGTTGGCGTCGCGGCGTCAGCGACGGCGAGGATGACGAGACGAAGGGCGCAAAACGAACGGGCAACGGGACCGAATGCGCGGTCCTCGTGCGGTCAAGTGCTCCGGCGGTGCCAGCCGCTCTTGGCGCCGGCGCGCGCCTGGCGCGGCGTCGGGTGCTTGAACACTTCCTGCAACGCTTCGGCGACGGGCGCGGGGACGAACTTCGTCACGTCGCCGCCGAGTCGGGCGATCTGTTTCACGAGGGTGGAGCTGGTGTAGCTGTAGCTCTCGTTCGGCATGACGAAGATCGTTTCCACCTGCGGCTCGAGGTGGCGGTTCATCAAGGCCATGTTGAATTCGAATTCAAAGTCCGACAGCGCGCGCAGGCCGCGGATGATCGCGTGCGCCTTCCGCTGGTGGGCGAATTCGACGAGGAGGCCGTCGAAGGCGACGACGTCGATGTTCGGCATGCGGCCGACGGTCGCCTTAATGAGTGCGACGCGCTGCTCGGCGGTGAAGAGCGGCTCCTTGGTGGAGCTAAGGGCGACGGCAACCGTGACGCGGTCGAACAGCTTCGCGGCGCGCAGCAAAACGTCGAGATGGCCGTTGGTGAACGGATCGAAAGTGCCGGGGTAGATGCAGAGTCTCATGCGGCGTCGGGCGCGCCGGAGCCAACGGGACGCGCCGCAGGTTGGCGAGGAGAATTCGCAGTGGGCGAAGGGTTCTTCCGGACCAAGCGGCCGCCGCGCGGAGGAATGAAACCGCGCTCCCGCGTGAGCGTCTCCGAAAGCGCGCGGCGCGGCACTCCATGGTTGCCAAGGTTTGGCGCGACCGCTCGACTCGGCCACGGCGCATGACTCTCCCCAATCTGCTCACCATTTCACGCGTGCCACTGATGTTCGTCGTGGTCGGGTTGATGTATGCGGATTTCGCGTGGTGCGCGACGATCGCGTTCTGGCTCTACATCGCGGCGGCGCTGACCGACTGGCTGGATGGCTTGCTGGCGCGGCGGTCGAATCAGGTGTCGGCGTTCGGGCGTTTCATGGACGCGGTGATCGACAAGGTCATGGTGCTCGGCCTGATGATCGCGCTGACGAACCGCGGGTATTTCTATTTTGCCGGGCACGACTACACGATCACGGCGGTGATGCTGCTGCTCTGCATCCTCGCGCGCGAATTCGCGGTGTCGGGCATGCGGATGGCGGCGGCGATGCGCGGCATCGCGATCGAGGCGGACACGAGCGGCAAGGTGAAGACTTTCACGCAGCTCAATGCGATCGGCTGGCTGCTCGGCGCGCGGATGTTCGAGCACGATTGGAGCGAGATTTTCCCGCCGAGCGACCGCATCATCATCACGGTCATCCACAACATCGGCCTGATCCTCTTCGTGCTGTCGGCGGTGCTGACGATCACGTCGGGCCTCTCGTATTTCAAGCGCCACGGACATGTGGTGATGGATTGAAATGCAACTGAAGGAGCCGCGCTGGCCGGCGTTGCTGCCGGGCAAATGGGTGCAGGAAATCGCGACGCTCGGTCCGCTCGGCATGCGGATGCCGGCACCGGGGACGTGGGGCGCGGCGGCGGGTGTGTTTTATGCGCTGCTGTTTTTCCGACATGTGCCGTGGCCGACGACGGTCGTGGTCACACTGATCGCGAGCTATCTCGCGGTCGGGCTCACGGGTGAAGCCTCGCGGCGCATGGGAAAAAGCGACCCGGGCGAAGTGATCCTCGATGAATTCGTCGTGATGCCGCTCGTGTTTCTCGGCGCGGCGCGCGCGTTCGGCGGCGTGTGGCCGGAGTGGGTCGTGCTCGCGGTGGGCTTCGCGTGGTTTCGCGTGTTCGATATCCTGAAACCGTTCGGCATCTCGCGCCTGCAGCGCTGGCCGGGCGGGTGGGGGATCGTCGCAGACGATTTCGTTGCGGCGCTCGCCGCGTGCGTGGCGTTGCACCTGAGCGGTTGGGTTTGGCTGCGATTCTGATGTCTGAGATCGAGCAGACTGCGGCGGAAATTCGGTCGGGGGAAAGCGAGCCGCCGGCGCGTCGCGCACGGTGGATGAAGCGCGCGCAGGTATTCGATGCGTGGCTGCGCGGCCGATCGTTCGGCACGCTGGTTGCGGTGCTTTATCTTTTGTTCGCCGTCGTCGCTTTCGTGACGGGGTTCGTGCGCGTCGGTCTCGATGCACTGCTCGGCGTGTGGCTGCCGCAGACGGTCGATAGCATGAGACTCGGTATGCAGATTTTTGGGGCGATGCTGCTGGCGCCGCTCATGGAGACTTGGCTTTGTCAGACAGTGTTTCTCGATTACGTCGCCGGCACCCGATTCTTTGCGTCGCGGCCGCGGACGGTGTTCGCGTTATCGGCCCTGTGCTTCGGGCTCCAGCATTTCTACAGCTTGGGCTACATCGTCTACGGCTGCGCCGCGGGCGCGGTGCTGGCGTATGCGTTCGTGTCGGCGGGCCGCCGGGCGCGGGGTTTCTGGGTGACGGCGGCGGTGCACGCCGCGTGGAACTGCACGGTGCTGCTGCTGCACCGATATGGCGGCGACTAACGCCGGTAGTCGAAGGCGCCGCGGAGTTTTTGCAGGGCCTGGCCGAAGGTGAGTTCGGCGCGGACGCGGGTGCCGGTGGAGAATTCGTAGCCGTCGGGTCCCCAGGTCGAGCGGGCGCCGAAGCCCACGATCCACTGCGTCTTCGAGTTGAACGTGAAGCGTCGCGGCACGAACCAGAGGACACTGGGACGCACGGTGAAGAAATTGTCGTCGGTGCCGCTGAGCAGCAGCGTGGTGGTGTAGGTGGCCTGCACGGTCCACTTGAGCTGGCCCATGTCGTAAACGGCGCCGCTGGTGAACGACAGCGAGTCGTCGTGTGGGGTGTTGAGGCCGAAGCCGCCCTGCACATGCGAGGGCGTGATGAAGTCGGCGCTGAAACCGACGAACTCGGTCCAACGCGGGTGTGCCTCGTCGTGGTGCTGCACGACGAGGAACGGCGAGTAGTGGTTGTGTCCGTCGGTCAGGTCGCGGGGCGGCGAGCCGACAGGCAAATCCATGTTCAGGCCGACGCTGGTTTCGTATTCGGCGAGCGGCCAGCGGGGCAGGAGATACTTGCCGCCGAAGCGCATGAGTCCCACCCCGTGGTTGGTCGTGCCGCCGCCCAGGCCGTGGGTGGCGTAGGCTTCAGCTTCGACGTTGAAGCCCAGCTGGTCGTTCACGGCCCAACGGATTCCCGTGGGCAGGCGGATGTAGTCGCGATGCAGCAGGTCGCCGAAGCGCGGATTGAAGGTGATGTGAAATGTGCCCGGTGGATCGAGGTGCGGCAGGTCGATGTCGAACAAGCCGCGAATACGGTCGAAGAGGCGCGGTGCTCCCGGCGGTGTCTGCATATTTTCGGCGGCGGGCGCCGGGGCGTGGTCTGCGGTGGCGCCGGGCGTGGCGATCGCGAGGAGGAGGGCGAGGGAAGCGAGAAGGGCGCGTGGCGTCACGGGAGCGGTTGCAGGCTTTCCAGCGGCAGGCGGACCAACAAGCCTTGTTGCAACACGTCCACGGACACGACGATTCCCTTCGGGTTCACGGGATCGTCCACATAACCTTCGAGGCCGTTGAGCGCACCGCCGCTGACGCGCACGCGCGTGCCCTTCCGGATGAGCGGGTGCAGCGCGGCTTCGTAGCCCGACGCGCAGACGGCTTTCACGTCGGCGAGTTGGCGGAGGAAGACGGGCTCGTTCTCGACCATGAGGGCGCGGACGAGGAGGTCCTGTTGGTAGACGCGTGTTTTCTTTTCCGGGATGATTTGCGCGAAGACGTAGCCGGCGAAGAGCGGCTTGGTGAAAACCTTCTTCTGCGCGCCGTAGCGGCGCACGCTCTCGATGAGTGCGAGGTAGTGGTCGAATTTCTCGCGCGCGAGCAGATCGGCGAATTTCTTTTCGCAGCGCGGCTTGGTATGACAGACGAACCAACGCGGCTCGGTGAAATCGGGAAGATGCTGGCCCATGAAGCGTAAGACTGATGACGGAGAACCGAGGACGGAACGCGCGGCGCGGTCAGGCGCGCGCGGCGAGGAGTTGCAGCGCCTCGAGGTAGCCGGGGAAACCCTTGCCGCTGATCATCGCGACGCAGGCGGCGGCGGTGTAGGAATGGCGGCGGAATTTTTCGCGCTTTTTGATATCCGAAATGTGCACCTCGACGGCGGACAGCGGCGCGACGCTTTTCAAGGCGTCGTGCAGCGCGATGCTCGTGTGCGTGTAGGCGCCGAAGTTCACGACGAAGCCGGAGACGCCGCGGTCGGCGAGCGCATGAATGCGATCGATGAGCGCGCCTTCGTGGTTCGACTGGAAGAACACGACGCGCACGCCGAGGCGCTTGGCTTCGGTGCGGATGAGCTGCTCGAGGTCCTTGAGCGTGGCGGTGCCGTAGATGTGCGGCTCGCGTTTGCCGAGGCGATTGAGGTTCGGGCCGTGGAGGATGGCGAAGGTCTTCAAAGGGGATTCTCCGTGTCGATGAACACCCACGGGAGGCGGAATTTCTTCGCGAGCTCGGCGGCGAGCGCCTTCACCGCGAGCGTTTCCGTCGCGTAGTGGCCGCAGCAGTAGATGTTGAGGCGCTGTTCCTGCGCGAAGTTGAACCACTCCTCGCGGAGTTCGCCGGTCACGAGCGTGTCGATGCCGGTCGCGGGCAGCGCGGCGATGGCGCTGTTGCCCGAGCCGCTGCAAAACGCGATGTGCTTCGGCAGCGCGGCGCCGAACTCGAGCGCCACGACGCGCGGGTAGAGTTCTTCGAGACGGTTGCGGAGTTGTGCGCGCTTGAATTTGTTCGGCGCGGTCCAGCCGACGAAATCGTCGTCGTGCGGCAGGAAGCGGCCCTTGGGTTTCAGACCGAGCTGGCGGGCGAGCAGGACGTTGTTCCCGAGCTCGGCGTGCGCATCGAGCGGCAGGTGCGACGAGTAGACCGCGCAGTTGCCGCGGATGAGCGTCGCGTAGCGTTCGTAGGCCGGCCCGGTGAGCGGCTGCGCTCCGCCCCAGAAGAGTCCGTGATGCACGACCAGAAAATCCACGCCGCACTCGACCGCCTGCTCGAACGGCACGAGGCCCGCGTCGACGGCCGCGCCGATCTTCGTGACACGTCCGTCGTTGGCGACTTGCAGGCCGTTGACCGCGCCGGGGTAGTCCTTGAAGGACGAGCGCCGGGTGCGCCGGTCGCAGTAGTCGGTGAGTTGCTGGAGCGAGGCCATTCGCGGCAGGTTGAGGGGCGGGGCGGAGGCGTGCAAGACGCAGCTGAGGCTTGCCAGCGCGCGGTCGGCCGGCAGCGTGGCGGCATGGAGGCTGGCTTGAATCCCACCGCTCCCGCCGCCGCTCCGCGCGAGACGGCTCCGAGCAACCCCATCGATCTCATCGCCGAGGCGACCGCTCGCTTCGAGCATCGACCGAGTTGGGACGAGTATTTCATGGCGACGGCGACCTTGATCTCGTCGCGCTCGAACTGCGAGCGCCTGAACGTCGGCTGCGTGATCGTGACCGGCGGCGAGCGCCGCAACCGCATCGTCGCGGCCGGCTACAACGGCTGGCTGCCCGGCACGCCTCACGTCTCGCGCATCCGCGACAACCACGAGACCGCCACCGTGCACGCCGAGCAGAACGCCGTGGCGGATGCCGCGCGGCGCGGGTCGAGCGTCGAGGGCTGCACGGCCTACGTGACCCATTATCCGTGCATCAATTGCGCGAAGATCCTCGCGGCGGCCGGCATCGCGGAGGTCAAGTATCACACCGACTACAACAACGACCCGTTCGTGGCGCCGATCCTCGCCGATGCAGGCGTGAAAATCTCGAAGCTCTGACGCGGCCGCGCGCCGATGCGACGGCGTGCTCCCGCAGTTGTCCACCTCGCCATGAAACCGCGCCGCTCGAATCCGAAGGAGAGTTTCGCGGGCAGCCTGTTGCTCTCGCATCCGGCGATGAAGGATCCGAATTTCGGCCGCACCGTCGTGCTCATGTCGGCGCACGATGCGGACGGCGCGTTGGGAGTGGTAATCAATCGCCCGCTGCGTCGGCGGCTCGACGAGATCAGTCCGGATTTCGCGCTGAGTCCGCTGGCCAAGGTCCCGCTCTACACCGGTGGGCCGGTCGAGACGCAAAAGCTCATTCTCGCGGCGTGGCGGTGGCGCGACGAGTCGGGCGAATTCGAGCTGCAATTCGGCCTCGATCCGGAGCGCGCGACAGCGCTGGTGGCCGAGCCGGGCTACACGCTGCGCGGCTTTCTCGGCTACTCGGGCTGGGGGAAGGGGCAGCTCGAAAACGAGATGAAGCAGAACACCTGGTTCGTCGCGGGACCGGCCAACTACAACCTCGGTGCCGAGGACGGTCCGGCGCTGTGGCGTTTGATTCTGGGGTCGCTCGATCCCGAGCTGAAATTGCTCGCGGACGAGCCCGACGATCCGTCGAAGAACTGACGCGACGCGCGGCCGGCGCGGTGCGGCGGCATAAATTTTCCGATGACACGCGCGCTCCGGCGCGATTGGCACGGGCTCTGCGTTAGGGCGGGCGGGTCCCTTACCCCTACCACACATGATGAACACACACCCACTACGGAAGCTCGCGGCCGGAGCCGCCGTGCTTTCCTTGCCAACGTTCGCGCTCGCGCAGGCCGCGACGCCACCCGCCCCGACCGTCGATTCAGGCATCACCTCGTGGATGCTCGTCTCGACGACGCTCGTGTTGCTGATGGTCCCCGGCCTGGCGCTTTTCTATGGCGGCCTCGTCCGCACGAAAAACGTCCTCGGCACCATGATGCACTCGTTCATCGCCATGGCGATCGTCGGCGTCATCTGGGCAGTCGCGGGTTACTCGCTGGCCTTCGGCCCGAATATCCTCGGCGGCTTCGTGGGCTGGAACAAAGACCTGCTGTTCCTCTCGGGCATCGATCAGACGATCATGTCCTACAACGTGCCCGAATACGTCTTCGCGATGTTCCAGGGCAAGTTCGCCATCATCACTCCGGCGCTCATCGCCGGCGCGGTCGCCGAGCGCATCAGCTTCCGCGGCTGGGCGGTCTTCATCACGCTCTGGGTCATCTTCGTTTACGCGCCGCTCTGCCACTGGGTGTGGGCCGGTGACGGTTACTTCTTCAAGATGGGTGCGATCGACTTCGCGGGCGGCACGGTCGTCCACATCTCGTCTGGTATTTCCGGTCTCGTGCTCGCGCTGTTCGTCGGACCGCGCCTCGGTCACCCGAAGCTCTCCACTTCGCCGAATAACCTGACGATGGTTCTCCTCGGCGCCGGTCTCCTGTGGGTCGGCTGGTTCGGCTTCAACGCCGGCTCCGCGGTCGCCTCGAACATCGACACCGCGCGCGCCCTCACGGTCACGCAGGTCGCCGCCGCCACCGGCGCGCTCACCTGGGTGCTCATCGAAGCCTTCGCGCACGGCAAACCGACCTCGCTCGGTCTCGCCTCCGGCATCCTCGCCGGCCTCGTGGCCATCACGCCCGCCGCGGGTGTGGTCGGCGTCAAGGGCGCGATCGCGCTCGGCGTCATCGCCGCGGTCGGCTGCTACTTCGTCATCACGCTCAAGGGCAAGTTCGGCTACGACGACACGCTCGATGCGTTCGGCGTGCACGGCGCAGGCGGCATCATCGGTGCCATCGCCCTCACGTTCTTCATTCGCGACAGCTGGGCCAAGCCCGACGGCTGGACGCTCATGGGCCAGCTCAAGACGCAGATCTTCGCGGTCGGCGCCACGGTGGCTTTCGCGGTCGTGATGACGCTGATCATCGGCTTCATCGTCCAGAAGACCGTCGGCCTCCGCCTCAGTGAGCAGTCCGAACGCGCCGGCATGGACCATGACCTCCACGGCGAGCGCGGCTACGGCCTCAACAACCTCAACTAAGGAGCGCCCCGACCATGAAGCTTATCACCGCCATCATCCGCGAAGAGAAACTCGACGAGGTCCGC
Source organism: Candidatus Didemnitutus sp. (assembly GCA_019634575.1). Taxonomy (NCBI): domain Bacteria; kingdom Pseudomonadati; phylum Verrucomicrobiota; class Opitutia; order Opitutales; family Opitutaceae; genus Candidatus Didemnitutus; species Candidatus Didemnitutus sp. Next base: position 182,963 of record JAHCAY010000001.1, read on the forward strand.
CAGGCCCTCATCGACGCCGAAATCGAGCGCATCACCGTGAGCCGCGTCTCCGGCCACGGCCAACAGCAGGAGATCGAGTTCCAGCGCGGTCAGAAGGTCATCCCGAACCTGATTCCGCGTATCGAGATCAAGATCGCCTGCAACGACGCCTTCGAAGACATCACCGTCAACGCCATCCTGAAAGCCGCGAAGTCCGGCAAGGAAGGCGAAGTCGGCGACGGCAAGATCTTCATCCAGGAACTCAAGGAGTGCATCCGCATCCGCACCGGCGAGCGCGGCGGCACCGCAATTTGACCGCCCTACGGCGTCACTGACACACACCAACACCAACAAAGGCCGCGTGGACTGCGAAGTCCGCGCGGCCTTTGCCGTTTGGGGACACCCGCCCGTTTTTGGGGGATTTCCCGATGGCACTTTGTCTTGCTCGCCGGTGTCGACGGGCAATCAATGCCAACTCGAATGAAGGCCCCATCGTCCGCCGACGGCGACAGCTCCGCCGCCGCGCCCGCTCCGTCCACCGCCCGGAAAATCCTGCTCGTCGACGACCATCCGATCACCCGCCAGGGGCTCCGCATGCTCATCGGCCAGCAGCCCGGGATGACGGTCGTGGGCGAGTCCGACAACGCGGCCCAAGCCGTCGATCTCGCCGCGAAACTCAAGCCGGACATCGCCATCGTCGACATCGCCCTGCGCTCGGCCAACGGCATCGAGCTGACGAAAAACCTGAAGGCGCACTCGCCCGACCTGTTGATCCTCATCGTCTCGATGCACGACGAAGAGCTGTTCGCCGAGCGGGCCCTCCGCGCCGGCGCGCGCGGCTACCTGATGAAGCACGAAGCCAGTGAGCGCGTGATCGAGGCCCTCGAGAAAATCAGCTCCGGCGAACTCTACATCAGCGACCGCGTGCGCGCGCGCATGCTCTCGCGCCTCGTGAACAGCCGCAGCGGCGAAGTCACCTCACCCGTCGAGAGCCTGAGCGACCGCGAAATGGAAGTCTTCCAGCTCATCGGCAACGGCTACGCCACGCGCCAGATCGCGGAGCGACTCAACCTCAGCGTGAAGACCATCGACTCCTACCGCGAACACCTGAAACTCAAGCTCAGCCTCGAATCCGGCGCCGAGCTCGTGCGCTACGCCATCCAATGGGTGAAGTCGCAGGATAGCGTCTGAGCTTGCACGGACCGCGGCGCGCTTCCTCCCTCCCGCGTCTGTCTCCGTGAACCCAACGCTCAACCAACCGCTACCGCAAGGGACCGCCGCCGCCGCGCCCATCCGCGTGTTGGTCGTCGACGACGACGAGAACGATTACCTCGTCGTCTCGCGGCTGCTCACCCGCCACACCTTCGCCGCCTACCGGCTCGAGTGGGCGGCCAGCTATGTGGCGGGCCTCGAGGCGCTCGAGCGCGGCGGCCACGACGTCGCGATCGTCGATTATCGTCTCGGTGTGGAAACGGGACTCGAACTCGTCCGCATGGCGCAGGCGAAAAGCTGCCACCTGCCCGTGATCCTCCTCACCGGTCACGACAGCCCCGAGATCGACCGCGAGTCCACCCGCGCCGGCGCCGCGGACTATCTCTGCAAGAACGGCCTCACCACCGGCCAGCTCGAACGCTCGATCCGTTACGCGCTCCGCCACAGCGACACGCTGCGGGAACTGCGCCAGAGCCAGAGCCAGCTCGAGCTGTTCATGCACAACGTCCCGTGCGCCGTCGCGATCTGCGACCACGAAGGCGCGGTGCTTTTTCAAAACCGGCTCTTCGCGGAACACATCCGCGACTTCGATGGCGACCTGCGCCCGCGCGAAAGCGCCACGCCGTGGATTCTCCGACACCAGGAAAGGTGCTGGTTGGTGACGACGTTCCCCATGACCGTGTCGCTCGACCGCCAGTTGCAGGGATTGGCCGCCGTCGACATCACGGAGCGCGTCCGCTCGGAGGAGGAGCGCCTCCGGCAGGCGCAGCTCCTCGACAACATCATGAAGAACCTGCCGGTGATCGTCGGCCGGCTCGACGCCTCCGGTCAGGTGGTCGAGGCGCGCGGCAAACTCGCGCACTGCGGCATCGCCGCCGAAACGATTTCCGGGGCGGTCTTCGCCGATCTTTTCCCCCAAAGCCGGGACGCGCTCGAGCGCGCGCAACGCCACGAGGAGGTGAGCTTCACCCTCCGCGGCCAGGCCAACGACCGCGAGTGGCACGCCGATTTCTATGCCGTCGGCAGCCCGGGTGCGGGCGTGACCTTCCTCGGCCGCGACGTCACCGAACGCCGCTGGCTCGAGCAACGGCTCCTCACCGTGATCGACGCCGAGCAACAGCGCATCGGCGCCGACCTCCACGACGGACTCGGGCAGAAACTGACCGGCCTTGCGTGCCTCGCGACCGCGCTGCGCGACCGACTGGTCTCCGGCGACGCGCTGAACGCCGAGCAAGCCAGCCTCATCGCTGCGCTCTCGAACGACGCGACCCTCGAATCCCGCGCACTGGCGCGCGGCCTTTGCCCGGTGCAACTGGAGCAAGCCGGCGGGTTGCTCTCGGCGCTCACGGAATTGGTCGAGACCACCGAGGTCATCCAAGGCGTGCGCTGCCGCTTTCGCAGCCCGCCGCAGTTCGACTGCGACCACCTCACCGGCGTGCAGCTCTACCGGATTTCGCAGGAAGCGATCAACAACGCGCTCCGCCACAGCGAAGCGAAGAACATCGAGGTCACGCTTGCGGCGCAGGGTGGTGGCGATTTTCGCCTGGCGATTGCCGATGACGGCAAGGGCTTCGACGCCGATGCGCGAACCGTGCGCAAAGGCGGACTGCGCCTGATGGAATACCGCGCCAACATGATCGGTGGCACGTTCGTGGTCGATTCGCAGCCGGCGCTCGGCACGCGGGTGATCTGTGAATTTTCCATCGCCGGCGACCGGGCGACAACCTGAAGCGTCGTCCGACGCGGGCTTCGCGACGACAAGCGGCTATCTGAAAACCGCGTTTCCACGGTAGGCAGCGTGCAGGCACACGCGCGGTGCTCTCAGGGGCGCGACCGAGGTCGCCGGCTACCGCTTCGGCACAGCGCGTTTTCTGTTAGCTTCTGGCCGCACGCGCCGTGGTCTGCTTTTTGTTTCCCTCGCGGGAGAAAAGCGCTTTCAGTGGCCGCGATGTCGCACCCCCGGCTCACCTCGCTGCTGTTCACGCCCGGCACGCGCCCTGACCGTTTCGAGAAAGTTCCCGCGAGCGGCGCGGACGGCATCATCGTCGATTGGGAGGACGCCGTGCCGATCACCGACAAGGACCGCGTGCGCAGCGAGACGATCGCCTGGCTCAGGCAGCACGGTCGCGTCGGCACGCCGCCTTTCGCGACGGCGGTGCGGGTGAACGATCTGCGTTCGGCGCACGGCCGCGCCGATCTCGACGCGCTGAACGCCGCGGCGCTGCGGCTCGACGCGGTGGTGCTGCCGAAGGTGCAATCGGCAGCCGAAGTGCACGAGGCCGCGCGCAAGCTCTTCGGCGCACCGCGCCTCGTGTGCCTGATCGAGACGGTGTTGGGCGTGCGCCACGCGGCGGAGATCGCCGCCGCCTCGCCGCAGGTCGCCGCGCTGGCGTTCGGTGGATTCGATCTTTCGGCGGAGACGGGCGGCGAACCGACGTGGGATGCGTTGCTTTGGCCGCGCACGCAGGTCGTCCACGCCGCTACGGCGGCCGGCGTGCTCGCGCTCGACCAGCCGTTCATCGACTTGGAGAACCTGACCGGCCTCACGGAGGAATGCGCCGGGGTGCGCGCGCTGGGTTTCGCCGGCAAGCTGGCGATTCATCCCCGGCAATGCGCGGCGATCAAAACAGCGTTCCAGCCGACGGAGGCGGCGATGGCGCGTGCGCAGCGCATCGTCGCCGCGTTCGAGGCCGCTCGCGGCAATGTTGCGGTGATCGACGGCCAGATGATCGACGTGCCGATGTATCGCTCGGCGCAACGCATCCTCGCCCGCGCGGGCACCTGAATCATGAGCAATTTCTCCGCTTACGTGTCCACCGGCCCGCAACGCTTCCGCGAGCGCTTCGGGCTGGATTTCGAGCAGTTCGCGGCGGGCCAGAAGTTCAGGCATCGTCCCGGCGTCACGCTGTCGCAGCAGGACAGCCGCGACGAGTGCCTCGACACGTTGAACCAGCAGATGCTGCATTTCGACGAGCAGTTCGCCGCGCACGGGGAATGGAAACGGTGCCTCATGGACTCGACGCTCACGACGAAGGTCGTGCTCGGCATGACTTGGAAAACCTTCGCGAAGCGCGTGCAGTTGCTCGGCTTCGACGAGATCACGCTGCCGAAGCCGACTTTCGGCGGCGACACACTCTATGCCGAGTCGGAGATTCTCGAACACGCGGCGAATCCCGATACGCCGAACGCCGGCCGCGTGAAAGTGCGGACGCACGGCCTCAATCAGCGCGGCGAAACCGTCGCGATCCTCGTCTGGGAGGCGCTCGTCGCGCGCGCCGGGCATGACGATTTCACCCGCCTCGATTACTGACCATGGAAGCTCGTCACGCCTCGCACATCGAAGTCGCGCCCGGAGTCTTTCTCGAGCGCATGGGGCTGTTCTTCGAGGACATCGTCGTGGGTGAGACCTACGAGCACCGGCCGGGCAAGAGCTTCACGGCGGATGAGAGCATGCAGCAGACGTTGCGTTCGCTCGACCAAACGCCCGCTCTCACCGATTTGCATTTTCACGCCCAGCTCGGACGCGGCGCGCTGCCGATCAATCCGACGCATGTGCTGGCGGTGTTGACCGGCATGATGACGAAGACCTTTTCGAAGATCGTCGCGAATCTGGCGTGGAAGAACGTCAAATTCCACGGCCCGGTGCTGGCGGGCGAGACGGTTTACGCGGAGTCGACCGTGCTCGAGAAACGCGAGTCGAAGTCGCGTCCGGGGCAGGGCATCGTGCACGTGCGCACGGTGGCGAAGACGCACGAAGGCCGACTCGTGTGCACCTTCGAGCGCATGATCTTGATCTACGGACGCGGCCAAGGCCCCTACGACGCGGCGGGCTATTGAGTCGGTGTGTGGGCGCCTCTAGGTTCGGTGTCATGAAATTTTTCGGTGTCATGAAATTTCTGCCGTTAGCGGTTGTCGCCTTTGCCTGGGTGGCGAGTGGCTGTCTCTTCGCTGCGGAAGTGGACGTGGCGGCGGTGGAAAACCTCCGCCCGGCGCGGCCGACGATTCCCGAGCGCGTCTTCCAGCTGACGGACTTTGGCGCAGTCGGCGACGCGAAGACGATGAACACGGACGCGTTTGCGCGAGCTCTCGCTGCCGTCTCGAATGCGGGCGGCGGACGGCTCATCGTGCCGCGGGGCACATTCCGCACCGGGCCGATCAAGCTTTGCTCGAATCTCGACCTGCACTTGGAGGAGGGCGCGGTGATCCAGGCCCCCGCGACTTTCACCGAAGCCGGTCTGCCCGAGCCCGAAACGCTGAAGAGCCAGGCGGAGGTGCGCGAGAAGGTGCCCGTGCTCGATCCGCTGATCAGCGGCAAGAAGCTCCACGACGTCGCCCTCACCGGTCCGGGCACCATCGACGGAAACGGTGCCCATTGGTGGAAATGGTCCGAGCGCGCGGCGCGCAACGCCAAGGCGACGGAACCCCGCCGCCTCGTTTATCGTCGCTCCCACCTGATCGTCGTCGACGGTTGCGAGCGCCTGTTGGTGTCGGATGTCACGCTGCGGAATTCGCCGATGTTCCACCTCGTGCCGAAGCACATCAACGACCTCACGATCGAGCGGGTGAAGGTCTTCGCCCCGTGGGACGGCAGCGCGCCCAACACCGACGCGATCGATCCGGGGCCGGGGAGAAATTTCCTGATTCGCGACTGCCTCATCGACACCGGCGACGACGACATCGTGATCAAGTCCGGCGGCACGAACATCCTCATCGAGAACTGCACGATCCGGCATGGCCACGGCATCTCCATCGGCTCCGAGACGACGGTCGGCGTGAGGAACATGCTCGTCTGCAATTGCACGCTGGAGGGCACCGACAACGGCATTCGCATCAAGTCCATGCGCGGCGCGGGCGGTCTGGTGGAAAACATCCGCTACACCGGCCTCACGATGAAGGACGTGGAGAACGCGATCGTCCTGCAGCTCGATTACACCGACAACAATCGGCCGGATTTTCGCGGCGACCCGACGAAGGTGCCTTCAATCCGCGATGTGCTCATCGACAACGTCACGATCTCCGGCTCGCGTCGCGCGGGAAAAATCATCGGTCTGCCCGATAACCCGATTCGCGGCGTGACGCTGCGCGACGTGAAGCTCAGCGCCGAGCGGGATTTCGAAATCAAGGACGCGGAGCCGCCCGTGTTCGAGCGCATGACGAAGGATATCCGCCCGGGTGTCGCTCCGGCGGAGCGGCCAGGCGAGCATTGAACGGCCGTTCGCCAGGCGTCAGAACTTGCCGTCCCCACCCGGCAGGCTCCAGAACTCGCCGGTCAGCCCGCTCTGAGCGAAGATGTCGCGCGCTTGGGCGATGCTCCATTTTGTCCACGCCCGATCGGCGTGGCGGCCATACCAACGACGCGCGAGGTCGCCGAGCTGCGCGATCGGCAGCACCTGTCCGAGCTTGAAGCCATGGCGATGTGTCCACTCGCGGGCGTCGGCCTCGTAGTGGAACGCGACGAGGCGCGCGCAGAAATGGTGGACATTGCCCCACGCGAGACGCGGCGGCTCGGGGAAGTGCACCCACAAGTCCTCTCGCCGCGGCACGCCTTGATCGACCGGGATTTCGATCGGTTCGCTTTCCGCGCCGATGCGGGTGTGGATCACGACCGGTTCGCGGTGCAGGGCGGAAATCCCAAGGCCGCACCACAGGCACGGCGCCCACCAACCGTGCTCGCGCGCGGCGACCCAGGTGTGCGTCGGCGAGGTGGAAAATGGATGCACGATCCATGGCTCGCAGCGATGCGGGTGAAGGACCAGACCGTGCGACGCGTCGAGTTCGCGCATGACCGCCTCGACGTCTTCGGTCGAGAGCTGGGCGCCGGCCGCCAATTCCGCTCCAGTGGGGGCGCGACCGGTGTCGAGCAGTCCGCGGATCAACAGATGGTGAATGAGCGATGTCGGGTGAGGTTGGTCGGACATAGAGGCGAAATGGAGGAAAACCGGCGCGAAACATCAACGCGTCGGCGAAGGCGCGCCACCGCTTTGCGACGAAAATGGAAAATCCCGCGAGGACTTCGTTTGTCCCCGCACTCGCGCCTAGCGTCGCCTTCAGAGGACGCGTGCCCCGCCGCAGATCACTGCATCGACGGGATTGCCACCGAGTTCGTAGGCGAGCTGGCGCTCGTCTTTGTGGCAGAGCAGGACGAGATCGGCGCGCTTGCCGACTTCGATCGAGCCGCGATCCGTGAAGCCGAGCAGCTGGGCGGGATTGTAGGTCGACGCGACGATCGCCTCGGCGGGCAGCAGGCCGCAGAACCGGACGGCGGTGGCAATGGCGAGCGGCATCGAGTGCGTCGGTGACGAGCCGGGGTTGTAATTTGTGGCGAGGGCGAGCGCGCCGCCGCGATCGGCGAAGAAACCGGCCTTGGCGAAGCGCTGGTCGGTGTGCAGGCCGGTGCAGGGGAGAATGACGCCGAAGGTGTTCGACTCAGCGAGCGCGGTCAGGTCGGCCTTGGTGGACGCCTCGAGGTGATCGACGCTGCGCGCGTGCATCCGGATCGCCTCGGGGATCATGCCGAGCGGATTGAACTGGTCGGCGTGCACGCGGATCGGGTGGTGCTTGCGGGCCTTCTCGAAGAACCGCACGCACGCCTCGACGGTCCACGCTTCCTTTTCGCAGAACGCGTCGACCGCGATGTCGGGAAACTCACGCGAGACCTCGGCGAGCATTTCCTTCGTCACCATGCGGGAGTAATCTTCGACGTCACCCTCGACGGCGTGGCCGAGCAGTGCCGTGGCGACGACGGTGCCGGGCCAATCGCTCGCGGCGCGACGGATGGCGCGGAGCATTTTCAGCTCCGCCTCGGTATTGAGGCCGTAGCCGCTCTTCACCTCCACGGTAGACGTGCCGCCGCGGAGCATTTGGCCGAGGCGCTCGCGTAGGCCGGCCGCGAGCTGCTTCTGCGTCGCTTCGCGCACGGCGCGGACGGTGGCGTGGATCCCGCCGCCGGACTTGAGGATGTCGAGGTAGGGGACGCCGTTGAGTTTTTTTTCCCATTCGTCGAGGCGGTCGCCGGCCCAGCAGGCGTGGGTGTGGCAATCGACGAATGCTGGCATCAGCACGCGTCCGGCAGCGTCGATGACCTGCGTGTCAGCGGGGGCCTCGACCTTGGCGCCGACAGCCGCGATCTTGTCGTCGATCACGAGCACCTCGCCTTGCGGGAGGACGCCGAGTTCACGCAGGGCCTTGCCGCGGCGGGGACCGGCGGGGCCGGCGAGCGTGAGGATGCGGGCGTTGCGGATAAGGAGAGAGGGCATTTCGTTTGCTTCGATCGTCGGGGCGCAGTCTTGCTGCGCCCGAGGAAAACCGATGCGCCAGGGCGCAGCAAGACTGCGCCCCTACATTTCCGGCTCCGTCAGCGTTTGCCGAAGCCGAGCAGGAAGGTCAGGAAGAGATGCGCGGCCACCCGCGCCGTGCGGCCGTCGAGGTCGTGCGCCGGGCTCAGCTCCATGAGGTCGAAGCAGCGCACGGTGCGGTTCGCGCCGCAGGCGCGCACCCAGCGTTCGGCGTCGGCGACGGACCAGCCGGAGGGATTGAGCGCGCTGACGCCGGGAGCTTGCGCGGCATCGAGGACGTCGAGGTCGAAGCTGACGAAAAGGTGCTTCGCGCGCGGGAGCGCGACCTTCGCGCGGTCGGGATGGGTGATGCCGCCGTGCGAGGCGAACCAGCCGAAGTGCTCGCGCGAGTTCACGAGCGGGCGCAGGCCGTGGACGTGCAGTTGTTTCACGCCGCAATCCTCGACGAGTCGGCGGAACGGCATGCCGGAGCCGGTGGTCTCGCGGACGTCGAGATGGGCGTCGAAGTAAACGCCGACGGGTTTCGGAAAACGCGCGGCGACGGCGCGCACGAACGGGTAGGTGAGGTCGTGGCCGCCACCGATTGCGATGGGAAAGAGACCGGCGTCGAGCAGCGCGCCAGTGACGGCGGTGACGCGCCGGTGCGTTTCCTCGAGCGAGTCGGAGACCTCGACGTTGCCGGCGTCGAACACGCGCGGCAGTTCGCCGGCGGCGGGCTCGGCGGCGCCGTAGCGACAGAGCGCCTCCCGGAAAGCGGCGGGGCCGTGCGCGGCGCCGGGGCGGCCGTTGTTCATCCAGACGCCGCGGTCGTCGGGGAGGCCGAGCAGCGCGATCTGGCAGCCGTCGGGATTATCGGTGCGAAACGTGGAGGCGAATCGGGCGCGCGAGAGATCGGCGGGCCATTGGGCGGGAAGGAGGTGGGGAATGGACTTCATCGGACGCTCACCAGTTTTTCATCGGCACCGGCACGTTCAAGCGCTCGGCGCATTCCTGTGCCTGTTCGTAGCCGGCGTCGGCGTGGCGGAAGACGCCCATCATCGGGTCGTTGGTGAGGACGCGCTCGAGCCGGCGCGCGGCTTCGGGCGTGCCATCGGCGATGATGACCTGTCCGGCGTGTTGCGAGTAGCCGATGCCGACACCGCCGCCGTGGTGGAAGCTCACCCACGAGGCGCCGCTGGCGATGTTGACCATGGCATTGAGGATCGCCCAGTCGCTGATGGCGTCGGAGCCGTCCTTCATCGCTTCGGTTTCGCGGTTCGGGCTGGCGACGGAGCCGCAGTCGAGATGGTCGCGGCCGATGACGATCGGCGCTTTCACGCGGCCGTCGGCGACCATTTGGTTGAAGAGCAGGCCAGCGCGGTGACGTTCGCCGAGACCGAGCCAACAGATGCGCGCGGGGAGGCCTTGGAACGCGACGCGTTCGCCGGCCATTTTCAGCCAGCGGTGGAGCGCTTGGTCTTTGGGAAACAGTTCCATGAGCGCACGGTCGGTGGCGGCGATGTCGGCGGGATCGCCGGAGAGCGCGACCCAGCGAAAAGGACCGCGGCCGAGACAGAATTGTGGGCGGATGTAGGCGGGGACGAAGCCCGGGAAATCAAACGCGCGCTTCACGCCTTGGTTGAACGCGTGCTGGCGGAGGTTGTTGCCGTAGTCGAAGGTCTTCGCGCCGCGCGCTTGGAGCTTGAGCATCGCCTTCACGTGGCGCGCCATCGAGGCGAGCGAGAGCTTCTGGTATTTCTTCGGGTCGGCTTTGCGCAGCTTGGCAGCCGCCTTGAGGTCGTAGCCGACGGGCACGTAGCCGACGAGCGGGTCGTGCGCACTCGTCTGGTCGGTGAGGACGTCGACGTGGATTTTGCGCGCGAGAAGACGTTCGAGGAGATCGGTGATGTTGGCGACGACACCGACGCTGAGCGCCTTGCGGTGTTCGGCGTAGAGGACGGCGCGATCGATCGCTTCGTCGAGCGACGGAGCGATTTCGTCGAGGTAGCGGTCGTGCACGCGTTTTTGGAGGCGTGACTTGTCGACGTCGGCGATGAGGCAGGTGCCCTCGGCCATGGTGATCGCGAGCGGTTGCGCGCCGCCCATGCCACCGCAGCCGCCGGTGACGCAGAGGCGGCCGGCGAGCGTGCCGCCGAGGCTAGCGCACTCGTCGCCGCCGAAGTGCTGGCGGCCGCACTCGGCGAAAGTCTCGTAGGTGCCTTGGAGAATTCCTTGCGTGCCGATGTAGATCCACGAACCAGCGGTCATCTGGCCATACATCATCAGGCCGCGTTTCTCGAAATCGTCGAAGCGCTCCTGCGTCGCCCACGCGGGCACGATGTTGCTGTTGGCGAGGAGCACGCGTGGGGCGTCGACGTGAGTGCGGACGACGCCGACGGGTTTGCCGGATTGCACGAGCAGCGTCTCGTCGGGTGCGAGCTTGGGGAGCGTGGCGAGGATGGCGTCGAAGCAGGCCCAGTTGCGCGCGGCCTTGCCGCGTCCGCCGTAGACGACGAGGTCGTTCGGCCGCTCGGCGACTTCGGGATCGAGGTTGTTCTGGAGCATGCGCAGCGCAGCTTCGGCGGCCCACGACTGGCAAGTGCGCATCGTGCCGCGTGGTGCGCGAACGGGACGCGGTTTGGAGGCGGGGAGTTTTCGTGCGGCGGCGGAGCGGGAGCGTGACATGGGTAGAGCGCTAAGGGAGTGCGGTGACTGGAGCCGAGGTCATGCGATGGTGCGTGGCGGTCTCGGCGCTGACGCGGAGGCCGAGGCGCTGGTAGAGATTCCGAGCACGGGTGTTTTCGCGCAGGACTTGCAGGGACACGGCCTTGCCGAGCGTGCGCGCGTGTTCGATTTCGGCTTTGATCAAAAGCGTGCCCAGTCCCCGGCCGCGCCATGGAGCCGCGAGTTGAATCTCATCGATCCAGTGCTCCTCGGCTCGCTCCCGCACGGCGAGCAGTCCGACCGGCTGATCGTCGACGAGGATAAGCCGGCTGAACTCGGGCTTCCAACGCTCGGCGAAGAGCCGCCGTTGAAACGCCTCGTCCCACGGGCCGAACTGGCGTTCGACCACGGGCTGGTAGGCCTCGCGTTTCAGTTCGTAGGCCCACTCGCTGTCCGCAGACGTGCAGGGACGGAACGATGGTTTCATCGCGAAGGGCGGAGTCAGCACAGGTGGCCGGCTGCTTTTTCAGCGGCGTCGACGAGTTGCTCGCTGCGGACGAGGGCGAGGGCGGTCTGGACGTCGTCGTGGAAGAGGCGGTCGGCTTGGGCGAAGGGGATGACGCGACGCACGGCGGCGACGGCGCCTTCGACGCCGCGGCCGGCTTTGAGCGGCCGAAGGAACTCGAGGCCTTGCGCGGAGCACATGAACTCGATGGCGAGCACGGTTTCGGTGTTCTTCACGACTTCGAGGAGCTTCGTCGCACTGATCGACCCCATCGAGACATGGTCTTCCTGGCCGAGCGAGGACGGGATCGAATCGACGGAGGCGGGGTGCGCGAAGACTTTGTTTTCCGAGACGAGCGCGGCGGCGGTGTATTGCGGGATCATGAAGCCGGAGTTGAGGCCGGTGTCCTTCATGAGGAGCTTCGGGACCTTGAGGTCGCCGATGGTGTCGCCGTGGAGCAGCATGTAGATGCGGCGCTCGGAGATCGATGCGAGTTCGGCGGTGGCGATGGCGAGGTAGTCCATGACGAACGCCAGCGGCTCGCCGTGGAAGTTGCCGCCGCTGACGACGTCGCCGTTCTCGAAGATGAGCGGGTTGTCGGTGGCGGAGTTGATTTCCGTTTCCACGACGCTGCGCGCGTGTCCGAACGCGAGACGCACGGCGCCGTGCACCTGTGGGACGCAGCGGAGCGAGTAGGGGTCCTGGACCTTGCCGCAGTGCGCGTGCGACGGGAGGATCTTCGAGTCGGCGAGCAGCGCGCGGATGTTTTGGGCGACTTCGCGCTGGCCGGAGTGCGGGCGGGCGGCGTGGATGCGCGCGTCGAACGGTGCGGCGCTGCCGCGGGCGGCTTCGAGCGTGGTGGCGGCGGCGAGGTCGGCGGTCTTGAGGAGATTTTCGACGCGCAGGAGGCAATGCACGGCGTAGGCCGACATGAATTGCGTGCCGTTGATCAGGCCGAGGCCTTCCTTGGATTGCAGCTTCAGCGGGGCGAGGCCGAGCTGTTTGAGGACGGCGCGGGCGGACTGGCGTTTGCCGCGAAAGATCATTTCGCCGAGGCCGAGCAACGGCAGCACGAGATGCGCGAGCGGCGCGAGATCGCCGGAGGCGCCGAGCGAGCCTTTGGTGTAGACGATGGGGAGCGCGTCCTCGTTGTAGAAACGGATGAGGTGATCGACGACGCGCGGCGTGACGCCCGACATGCCGACGGCGAGGCCGTTGACCTTGAGGAGCAGCATGAGGCGGACGATTTCCGCGGGCACTTCGTCGCCGACGCCGACGGCGTGGCTGAGGATGAGATTTTCCTGGAGCTTTTCGAGGTCGGCGGCGGGCACGCGCTGGTGCGCGAGGACGCCGAAGCCGGTGTTGATGCCGTAGTGCGGCGTCGGATCGTCGTGCAGGCGGTCGACGATCGCGCGGGAGGCGCGGATACGGCGGCGGGCGTCGGCAGTGAGGGCGAGTTTTTCGCGGCGGGCGAGAGCGCGGCGCAGGCGGGACAAGGTCAGGTCGCGGCCGGAGAGGAGGAGTTTGCCGGGCATAGCGGAGGTCGTGTCATAGAAGGCCCGGGGCAGGATTTTGGAAACTGAAAAGGTTTAGGCCGTTCGGGGGATTAGTTCGGCGCGTGGGGTAGGTTGGCGTTCCTGCTTTCCCGTGAAGGCGCGAGGCGGGAGCGCGTAGCTCGTCCTGGAAAAGAAAAGAGCCCGCCGGTGGGCGGGCTCGAAAAAGTGAGGGGGTTGCGTGTCGCTCAGACTGCCTTCGGCAGCGTGACATCCTGCCATTCGACGGCGTGCGGATGGTTGCGCTTGTCCTTGGCGAGGCTGTGGCGGCGGCGGACGGAGTGGTCGAGCTTGTCGACGAGGAGATCGATGGACTTGTGGCAATCCTCCGAATTGACGGTGGCGTTGATGTCGGGGCCGCGGAGCTGGACGTGCGCTTTGGCGATGAACTTGTGCTGTCGGTCGTGCTTGCGGTCGCACTCGAGTTCGACTTTCACGCGGACGATGTGCGCCTCGTGTCGGAACAGTCGCTCCATTTTTTCCCGGACGTAGAACTTCAGGGACGGGGTCAGTTCGAGGTGGATGCCTGTAACGATCACTTCGTGGGAGCTATTCATGGGTATCCTTTCTGGTTGAGGAAAAGCACGGGGCAAAGTCCCTCTCTGCGGCGTGCGGTATGTCGACGAGGCCGCCCGTGTGGGCCGGCCATTCTTTCCTTGTGGGAAAGTGCTTCATTCGACACCCACACGCATAGCTCATGCCGTCGCGGAGGCAACCTCGCGGTGTCGGTTATAACGCACAATAATTTTGAACGTCCCCGCATGTCCCTGCTTGACGACCAACCGCTGCCACCGCCCGAAGCGCCGCTCGTGAATCCGGCCGACTTGCCGGGCTGGGTGAGGTTCGAGGACGAGCGCCTGCTGACGATCGACAAACCCGGCTGGCTCGTCGTCCACCCGTCCAAAAACGGACCGTGGTCGAGCCTCGCGGGGGCACTGCGCGAAGGAATGGGACTGCAAACCATCCGCTTCGTGTATCGGCTCGATCGCGAGACCTCTGGAGTGATTATTCTCGCGAAGGACGAGGCGACGGGCAGCCGGCTGCAAAAGGCGATGGCCAAGCGGCTCATTGGCAAGGCCTACGTGGCCATCCTCGAAGGCGAGCTCGCGGAACGGACGGAAGTGAATCAGGCGCTCGGGCCGGATCCGACGGCCAACGTCACCGTGAAGCAGCGCGTCGTGGAGTCCGGCACCGCCGGCGCGCAGGAAGCGCGGACGGTTTTCCATCCGCTAATCGTGCGCGGCGGCTACACGATGGTCGGCGTGGAGTTGTTCACGGGGCGCAAGCATCAGATCCGCGCGCACGCGGAATGGCTGGGCCGGCGTGTGGTGGGCGACAAACTCTACGGTCCCGACCCGACGCTCTATCTCGAGTTCGCCGAGCACGGCTGGACGGAGCGGCACAGCGCGTTGCTGCCGCTCACGCGGCAGGCGCTGCATTGCGCGGCGATCGATTTGCGACCGGCGCACCTGGACTATCTGCTGACGGCACCGTGGCCCGCGGATTTGGCGCGCTTTGCCGAGCGGAAAATGGGGTTGTCCGCCGGAGAAGCGCAGGCGCTGATCGATGGATTTGTCAGTCGGGCGTTCGCTGCCGTCGCGCCGCGTCACGACCACGAGGGATGTCGGGAAGCATAGCGTGTTGCTTTCGAGTTTGCGGTGCGGCAACGAGCCGCCACGCGTCGCTCGCGTGCGCTTTTGCCGGACCGGTCAGCACGGCTGCGGCCAACGCGAAGGGAGGCGGCGGTGGCGGAGCGGCGAGTGAGTTTTTCACTGGCTGCTCCGCATTGCTGGTCGCCGTGTGCCGGCGCGCAGTTTCCTAAGTAATCGTGCCAGAGGTCTGAGTTTTTTAGAAATCTTGCGCGGGTCAGCGCGATGGCTTCTGCGGCGGTGGTGACCGTCCGCTGAGTTGACTTGGGGCGATGGGACGGTGGGCTTGCTGCGAGCGAACCCCATGAAAACACGGACGGCAGTTATTCTCAGTGTGGTCGCGATGGCGGCGGCGCTTTATTGGAGCGGCCGAGTCTGGTTCGCGAAAATTCCGGCGACCGCGGCGCGGCGCAGCAAACCCGCCTCGGTGCAACCGGCGCAAGCGGGCGTCT
Organism: Candidatus Didemnitutus sp.; assembly: GCA_019634575.1. Taxonomy (NCBI): domain Bacteria; kingdom Pseudomonadati; phylum Verrucomicrobiota; class Opitutia; order Opitutales; family Opitutaceae; genus Candidatus Didemnitutus; species Candidatus Didemnitutus sp. The sequence continues at coordinate 198,251 of JAHCAY010000001.1, forward strand.
CGTCGCTGGTCGCGGTGACTGCGGCGCCTTCCCGCGAAACAGGGCGAGCGACTGCGGTGCCTGCGTTTGTGCGAATGGAGTTGCGCGAGGCTTTCCCGGAAATCCCGGACGTCGTGACGGACTGGCGCGAGTTCCGACCGGAACGACTCCAAGTGGAGCCGTTGCGTGGGATGCCGATCCGTTTCACCCGGACCGCCGTGAAGGACGACGGGCGCCGCGTGACGTGGATCGGGCGCAATGCGGCGGTGCCCGGAGCGAGCTTCGTGAGCGTGGCGCGCGCGGATGGTTTCGATGCGGTGCTGGTGATTCCGGGCGCCAGTCAGTTCAGTTTTCATGTGCGAGGGAATTCGGTGGTGGTCGAGGAAAGCGCGCCCGGCGAGGAAGGTTGCGGAGTCGATCCGGCGCAACCGGACCGCCCAACCGCGGTGGCCAGCAGCGGGGCGATCTACCGGGCATCGGAGGCGAGCGAGGCGGCGATTGCCACGGTCGCGGAGGCAGTGAATGCGGCGAGCACGGCCCCGAACGTGGACGTGTTGTTTCTCTACGATGCGGATGCGTTGCGCTATGCCTCGGACCGCTCGACCGATCCGATTGGCTATCTCGAGGGCCGCAGCCGCGCGACGATCGAGACCGCCAACCTCGTGCTGGCGCAGAGCGGCGTGACCTCGTTCGTTTGGCGCTGGGTCGGATTGGAGGCGTCGCGCGCCTACGTCCGCAACGGCATCCTGATCGATGATCTGCGACAGATTTCGCCCGGCGGAGCGATCGGCGACTACGTGGCCGACCTGCGGTATCGCTACGGCGCGGACCAGGTGATGCTTTTCATCGGCGGCAAGACCGACGCTGGCGGCTGGGCCAACATCGCGGCCAAGCAAGTGCCGGTGTCTGGCTCGCTCGCGTGCACGGTCATGCGCGTGGATGGCAGCTACAAGCTGATGGCGCACGAGCTCGCGCACAATTTCGGCTGCCGCCACGATCGCGCGAATTTCGGCGGCGCGGGTGTGCCGACGCCGGAAGGCGACGGCTTTTGGTGCTACGGGCTGTTGTGGAGCGACCCCGAAAGCGCGGGCGGCAACACGACTTCCGGCACCGTCATGTCGTATGCGAACTACATCGTGCCCTATTTCAGCAATCCGGGCATCACGCTCGAGGTGACGACCGCGATGGAGGAACGGAGCGGTCCGAACCTGCCGCTCGGCACGCGCACGATCGGATTTCCCGAATCGCACGCGAAGGCAGCCTACAACGTTCGCGTGCTGAACGATAACGCGTCGGCGATCGTGAACGTGAACGCCGAACTGACGCAGCCGAGAATCGTGGTGCAGCCGCAGGGCGCGAGTGTCTCGGCCGGCCGGTCACTCACATTGTCCGTCTCGGCGGAAGGCGGTGGGCTGCTCTACCAGTGGTCCCGCAATGGCGCCGCCATCGTGGGGGCGACCGCCTCGAGCCTGACGCGTGCAGCGGTCGCGGCGAGCGATGCGGGAGATTACACCGTGAGCGTGAGCAACCGGGTCGGCTCCGTCACGAGCGGCACCGCGTCGGTGTCAGTGCCGGCGAGCGAGCCGGTTCCGACGCCGGGGAATTCTTCCGGCGGTGGCGGAGGCGGCGGAGCGGCGAGCGGTGTCTTCGGTGCAGTGGCGGCGCTGTTGTTGGCTCTGCACGCCGGCCGCACTTCAAGAAGCGAGTAGGCGCGCCAACGCGTCGTGGAGAGCGGCGCAGTGCGCGGCGACGCGCTGCTCGAGCGGCAGTCGCGTGGGCGATTCGAAAGTGTAGCCGAGCGTGGTGCGGCCGTGGCGGAGGTAGATCGCCTCGGGCCAGCGATCGCGCAGCAGCGGATCGCTCACTGGACGGATGATGCCCGGTGCGTCCGCGTCGCGCCCATCGATGACGGCGGCGTTTTCGATCGGGCAGTGGCGGCCGGCGCCGGCGAGCGCGACGTCGGCGAGCGTCGGCCGGTTGGCGGGGTTCAACTCGTAGAGGTAGAAGCCGGCGGCTTCAAAGTCCTCGTGCAGACAAAAGGCGGCGTCGAAATCCGGCTGGCGCTCGAGCCAGGCGACGTGAGCGCCAATCTCGGCTGTGACCGGATGCTTGTAGTCGCGGTTGAGATCGATGCCGGCGAAGTTCTCCCGCGTGCCGCGCGCGAGGCCCGTGGGATTGAGCACCGGACAAATCCACCACGCCGCGCGCGCGTCGAAGAAACCATCCTCGACCAACCGCAGCACGGCCCACGGCGGGGCGGGCTCGTCGCCGTGCATGCCGGACGAGACGTAAATGCGCGGCGCGTCGGGGCGGGCGGGTTTCGTGTAGGCGTTGAGGTCGAAGCCGTGTATCTCTCCGAATTTCTCACCGCCGAAACCTGCGCGGCGGGCGGCGGCATCGAAACGCGGGATGAACGTGGCAGGGTCGAGCGGCAGCGCGGAGGGCATGGCGTAGAGGTGCGCAGATATGTCGGCGGCGCAATGTCGGAGCGCAGCCAGGTGCGCGCGCGGAAGCGGGCTTGGAAATTTGTGTTCCTTCGTGTCCATTCGTGGTTCTCCTTTTTCCCATGTCGAACGTTCGCGTCCGCTTCGCACCCAGCCCGACGGGCTTCTTCCACATCGGCAGCGCCCGCACGGCGCTGTTCAACTGGCTTTACGCCCGCCACACCGGCGGCACGTTCATCCTGCGTATCGAGGACACGGACAAGGAGCGCAACAGCGAGGAGTTCCTCCGCCTGATCTACGATTCGATGACGTGGCTCGGCATGGATTGGGACGAGGGTCCGAATCCGAATGGCGTGGGCGAGCGCGGCGATTACGGCCCGTATCGCCAGAGCCAGCGCGGCGCGCTCTACGAGGAATACAAGCAGAAGCTCCTCGCCAACGGTCGCGCCTACGAGAAGGACGGCGCGATCTGGTTCAAGATGCTCGGCGAGCGCTACCGTGTCTTCGACGACCACCGCAAGAAGGAGGTCGAGAAGGTGAAGAGCGATCCGGTCGTGATCGACGACCAGATCCGCGGTCGTGTCGAGCGCATGGAGGACGAGGACTTCGTGATCTTCCGCTCGGACGGCAACCCGGTGTTCCACTTCGTGAACGTCGTCGACGACATCACGATGAAGGTCACGCACATCATCCGCGGGGAGGACCACCTTTCCAACACGAGCAAGCACGTGCGTCTCTACGAAGGCTTCGGCGTGACGCCGCCCATCTTCGCGCACATCCCGCTCATCCTGAAATCGCCCGAGATGGGGCAGGGCAAGATGTCGAAGCGCGACAAGGGCGCGCTGATCGAGGAATACCAACAGCGCAGCTTCCTGCCCGAGGCGCTGGTGAACTACATCTCGCTGCTCGGCTGGAATCCCGGCGACGACCGCGAGAAGATGCCCGTCAGCGAGATCGTGCGCCTCTTCGATTTGCCGGCGGTGAACAAGAGCGGCGCGAAGTTCGACCACAAGAAACTCGCGAACCTCAACATGCAGTATCTGCTCGAGTTGCCGGCGGAGAAATTCCGCGCGCAGGCGAAGGCCTATTTCGCGCAGCAGCCGACTGGTGCCGCGGTGCTCGCGAACGAGCCGTATTTCCGCGAAATCATGCTGCTCGCGCAGCCGAAGATCAAATCCATCGACGAACTCGCGGCTTACACGGTGTATTTCTTCACCGACGACTTTCCGATCGACGCGAAGGTGAAGGAGAAGCTGATGGCCAAGGGCGATCCGAAAGCGCGCCTCGCCGAGCTGATCGCGGCGTTGCCGGCGATGGATTTTTCGACTGACGCGGCCATCGAGGCCGCGCTCAAGGCGCTGGCGGAGTCGAAGCAACTCGGCTTCGGCGACTACCAGGGCATCGCGCGCCTCGCAGTGACCGGCACGAACGCCGGCCCGAGCATCACGAGCATCTTCCGCGTGCTCGGCAAAGAGCGCGTGCTCGCGCGCCTGCAAAAATTTGCGGCCTGAAGCGAGCGCAGTGCCATGAGCGAGGTCTTCACACTGGAAGCGGAGGTGTCTTACTGGGACGTCGACCGCGATCAGGTGATGACGCTCGCGGGCGTTTTCAAGCTGCTGCAGGAGGCGGCTATCAAGCACGCCGACGTCTACGGTCTGGGCGCCAAGGCGATGACGGCGCGCGGCGAAAGCTGGGTGCTGAATCGCATCGCCGTCGAGATCGCGCGCTACCCGCGCTACGAGGAAAAACTGGTCGTGCGCACATGGTCGGCCGGCATTCGCGGCTTTCGTGGTTACCGCGATCTGCGCGTCTATTGCGGCGACGAACTGCTGGTCCGCGCCTCCACGTTGTGGCTCTACGTCAATCTCCAGACGAAGTCGCTCATCCGTGTGGCTGCGGAGCTGGCCGAGCGGTTTCCCGTGGGCCAGGCGGAGATGTTCCGTGCCGACCTCGACAAGGTGCGCTACGAACCGCCCGCGGAACACGCGCCGGCGAGCGAGGTGTCGTTGCGCTATGCCGATTTCGATGGGAACGCGCATCTGAACAACACCGCCTACCTTGACTGCCTGCAGACGGCACTGAGCCGGCAAGCGATGCTGGCGCGGCCGAAGCGCGTCGAGATGCAGTTCCTCAAGGAGGTCTCGCTCGCGGTCGCAACGGTGCAGGTGGCGCTCGAGCGCCGGGCGGATGACGCGGCCGGTTTTGCCGTGCGCAGCGGCGCGGAATTGCACGCGCAGGGCCTCGTGGCTTTCTGAACCGATGAGCGCGCCGGGCGATCGCTCGACCCGACCCACCGTGCACCTGTTGTGCGGCCTGCCCGGGTGCGGCAAGACGACACTGGCTCGCCGGATGGCAGCGGAAAGCGGGGCGATTGTTCTCGGGCACGACGAGCGCATGGTGGCGCGCCATGGCACGAATCCGCCGGAAGCGGAGTTCGCCGCGCTGGCTGGCGCGGTGACCGAAGAGCTTTGGCGCGAGGCGTCGGAGGTCGTCGCGTCGGGGCGCGACGTGATTCTGGATTGGGGTTTCTGGACACGAGCCGAGCGCGATGCAGCGCGAGAGCGCGTGGCGGCGATCGGTGCGATTGGCGTGCTGCATGTGGTCGCGTGCGAGGACAAGGTGGCTCGCGCGCGGACGCTTGCCCGGACGGCGACGGGCGGGCCGGTCCTGGAGATAAACGGTGCGGCATGGGACGCGTTTCGTGCGCGCTTCGAGCCGCCGGGAGCCGATGAGGGCGCGGTTTCGTCGCGGAGCGATTGACGCCGTGCTTTCGGGGCGCTCACTACGCGTCATGTCCACGCCTACCACTCCCGTGTCGAGCTACATGCTCCTGTTTCGCAACGCTGGACCGGAAGCGCACGCGCATCTGACTCCCGAAGGCCGCGCGGTGCTGGCGCAGCAATGGAACGATTGGTATGACGGCCTCGCGGCGCGCCGAAAGGTTTCGCACGGTCAGCCGCTCGCGCTCGAGGGGCGAGTTGTCGTCGGTGCCAACGGCCGCGTGATCGATGGGCCGTTCGCCGAGGCGAAGGAAGTCGTCGGTGGCTACATCATGCTCACGGTCGAGTCGTTCGACGAGGCAACGGAGATCGCGCGTCAATGTCCCGGACTGCCGCACGGCTTGACGGTCGAAGTGCGACCGCTCGCGGCGGTGAGTCCTGTGTTGTCGGATGTCGTGGGGCGGCCGCCGCGGACTTGACCTCGTAACTACTTCGGCATTTCAGCGTCTTCTGCACCCATGAAGAAACTCCTTTCGCTCGCGGTCATCGCTCTCAGTCTTCTCACGGCCTCCGCGTTCGCGGAAACCGTCACCGCGCCCGTGGCGGCCACCCAGCACGTGGCCAAGAAGGGCGGCAAAAAGCACCACAAACACCAGAAGCATCACAAGAAGCAGTGAGCTTTCGCGTCGAAGGTGTGACCCGAGCCCGCGCATGTCGCGGGCTTTTCATTTTCGCGGGCACGACCAAGTCGGATCGCCGCGCCGCGGGATCACTCGAATTTCTTCCGAAACTCCTCGAATTCGCGGCGCAGGTCGGCGAGCTGGCGTTTCAGGTCGGCGTTGTCCGCTTCGAGTTGGGCAAAGCGCGCGGTGTCGGAGGACAACGGGGCGACGACCGCAGCCGTTTCACCGATCGGCGCGGGGGCGATCGACGCCGGTTCGCCGCTGAGCAGGTGGGCGTAGCGCGACTCCTTCGTGCCCGGGGCGCGCGGGAGCAGCGTGACGAGCGTGGGTTGGTCCGGATTTTCGCGGTGGGCGAGGCGACCGAGCGTGGTCTGCACGTCAGCGAGGTCGGCGAACTCGTGCATCCGGCCGCTGCGACCGCGGAGCTCGCCGGTGGTCTGCGGGCCGCGCAGGAGCAGCAGGCAGAGCAGCGAGACTTCGGGGCGGGAGAGTTCGAGCACTTCGCGCGCCTTGTGGGCGAATTTGAGGACGCGGCTGTCGCCGCCGGTGATGACGACGGCGAGGCGTTTGTCGCGGAGTTTGTCGAGGGCGCGGGTGACTTCGGGCTCGCCGAGTGCCATGACCGGCTCGCGGTTGTTGATCTGGTTGCAGGCGTTGACGAGCGCGTTGAGCGACAGCGGGTAGTAGTCCGGTGTCGTCAATTCCTTCTCGATCAGCGCGCCGAGGACGCGAGCTTCGATGGCGTCGAGTTGCGGGAGCGGATTCATCAGAGGCAAAGGGAAACCACTAATGGACACGAATGAACACTAATGAACGGCGCTAAAACGTGGAGGGCGAGGAGCGTGGTGTTTTCGATCTCGTCACAGAGGACACAGAGGCAAACCGGAGAGCGGCGAGGCTTGGTTCGCTGTTCTGCGGCCTTGGTTTGTTCCGGGGCGGTTTTCCCGCGCCCGGAGGTCGCGGGCTACCTTGCGGTCATTTCGCCCAGGTGTCCTTGAGCGTGATCGTGCGGTTGAAGATGAGTTTGCCGGGGATGCTGTCCTTGGCGTCCAAGGCGAAGTAGCCGAGGCGTTCGAATTGGAAGCGGTCGGCGAGCGTCGCGGCGGCGAGCGAGGACTCGAGTTTGGCGGTGACGATTTCGAGCGACTTCGGGTTCACGACCTTGAGGAAATCCTCTTCGGCGGCCGGCTCGGGGACGGTGAAGAGGCGGTCGTAGAGGCGCACCTCGGCGTCGATGCACTGCGTGGCGCTGACCCAGTGGATCGTGCCTTTGACCTTCTTGTCGGCGTTGGGCTGGCCGGAGCGCGTGTCGAGTTGTGCGGTGCAACGGAGCTCGGTGATGGCGCCGGCGGCATCCTTCACGATTTCGGCGAGCTTGATGATGCAGGCGTATTTCAGGCGGACCTCGCCGCCCGGCTTGAGGCGGAAATACTTCGGCGGTGGAACCTCGGCGAAATCGTCGGACTCGATGAAGACCTCGCGTGTGAGCGAAACCTTGCGCGTCGTGGGCGTCTCGTCCTGCGGGTTGTTCGTGGCGTCGCAGAGGACGACTTCACCCGCGGGGATGTTGGTGAGGACGAGTTTGATCGGCTTGAGAACGGCGAGGCGGCGGTGCGCGGTGCCGTTGAGATAATTGCGGACGATGTTCTCGAAGACGGCGGCCTCGGTCACGGAGTCGGCCTTGGTGACGCCGACGCTGGTGACGAATTCGCGGAGCGCGGGCGCGGGGATGCCGCGGCGGCGGAGGCCGGAGATCGTGGGCATGCGCGGGTCGTCCCAACCGGTGACGACTTTCTCGTTCACGAGCGTGAGGAGCTTGCGCTTGGAAACGAGCGTGTAGGCGAGGTTGAGTTTCGCGAATTCGTATTGGTGCGGGAGCGGGCGCGGGAGGTCGAGCGACTCGAGAATCCAGTCGTAGAGCGGGCGGTGCACCTCGAACTCGAGCGTGCAGACGCTGTGCGTGATGCCCTCGAGGTAATCGCTCAGGCAGTGCGCGTAGTCGTAGAGCGGATAAATGCACCAGCCGCTGCCGGCGTGGTGGTGCGCGACGTGGCGGATGCGGTAGAGCAGCGGGTCGCGCAGCCAGACGTTGGGCGACGCCATGTCGATCTTCGCGCGGAGCGTGCGGGCACCGTCGGGAAACTCGCCGGCGCGCATGCGGGTGAAGAGGTCGAGATTCTCGGCGATGCTGCGTTCGCGGTAGGGCGAGTTGCGGCCGGGCTTGTCGGGCGCGCCGCGGTATTCGTCGGTCTCCTTCGGCGTGAGGTCGCAGACGTAGGCTTTGCCGCGTTTGATCAGTTCGAGCGCGTAGTTGTAGAGCGGCTCGAAGTAGTCGGAGGCGTGGAAGGGTTCGGCGGCGGCGCGCTCGGCTGCGGGAACGGCGGGCTGGAAGAAGTCGGGTTTGCCGTTGGAGGTGACGGCGGCGGGCGTGGCGCCCTTGGCCTTGAAGCCGAGGCAGTGGTCGGCCCAGCCATCGATCAGCCACTTCACGTCGGCGGTGATGGACTCGACGTATTCGACGTCCTCCTTGACGGGATTGGTGTCGTCGAAGCGGAGGTTGCACTGGCCGTGGTTTTCGCGGGCGATGCCGAAGTTCAGGCAGATGGACTTCGCGTGGCCGATGTGGAGGTAGCCGTTGGGCTCGGGCGGGAAGCGCGTCACGATCTTCGCGTAGCGTTGCTCGGCAACGTGTTGCGCGACGATGTCGCGGACGAAATCGCTGGGAGCGGGAGCGGGCGTGGCGGGTGACGTGTTCTCGGCGGACATAGAGGGAGCACGTTGCGCAGCGACGGGGTGCAAGGCAACGTCCCATTGCGGTTCATTGCCTTTTTCTCGGACAGAACTTAGGAAGCGTCTTCGATTTCGACGATGCGAATTTCGCGCACTGCATCGTCGATCCAATAGCCCAAAACGTAGTCCTCGACCGAAAGATAATCGATGGTCCGTCCGCTCTCGTCGGATAGGCGGTAGTCGCTGCGGACGTGTGGTCTGGCGGCGAGTTGTTGGACGAGCCTTACTACGCGCCGCTGTCGGCGTCGTGGGAGTTGCAGCAGGGCCTCGGCTGCCGCTTCGGAAAAGACCGGCAGGTATGCCTTTTCAGCCACGCGCGGCCATCCGACGCTTCAACTCAGTTACCGAGACTTTCTTGCCGGCGTCCATTTCCCGCATGCGGCGCGAGACTTCTTTCCTCCACTCGGGACGCTCGTGACGAAGGCGAATCATGTAAGCATTCAATTCGCGCCGCTCGCGGAGAGAGAGGCGGGAGATTTCCTGCTTCAATTGGAGCATCGTCATAGCGCTAGAGTTGCCGACGACCGCGCAGCGTCAAGGCTCCACCTTTATTTGGCGGGCGCAAAATAGAAGAGAGCGATAGTAGCGCCAACCATGACTAGCCAGATGATCAACGTGAGGCGCTTCCGTCTCGCGCCTTTCTTTTCGAGCGACGCCAAATCCCTTGTGGTGAGTGCACGAATCTCAACGTCGAATTCGTGTGATCTCAGCTCCGTGTCGTCGAAACGGAGCGGGTCCCGCTGCCCATCGGCGGAATTAGCCGCTTGGCGCTTTAGTTCCTCTGCGAACTGGATGAGGTCTTCCTTGGTTCCGGCGATGCGCAACTTGGGGTTAGATTCCCCTTGAGAAATAGTGTCGAAATGGATGGGCATGGCAGTTCGCGCGGTTGAGTTACCCCCGCATCTCCCGCAGCAAACTCGTGAGGTAGGGGATGAGTTGCTTTTTGCGGGAGACGACACCGGGGAGGTCGAAGATTTCGTCCTGTTCGACGTGGGCGTAGGAAATCTTTCGGATGAACTCGGGCTCGCCTTTCACGATCAGGAGCGAGTTCTGTGTGTTGATGTCGGTGACAAGCAGGGCGGCGAAATTGAGTTTCTCGGCGTCGCGGAGCTCGCCGAGTGCGGCAGAGATTTCCTTGGCGTGGGCCCAGAAGTTGTCGAAGCCGAGTTCCTCGACCTGCGAGACGGAGAAGGTGGTGCCTTCCTCGTCGTAGATCTTGAAGTCGGAGCGGACGACCTTGGCGGGCGGGCTGGCGAGGATGACGGAGCCGGAGCTGAAGATGAGTTCGGCGAGGGCCTTGGCCTTGATGTCGGCGTGCGACTCAAGCCAGGCGAGGATGTCGGCGTCCTTGGCGGTGGAGGTCGGGCTTTGGAGGAGCAGCGTGTCGGAGATGAGGCCGGACATCATGAGGCCGGCGAGGTCGGGCGTGGGCTTGAGGCCGTAGCGGCGGAAGAGGTCGGCGACGATCGTGCAGGTGGAGCCGACGGGGTCGTTGAGGAAGAAGATCGGTTGCGGCGTGGCCATCGGCGCGAGGCGATGGTGATCGATGATTTCGGTGATCGTGACTTCGTCGGCGCCGGGGACGGCTTGGGTGAGCTCGTTGTGGTCGACGAGCACGAGGCGCGTCGGCACGGGCTTGAGCATGTCGGTCTTCGTGACGATGCCGGCGAGGCGGCCGGTGTCGGTGAGAACCATGAACGCGGGCGCGGCGGAGCCGCCGACCTTGCGGCGGACGTCGGCGAGGCGGCTGTCGGCGTTGACGGTGGCGAAGTTGCGATCGATGACCGGGGCGAGGCGGCCGGCGGTGCGGATGAGCCAGGCGGTCGTGGCGGAGTCGTAGGGGCTGATGAAGAGCGTGGTGCCGCGGGCGCGGGCGGCGTCGGCGATGGATGGATGCACGCGCTTGCCGCCGGTGATCACGAGGAGGCGCACGCCGAGCTCGATGGAGCGTTGCTGGATGTCGCTGCGGTCGCCGACGACGATGATGGATTTCTCGGCGGGGATGCCTTCGGCCTGCGAGAGGCGCCAGAAGGAGGCGATGTCCATGGCGCCGATGCGGACGAAGAGTTCCTCGACGATGTCGGACTCGGTGCCGAGGTGGACGATTTCGGCGCGCAGCGTGCGGGCGATGGAGTTCAGGTCGGTGTTGACCTGCCGCATGCGCTTCGGCTCGGTGACTTGGGGAAGAAAGGCGTGGGCGAGGGCGGGCGTGCTGATGGTGCCGGTGAGCTTTTGATCGGCGCCGACGACGGGGACGACGCGGTGGCCGAAGCGGTCGATGAACTCCAGCGCTTCGGCGCAGGTGGCGGTGTCGGGCAGGCTGTGGACGTCCTTGACCATGACGTCCTGCACGCGCGGATGGACGTCGGCGAGGTAGAGTGGGAGCGGGGTGTGGAAGCGCGCGAGGATGGCGTCGATGCGGGCATTGGAGTTGCCGCAGCGCGCGGCGACGTAGCCTTTTTCGCCGCGGGCTTCCTTGAAGGCGGCGTAGGCCACCGCGGAGCAGATCGAATCGGCGTCGGGGTTCTTGTGGCCGACGACGAAGGTCGGCGGCACGTCGGACGGGAAGGGCGGGACGGTGGGCACGGCGAAAAGTTGAAAGGAAAAATTCTAGGGGGCGAGGCTGGCGACGGGCCTGGGCAAGTGGCCCAAATGAGACGTCGCGCGCCGGAAAGGGGTCGAACGTAGGCGGCAGCCGGCACGGGAAAAGAAAAAAGCCCGGCCTGTGCGGGCCGGGCTTTTGTTTTTAGCCGAAAGCAATGGCGGGTCTGTGCTGACTAATCGGGCCTACGAGGCGCGCACGGCGGGCGTGCCGGCTTGGGAGCCGACGCCGGCCGGAGGCGTCGCGTAGACCCTCGGATTGCTTGCTGCATTACTGTTGAAGGGCAGAGCCTGCAGCACGTTGCTGCCCTTCTGGCCGTTGTTCAGGGTGAACTGATTGGCGGCCTCGGTGGTGTTGGGGTAGAACTGGACGTTGCCGCCCAGAAAAGCGATGTGGCCGCCGGCGTCCTTGTAGACGCCGTTTTCGGCGCTCCACAGACCGGTGGTGAGCAGGCCGCGGGTGAAGGCGACCGGGACGGTCGGGCCGTCGCTCATGCGCAGGCCGCCGACGAGTTCGAACGAGAGCACGCGGTTCGTGGTGAACGAGGCGTCGATGGTGGTGCGGCCGGTGGGCGAGACGATGGCGGTCGGGTAGGTGCCGTTGAACTGCGGATCGTTCTTCGCGAAATAGAAGGTGGGGTCGGTGAGGATGCCGCGCTGGGCGAGGATGCCGGCCCACGCGAAGGAACCTTGGCCGAGGCCGGGGTATTGCGAGGCGATCGTCGTCGGGTCGGGCAGGCGGTCGTTGTTGTCGGCGGCGTAGAGCTGCGCGGCTTTGACGATTTCGCGGAGGTTGTTCGCGTCGACGGTGCGTTGGGCGGTCTCGCGGACTTTGCCGACGGTGGGGAAGATCAGCGCGGCGAGGATGCCGATGATGGCGATGACCGTGAGCAGCTCGATGAGGGTGAAGCCTGCGTTGCGGCGGTCGCCTGATAGCATAACGGAGAGAGCGCGAGTCGAGTGTTGGGGAAAAAGAACCGCAAGCCCATTCTCGCGGTGTGACACGTGAGCGTGTGCCGGCGGGAAATGCGTGGGGCGCTCGCGAATGAGGCGGAACGCCGACCAGCCGAAGCACGACGGTAGCCGCGCACCGTGGATGTCGCGATGCCACACGCGGGGAGGACTGCGCACTTGCTTCCCGAGTGGGTTTGGGCATTTTCACAATCGTCACTGGACAGCGGTTCGCGGGTCGCCGACAAGGTGTAGGTGGGCCCGCCGCTGGCCTCGTCACCTCCGCGATTTTACATGGCCAATTCCCTCAAGTGCGACCTGTGCTCGAAGCCTGCCACGGTCCATCTCACCCAGATCGTCAACAACAAGATCCACAAGGTTGACCTGTGCGAGGCGTGCGCCCAGGCGAAGGGCGTCACCGATCCCAGCGGGTTCTCGCTGGCCGACCTTCTGTTGAAGGCCTCGCTCAACCCGGAGCCGCGCGGCGATCTGCGCTGCGAAGTGTGCGGGTTCACCCAACAGGATTTCAAAAAGACCGGCCGCTTCGGCTGCCCGGCGTGCTACGAGGCCTTTGCCGAAACCCTCGAGCCGGTGCTCGACAGCATGCACAAGGGCACGAGCCACGTCGGCAAGGTCCCGCAGAAAGCCGTCGAGCGCAAATCCCTCTACGAACGCCTCACGCAGCTCGAGACGGAGCTCGATCAGGCGATCAAGTCCGAACGTTACGAAGACGCCGCGCGTTACCGCGATGAGATCACGCAAGTCCGCCAAGCCGTCGGCAAGAAAGCCCGCGCGCAAACCTGAGATGAAGATCAACGACCTCATCGCGGCGCCTTCCGAATTGACCGACACGTCGGCCAGCAAGAGCGCCGTCGTGCTCATGACGCGCATCCGTCTCGCGCGGAATCTCGCGCGCATGCCGTTTCCCGGCTGGGCCAAGGAAGCGCAGCGGCGCGAAGTGCTCGGCGCGTGCCTGCAGGCGGTTTCGTCGCTCCCGCAGATGAAGCGCGGACTGGCCGTGGGAGTGGAAGATATCACGGAGCTCGAGCGTCAGATCCTGGTTGAGCGTCATCTCATCAGCCGCGAGCTCAGCCACGCCAAGGCCGGTGCCGGCATGGTGATCAGTCGCGACCAGTCGTGCGTCGTGATGATCAACGAGGAGGACCACCTTCGCATCCAAGTCCTGCGCGCCGGTTTTTCCTTCAAGAAAGTCTGGAACACGATCGACGCCCTCGACACCGAGCTCGAGGAACACCTCGACTACGCGTTCAACCCGCAGCTCGGCTACCTGACCGCTTGCCCGACGAACCTCGGCACCGCGATCCGCGCCTCGACGATGATGCACCTGCCGGCCCTCGTGATTTCCGGCCAGATGGAAAAGGTCGTGCGCGCCGTCAACCAGCTCGGCATGGCCGTGCGCGGCCTGTTCGGCGAAGGCTCGGACGCGAGCGGCTCGATCTTCCAAATCTCCAACCAGACGACCCTCGGCGAAACCGAGGAGGATATCATCAAGCACCTCACCGGCGTGCTGAACACGATCATCGAGCAGGAGCTTAACGCCCGGGAAAAACTCCTCGAAGGCGAGCAGACCAAGCTCTTCGACAAGATCGGCCGTGCCTACGGCATCCTCCAGCACGGTTTCCTGCTCAACTCCGGCGAGGCGATGAACCTCCTCTCGCTCATCCGCCTCGGCATCGATCTCGGCATCTTCCCGGACACGCAACGCGCGGTCATCGATCGTCTTTTCATCGAGTGCCAGCCCGGTCACATCCAGCATTCTGTCAAGGAATCCGTCGAAGCCGGCCAGCGCGACGTCATGCGCGGGCAGTTGCTCCGCGCGGAATTTGCCAAAGTGCCCGGTCCGGACTTCAGTAACGCATCCAAATAACCGATTTCACTCTCCAAACGCCCACATGGAACCCATGAACAATTTCACGCCGCGCGCGCAACAAGTGCTCGCGCTGGCTCGCAAGGAGGCCGACCGCTTCCACCACAATTACGTCGGGACGGAGCACCTCCTGCTGGGCCTCATCAAGCTCGGGCAGGGCGTGGCCGTCAGCGTGTTGCAGAAGATGGGGCTCGATCTCGAAACCGTCCGCGGTGAGGTCGAGAAACAGGTCGGCACCGGCCAGGAAACCAAGACGCCCGCCAGCAGCATTCCCTACACGCCGCGCGTGAAGAAGGTCCTCGCACTGGCCGGCAAGGAGGCCAAGGCCCTCAATCACTCTTACGTCGGCACCGAGCACATCCTGCTCGGCCTGCTCCGCGAGGGCGAAGGCGTGGCCGCTCGCGTCCTCAAGTCGCTCGACATCGATATCGAGCGCACTCGCAACGAAATCCTCCGCGAGCTCGACCCGCAATTCTCCGCCGGCCAAGGCGGCGAGACCGGCGGTGGTGCGGGCGCGGCTGGCGCCGGTGGCAGTGGCGGCGGCGAAGAGCCGACGTCCTCGCGCTCCGGCCCCGAGGACAAGAAGGAAGTCAAGACACCCGCGCTGAAGGCGTTCGGCCGCGATCTCACCGAGCTCGCTCGCAAGGGCGAGATGGACCCCGTCGTGGGCCGCAAGAACGAGATTCGCCGCGTCATACAGATCCTCTGCCGCCGCACCAAGAACAACCCGGTGCTCGTCGGCGAAGCCGGCGTCGGCAAGACCGCCATCGTCGAAGGTCTCGCGCAGGAAATCGCCAAGGGCAACGTGCCCGAGATCCTCGCCGACAAGAAGGTCGTCACCCTCGATCTCGCCCTCATGGTCGCCGGCACGAAATACCGCGGCCAGTTCGAGGAGCGCATCAAGGCCGTCATGGACGAGATCAAGCGCTCGAAGAACGTCATCATCTTCATCGACGAGCTGCACACCATCGTCGGCGCCGGCGCCGCCGAAGGCGCGATGGACGCGTCGAACATCTTCAAGCCCGCGCTCTCGCGTGGTGAGCTGCAGTGCATCGGCGCGACCACGCTCAACGAGTATCGCAAATACATCGAGAAGGACTCCGCCCTCGACCGCCGTTTCCAGAACGTGAAGGTCGAGCCGCCGTCTGTCGACGACACCATCATCATCCTCAAGGGCATCCGCGGCAAATACGAGGAGCACCACAAGGCGACCTTCACCGACAAGGCCGTCGAAGCCGCCGCCAAGCTCTCCGACCGCTACATCACCGGTCGTTTCCTCCCGGACAAGGCCATCGACGTCCTCGACGAGGCCGGTTCGCGCGCACGCATCAGCTCGCTCAATCGCCCGCCCGAGATCGAGGCGATGACGACGGAGATCGACAGCGTTTGCTCGCAAAAGGAGCAGGCGATCGCCGCGCAGCACTTCGAGGAAGCCGCGAAGTATCGCGACAAGGAGAAGCAACTCCGCTCGAAACAGGAGCAGATGATCGAGGACTGGAAAAAGGTCCGCGATGAGAAGCGCGTCGTGATCGACGAGGAAATGATGGCCCAAGTAGTCTCCGACTGGACCGGCATTCCGCTCAGCCGCCTCGAGAAGAAGGAGAGCGAGAAGCTGCTCACCCTCGAACAGGAATTGCAGAAATTCATTATCGGTCAGGACCTCGCGACCGTCGCCATCGCGCGCGCCCTGCGCCGCAGCCGCGCCGATCTCAAGGACCCGCGCCGTCCGATCGGCTCGTTCATGTTCCTCGGACCGACCGGCGTCGGTAAAACCGAACTCGCGAAGCAACTCGCCGCAAACATCTTCGGCTCGCAGGACGCGATCGTGCAGATCGACATGTCCGAATACATGGAGAAGTTCTCCGTTTCGCGCCTCATCGGTTCGCCTCCGGGCTACGTCGGTTATGAGGAGGGCGGCCAGCTCACCGAGGCCGTCCGCCGCCGTCCGTATTCCGTCGTGCTCTTCGACGAAATCGAGAAGGCGCACCCGGACGTCGTGCAGCTGATGTTGCAGATTCTCGAAGACGGCCGCCTGACCGACTCGCTCGGCCGCACCGTCGACTTCCGCAACACGATCATTCTCATGACGACCAACGTCGGCGCGAAGCTGATCCAGAATCAGACGACAATGGGCTTCGCCGCCGCCGCGAAATCGGACTTCCACGACCAGGACAAGCTCAAGGAAAAGGTGCTCGAAGAGGCGAAGCGCGTCTTCAAGCCCGAGTTCCTGAACCGCATCAACGACCTCGTCGTCTTCAAGCCGCTCGGTCGCGAAGAGCTGATCAAGATCGTCGACATCGAGGTCACGAAGGTCAGCAAGCGCCTCGCGGCGCGCCACATCCTCCTCGAGTTCTCGCCCGAGTCGAAGCTCCTCCTCATCGAGAAAGGCTACGACGAGAAATACGGCGCGCGTCCGCTGCGCCGCGCGGTCGAGCACTACCTCGAGGACCCGCTCGCCGAAGCCATGCTGCGCGGCGACGTCAAGGAAGGCGATCCGATCATCGTCCTGCGCAACGGCGACAAGCTCGAGTTCCAGCAGAAGACGCCCACCGCCGACACCGGCGTGTCGTCCTGAGCCCGAGTTCGATTTCCGCTAACTCTTCAGCCCGCCGGCCCACCGGCGGGCTTTTTGTTGTCGCCGTCCGTGCAGTGCGCTTTGGTCCCGCCGTGCGAGTCCTCCTGATCTTCGTCCTCTTGTCGGCACCGTTGTGTGCGCAGGACGTGACGATACCCGCAGAGGAACTGGCGCGGCCACCGAGCGCGACCCGCCTCGATGCATTGGTGGCGACGGCGGCTCGCGACGGGTGGGGGCGACTGGCGCCCGGGTTGCGGGCGGCCGCGTTGGCGGCCTACGAGCGCGAGCCGGCCAGCGCCGGGCCCTGGCTGCTGCTGTATCGTTGGGGCGAGCTTTTCGGCACACCGCGGCGACAGGCGCTTGAGAATTGGATCAAGGCCATCGAGACCGCCGGCGGCGCGCACGCGAACATGCCGCTCCACTACGCACTGCCGCCCGGCTCGCTCGGCGGAGAACTGAAGCCTGAGTTGCAGCGGTGGCTGGTGGGCAACGCCGCGTTTTCCCAGGAGTTTTTCGCGACCCTCAGCGATCAGGACAATCCGATCGAGGTGCTCGCGATCCTGCAGAAGATCGAGTCGGCGAATCCTGGTGTGTTCGCCGATTACGCCTCGCTCGCGCTCGCGATCGCGGTCGTCTACGACGTGCCGCCTCCGCCCGATTGGCCGCATGGACAGGTGAGCGCCACGATGCTGCCGCGACGCTTGCCGGAGCCGACGGCCGCTTTCGACTACTGGACCAAGCTGGATCGCGCCAACGTCGCCGCGCATAAGCTCAAGCGACTGCCGGCGAGCGAGCTGAAGTTCGTCGTCGATACGAGCACGCCGTTTTCCGAGCTCATTTGGGCGCGGCAGAACGTCACGCCGACGCTCTCGGAACTCGCACGCGCCTACGATATGATCCGCTACCGGAAGGAGCGTGTCGCCAACAACCAGTTCACGTGGCCCGGGCGCGACTATTCGCTGCAATCCATTTTGCGCGACGGCGGCATCTGCGTCGATCAGGCGTATTTCGCCGCCAATGTCGGCAAGGCGCGCGGAGTGCCTACGCTGCTCTTCCGCGGCGCGGGGCTCGACGGACGCCACGCGTGGTTCGGTTTTCTGTCGCCGACGGGGTGGGTGATGGACGCGGGCCGCTACGCGGAGCAGAAATTCGTTACCGGACTCGTGCGCGATCCGCAGACTTGGCGCGAACTCACCGACCATGAGCTCGCTTTCATCTCGGAAAGATTCCGACAGCTGCCGCTCTTCCAGCTTTCGGAGCTGCACGCGTCGTTCGCGCTCGAGTTCCTGCGCGCCAACAATCCCGCGGCCGCGTTGCGCGCTGCACGCGAGGCGGTGAACCGCGAGAGCCGGAATCTTCGCGGCTGGCAGACCCTCTTGTCGGTGCAAAAAGTCGCCGGCACCGACGCCCGGGAGCGCGAGGGCACCTTGCGCGAAGCGATGCGCGCCTTCGCGCGGTATCCCGATCTCGAAAGCAGTTTCGGTCGGCAACTCGTCGCCAGTCTGCGCGAGCGCGGCGAAGGCAGCCTCGCGAACGTCGAAGAGCAGCGGCTCGCCAGGAAATACGAGACCATTCGTTCCGACCTGAGCTATCAACAGGCCGGCGAGATCCTTCAGCGCAGCTTGCAGAGCGACGACCTTGCGACCCAGTTCCGCACCTACCAGCGCCTGCTGGAAACCTACGGCAATGGCGCGAACATCGACTTTTTCGATAAAATCGTCCGGCCATTCGTCGAAAGCCTGCGCCGCCGCGGGGAGATCGCCAGCGCCATGAACGCCGTCGATCGGGCGCGCCGGACCTTGCGCATTCCGAAGGGCAGCCAGCTGGAAGGGGAATTGAACCAAATGGCCGCGGAGCTGCGCCAGCCGCGCTGACGCAACCAGCTGGCGGTCCGGAGCGTCATAGGAAAAATCCCGGGCAAATGATGAACCTTTTCCGGCTTGTGCGAGTCCTACTGCCCGGTTCACTCCAAATCTTCCCATGTTCGACGTCTTCCGGGGCGCAGGCCTCCTGATTTACCCACTGGCTCTTTGTTCGATCGCCGCAGTTTTCATCATCTGCGAACGCATCTACTCCCTCCGCAAAGCGGCGGTGCTGCCTGACGACCTCGTCGATGCGGTCTTCCAGAACAAGGCCTACGCCGGCGGCAAACACTCGGTGCTCGCGCGCGTGCTCGATTACGCCGGGCAGCACAAGGACGACCCCGATGCCGTGAAGGCCTTCGCCCGTCTCGAAATCAACCGCATGGAGCGCGGCATCCCGTATCTCGACGTCATCTACGCCGCCGCGCCGCTCATTGGCCTCACCGGCACGGTCACTGGCCTGCTTCAAGTGTTCTCACAGATCTCGCCCGAAACCGGCCTGCCAGATCCCGTCGCTTTCACCAAGGGCGTCGCCCTCGCTCTCTCCGCCACGGTCATCGGTCTTTGCATCGCGATCCCGTCGCTCGTCGGCGGTGGTTACCTGCAGCGCAAAGTGGAGAACTACGCCGTGCAGATCGACGTGATCCTCGAGCGCGTGCTCAGCCGCAATCGGCAGTCATGAGCAGCCTCTACCAGCGCCGGCGCAAGCGGCCCGAGATGAACCTCGTGCCGTTGATCGACGTGCTCGTCATGCTGATCTTCTTTGCGTTCGTCACCATGCAGTTTCGCTCGGTCGCGACGATGAACCTGACGCTCCCGAAGGTGGAAACCGCCGGCAAGAGCGAGCTCAAGGACTCGATCACCATCACGATCACCAAGGAGGGCGAGTTCACCTTCCAGACCGGCGCCCGCAGCCGCAAAGTGACGATCGACGAACTGGAAAAGCTCATCAACGAACTCGGCGGCATCAGCAAGGATGTGACCGTCCTGATCCGTTCCGACGAGAACACGCCGCTGCGCCACATCACCGGCGCGATGGATATCTGCCGCAAGAACGGCCTGAACAAGATCCGGCTGCAGTCGCGCTGAGGCGCTAGCCCGAGCGCCATCGGCGTTACGCGAAGGAGCTGCGCGTCCGGGCATGATTTGTCCGGCTGATTGAGCTTTTCGCCCAAAGCTTACCGCTTAAAGCTGCCGGCATGTTCATCGTCATCACCGGTGTCACCAAGGGACTCGGCCGTGCGCTCGCCGAGTGGTATATCGCCAACGGGCATACGGTCGCCGGTTGTGGCCGCAGTGCCGAGATCCTCGATCTGCGCTTCACTCATCCTGCGCCGCACGATTTCTCCGTCGTGGATGTGGCCGATGAAACCAAGGTTGCCATCTGGGCGACCAAGCTTTGTGGACCGGATGTCGCGCCCGACATCCTCATCTGCAACGCGGCCGTGATGAACCAGCCCGCGCCACTCTGGAAAGTGCCGGCGCAGGAATTCAACCGCCTCATCGACATCAACGTCAAAGGCGTCGCGACCGTCATCCGCCATTTCGCGCCGCCCATGATCGCGCGCGGGAGCGGCACGATCGTCACGCTCAGTTCGGGCTGGGGCCGGAGCACATCGCCCGAGGTCGCGCCGTATTGCGCGTCGAAGTTCGCCATCGAGGGACTCACGCAGGCGCTCGCGCAGGAGTTACCGAAGGGCATGGCGGCGGTGCCGCTGAATCCGGGCGTGATCGACACCGACATGCTGCGCCAAGCTTGGTCCGACGGCGCGAGCGGCCATGTGAAACCCGACGAGTGGGCTAAGACGGCGGCACCTTTCATCCTGCAACTCGGCCCCAAGGACAACGGCCGCCCCGCCACCGTCCCACGCTACGCGCACGAGTAAGGCGCAGCGGACGCAGCGTTGGGTGCGGGCATTGTGACAAGCCGGGGCGAGCGGACCGGAGAGCAAGACTGCGCCCGCTACGAGCGGGAGCGATGATCCATCGCAGCGATCTGCTTCGCGGGCCGCGAGCGCAGCCGATTACTGGGCGCCCTTCAGGTTCAGATTGAAGAACTCCATGATGCGCTGTTGCTGGCGCAGCTTCACCACCGGGTCACTCACCATGTGCGTGCCCAGCATCGGGAGCAGTTCGTAAGGTTTGCCGGCCAGGAAGAGCGCGTCGGCGAGTTGCAGCGTGTGTTGGAAATACACGTTATCGTCCGTGAGTCCGTGGATGAGCATCAGCGGACGGCGCAACTCGTGAGCGTAGGTCGTCACGTCGCTGACGTGGTAGGCGTCCGGCGCGGCTTGGGGCAGCCCAAGGTAGCGTTCGGTGTAGTGCGTGTCGTAGTTCTCCCAGGTGACGACCGGCGCCCCGGCGACGCCGGCGCGGAAGAAGTCCGGTCGGCGAATCGTGGCCATCGCGCTGAAATAGCCGCCGAACGACCAGCCGGTCACGCCGACGCGCGCGAGGTCGAGCTCCGGATACTGGCTGGCGAGCGCGGTGAGGCCGGCAATCTGGTCGTTGAGCGCGACGTCGATGAAGTTGCCTTTGATCACGCGCTCCCAATCGCGGCCCTTCCACGGCGTGCCGCGGCCGTCGAGGCGGACGACGATGTAGCCTTGGTCCGCCATCCACTGATCGGGAAGGTAGTCGCGCACCACGGCGTTGACCCGCTTGGCTGTCGGGCCCGCGTAGACGGAAAGGATCACGGGGTATTTCTTTCCGGCTTCGTAATTCCGCGGACGCGTGATGGCGGCGTCGAACTGCGGCGCGCTCTTGGTTTGCGTGAGCTCGGTCGTCGGCCGGCGGGGCAGGGCTTCGGCGACGCTGCGGAGCACGGCGAGCGGTTGGCCGTTGGCATCGACGACTTGCACGCCGTAGGTGCCGTTGAAGCGATCGTAAGTGTGCACCAGCCGCGTGCCGCTCGCACCGATCACGGCGTTGTGATGGCCCGTCTCGCGGGTGAGTTGCGTGCCGGGCCCGCCAGCGAGCGGGAAGCGCCAAAGGTGCACCTCGCGGGCGTCGAGGCTGCCTTTCACGAACACCTGTCCGGCATTTTCGTCGAGGCCAACCAGTCCGCGGAAGGTGAAGCTGGAGGGCGTGAGTTCGCGGACGAACATGCCGGAGGAGTCGCGCAGTTCGACTTGCCACGCGCCCCGTCGCTCGGTGGTCCAGAGGAAGCGCGAGCCGTCCTTCACCCAGAGGGGGACATCGCTGTCGTAGTCGAGATTCAGCCACGCGGCGTCGGTTTCCTTGAGCAGTTCGTTTGTCGTTCCCGTTTGCGGGTCCACCGTGAGGAGGAGCTGTGCCGTCTGTTCGCGATTCTGCACGAGAATCGTGAGCGGCGCGCGTGGATTCGTCCAACTGACGCGGGCGAGATAGGGATAGCGCTCGGAGTCCCAGCGCACCCACGTCGTCGTGCCGCCGGCGGCGGACATCAGGCCGAGGCGAACTTTGGCGTTGGCGGAGCCGGCCTTCGGGTAGGCGAAGGTCGTCGGTTTTTCCTCCGGGTGAAGTGCGTTGGCGATGTAGCGCGTCTCCACGGCGCTCTCGTCGGTTTCCTGATAGAGCAGCGTCGTGGAATCGGGCGACCACCAGTAGCCCTCGTCGCGCTTCATCTCCTCCTGCGCCACGAACTCGGAAATGCCGTGGCTCACGAACTCAGTCGCGCCGCTCGTGAGCTGGCGCTCGCGGTTGGTCGCGAGATCGATGACGAAGAGTTCACGATCCTTCGCGGCGGCGACGGATTTGCCGTCGGGGGAAAAGCGCGGGTCGACCCAGTTCTGGCCGGGGAGCGCGGTGAATTTCAGGTCGGAGCGGTCGACGACGTAGAGCTTGCCGGAAAGGACGACGAGCAAGCGCGCGCCGTCGCGCGACATCTCGAACGAGGTGAAGCCGCGCAGGCTTTGGCGCTGGCGTTCGCGGCGTGCCTTTTCCTCGGCGGTGAGTTTCTCCTCGGCGCCGGCGAGGATTTGCTCCGGCGAGAGCAATTCGCGCTCCTGACCGTCCGCCACCGTGAATTCGTAGAGGCGCAGGGTGGGGTTGCGCGACTGGGCACGGAGAAAGATCACGTGCTCGCCGTCGGGAGTCAGCTTGGGCGAGACGGGTCGGCCGAGCGTGTAGTTCCGGGTCTCGGCGAGATCGCGGAAGTAGGTGAGGTTGGGGTCGTCTTCGGCGCGAACGGCGGTCGCGAGCAACGCGACGGCCAATGCGTGGGGCAGCAGTGAGCGCATGGCGGAAGGGAAACCAGTCGTCCGGAAATGTCCACGGAGCTTTCGCCGGGAAATGGTGCGCGCTGTGCCGGTGGGTGCCGGCTTCGCGCTCGTCAGCCGTCGGTCGGGACGTTGCCATGGAAGCATGAGCACGAATCTGGCGGCGAAAGCCCAGTGTTTGCGGGATCTGCACGGAGCGCCCGGCATCTTCGTCATTCCGAACCCTTGGGACGCGGTCTCGGCGCGCCTGCTCGAAGCGCGCGGCTTCAAGGCACTCGCCACGTCGAGCGCGGCGGCGGCGGCGTTACTCGGCAAGGCGGACAACCGCATCACGCGCGACGAGGCGCTGACGCACGCGCGGCTGATCGCGCAGGCGGTGGACATCCCGGTGTCGGCGGATCTGGAGAATGGTTTCGGCGTGGAGCCGGCCGTTGTCGCCGAGACGATCCGGCTCGCGGCGGAGGCGGGGCTCGCCGGGGGATCGATCGAGGATTTCACCGGCGATCAGGCGGCGCCGTTGTTCGAGGTCGGCCAGGCTGCGGAGCGCGTGGCTGCAGCGGTGACCGCGGCGCGCGCGCTCGGAATCCCTTTTGTGGTCACAGCGCGCGCCGAAAACCTGCTGCACGACGGGCAGGGCGGAGTCGATGAGACGATCCGGCGTCTACAGGCTTATGCGGCGGCGGGTGCCGATGTGCTCTTCGCGCCGGGCTTGCGGAGAATCGAGGATATCCGGCGCGTGTGCATGGCGGTCGGCAAGCCGGTCAACATCATGGCGAGCATCGCCGGGATGGACTTGGGGCTGCGCGAGCTCGAGGCGGCGGGAGTGAAGCGCGTGAGTCTGGCGGCTTCGCTTTACCGCGCGGCACTGAGTGGCGTCGATGCGGCGGCGCGGGAGATCCTCGACAGAGGCACGTTCGGCTATTGCGACCGGATCCTCAAGGGCAGCGATGTGAAACCGTGGCTGCGCGCGTGAGCGTCACTCGCGTTGGTGCGAGTCGATCACGAGCGTGACGGGGCCGTCGTTCACGAGGGCGACCTGCATCATCGCGCCGAACTCGCCGGTCGCGACGGGACGGCCGAGGGCGGTGGCCAGCTGTTGTTGGAAGAGCTCGTAGAGCGGGCGAGCGATTTCCGGGCGGGCGGCGGCGTTGAACGACGGACGCGTGCCCTTGGCGGTGCTGGCGTGGAGCGTAAACTGGCTCACGAGCAGGATGCCGCCGGCGATATCGCTGACGGAGAGGTTCATCTTCCCGTCCGCGTCCTCGAAAATGCGAAGCTTGGTGAGTTTCTGCGCGAGCCATTCGCCGTCGGCGGCAGTGTCGCTCGGCACGATGCCCTGAAAAATGAGAAGGCCGCGACCGATCTCGCCGGTGACGCGGCCTTCGACAGTGACCTTGGCGTGTGCGACGCGTTGGACGACAACTCGCATGGGGAGCGGTCAGTTGTCAGCTTTCAGCAATCAGCGAATGCGACGCGGGCGGAAACCTGATCGCTGATTGCTGATCGCCGGAGGCCTCAAACCATCGGCACATGCGGCTCGACGTCGGCGTCGTAGTTGATGCCGGGCAGGCCGAAGCCGAAGAGCTTGAGGAACTCGGCGCGGTAGCCCGCGATGTCGGTCAGTTGCGCCAAGTTCTCGGTCGTGACGTGCGGCCAGATTTCGGCGACCTTCGCCTGCACGTCGGGGCGCATTTCCCAATCGTCGACGCGGACGCGGCCTTCGCTGTCGAGCTTCGGTTGGTTGCCGTTGTAGAGTTGGGTCGCGAAGAGGCGCTGCATCTGTTCGACGCAGCCTTCGTGGAGTCCCATTTCCTTCATGACCTTGTAGAGGATGGAAATGTAGAGCGGCACGACCGGGATGGCGGAGCTGGCCTGCGTGACGAGGGCCTTGTTGACCGAGATGAAGGCGCGGCCGTTGCCGTGGGCCTTGAGTTGCGCATCGATGGCGCGGGCGGCGCGTTCGAGATCGATTTTGGCGCGACCGATGGTGCCATCTTTGTAGACGGGCCAGGTGTGGTGCGGCCCGATGTAAGAGTAGGCCATCGCGGTGGCGCCGGGGGCGAGCAGGTTCGCGTCGGCGAGCGCTTTCATCCACATCTCCCAGTCTTCACCGCCCATGACGGCGATGGTGTCGGCGATGCCGGCTTCGTCGGCGGGCTCGATGGTGACTTCGCTGACGATGCCCTTGTCGGTGTCGACGGTCTTGTTGGTGTAGGGGGCGGCGATGGGCTGCAGGGTCGACTTGTGGACGACGCCGGTGCGCGGATGGGTGCGGCGTGGCGAGGCGAGCGAATAGACGACGAGGTCGATCGGGCCCATGTCGCGCGCGATGATCTCGAGCGCTTGTTTCTTGATGTCGTCGGAGAACGCGTCGCCGTTGATGTTCGCCGCGTAGAGACCGGCGGCGCGGGCGGCGTTGGTGAAAGCGATGGTGTTATACCAGCCGGGAGTGGCGGGACGGCCGTCCTCGGAGGGGCGTTCGAAGAACACGCCGAGCGACTTCGCGCCGGAACCGAACGCGGCGGCGATGCGCGAGCCCAGACCGTAGCCGGTCGACGCGCCGATGATGAGCGCGTTGCGCGGGCCGTTCTGGATCGGGCCCTTGGACTTCACGTAGTCGATCTGCTCTTGGATGTGTGCGGCACAACCCGTGGGATGGGCAGTCACGCAGACGAAGCCGCGGACCTTCGGTTTGATGATCATACGCGCGCGAGTCTTTCGGCGGTCCGCCGAGTGACAAGAGTCAACTTTCGCTCCGGAAAATTATGCTCGCCAGCCCGCGCGCCGGTGCGCAGCGGCTCAGAATTTGCCGAGCAACACGAGCGGACCTTCCGCTTTCGGGACGCCGCCTTTTTTCTCGAGGCTGATCGCGAAGGCGGAGGCTTGTTTCACGGGTTTGTCGCCCTTGAAGGTGAGGACGGCCTTGCCGTCGGCGTCGGGCTTGAAGACGCCGCCGTCGACGGGGATCGGATACTGCGGGTCGATGACCCAAATTTGATAATCCTGCTCGGCGGCGACGGCGGGCAGCTTTTCCACGGTGAGCAGGCCGCTTTGTTGCTCGGGATCCCAGACGGCGATGGCTTTGGCTTCGGCGGAGTTGCCGGCGAGCGAGGCGAGCGCGGTGATCTTCAGGCGGCTGAGATCTTCCGTGTGTTTCAGCTTCGCGCCGAGGTCGGCGATCATCCG
This sequence comes from Candidatus Didemnitutus sp., assembly GCA_019634575.1. Classification (NCBI taxonomy): domain Bacteria; kingdom Pseudomonadati; phylum Verrucomicrobiota; class Opitutia; order Opitutales; family Opitutaceae; genus Candidatus Didemnitutus; species Candidatus Didemnitutus sp. Next base: position 224,129 of record JAHCAY010000001.1, read on the forward strand.
CTCGGCGAGGAGCGAGCGCTCGCTCAGCTTTGATTGAGCCATTTGATAGGCGACTTCGGCGAGCTGGCGCTCGGTGCGCAGCGCGTCGTTTTCGGAGCGAAGCGAGAGGGTGCGGGCGGCGAAGAAAACGGTGCTGACGGCGAGGCAGGCGGCTGCGGCCCAGGGCAGGACGCGAGCCAGCGGAAACGCAACCACGGTCGCGGTGGATGGACTCGCGGCGGGCGTCGCAGCGGCGGAGAGGATGCGGTCGCGCAACTCGCGCGGCGGCGCGACCTGGGGCACTGCGAGCGCGAGCGCGGCGGAGGAGTCGCTCAATTCATCCACGATGGTGCGCAAGGCGGGATTGCCAGCCAGGTCCGCTTCGAACGAGCGCTTTTCCTCGCCCTCAAGCAAGCCGAGGGCGTAGAGCGCGGCGAGTTCCTCGTGGCGTTCCGTGCTCATAGCCGGGTCGAAAGCTGGTCGCGCAACCGGAGGAGGCCGCGCCGGATGCGAGCCTTGACGGTGCCGAGCGGTTCACCGAGGTGCTCGGCGATCTGCTGTTGGGTGAGCCCGCGGAAGAAGGCGAGTTCGATGGCGTCTTTCTGTTCCGAGGGGAGCGCGGTGAGCGCGGCGCGGACGGCGCTGGCTTTTTCCCGAAGCCAAAGGCTGTCGCTGGAATCGAGATCGTTGTCGCCGGAGGGCAGGATTTCGGCGGCGGATTCCTGGACGATCTCGGCGCGGCGGGTGCGCATGCGGATGCGGTCGAGCGCGCGATTCCGCGTCAGAGTGGCGGCCCAGGAAAAGTAGCTGCCGCGCGACGGCTCGTAGTCCACAGCCTTGTTCCAGAGCTGGAGGAAAACGTCCTGAATGATGTCCTGCGCCTCGGCGGTGTCGTTGGTGATGCGGAGCGCGAGGGAGTAGAGCGGCTTGGCGAGGAGGTCGTAGAGGCGCGCCAGTGCCTCCTTGTCGCCGCGGGCGAGCGCGGCGGCGAGCCGGCGGTGCTCTTCGGCCGGGTCGGGCGTCGATGGGTTGGCTGCGACTGGGGTCATGCGCGGGCGCACCGGCTCTGCGCGGCTGAGCCAGCCGGCGGAGGGAAACGGTGAGACGATGGCCGTGAGCATTTCATCGGAATACGCGTGGAGCGGTCGGGAGGATGCAGGGTTTCGGCGGGCGAACGGCTTGGCAACATGGTTCTGCCCGGACTCAGAGCACGAGCAGGCCAATCACGCCCAAGGCGAGCAGGGCGGCGACGCAGGCGAGGATTTTGCGTTCCTGTCGGGTAGTGGAGAAGATCATGGGGTGAGTCCGATGGTCGCGAGGCGGCGGAAGATTTCCTGCACGAGCGGCTCCTGCGCGAGGTTTTCCCACGGCTGGTTGCTCGAGAAGCGGATGAAATACTGGCTGCCTTCGCGACGGAAGCCGTAGCGCCAGGCGATTTCGAACAAGGCGGGGACGGAATACGGATCGCGGTAGTTGATCGGGCGGTCGTTGTAGACGTGCCAGAACCACACGTGCTGCGGCAATGTGCCTTTGGTGAAAAAGCGGTGCTCGGCGGTGGGCAGCACGCGATCACCGACGGTGAGGCGCTCTTGCGGCGAGGCGACCGGGCCGACGTTCCAGCCGCCGCCGGGCCAACACGCGTCGGGCGTGTGGGAGGCGACGACGCTCACGGAGGCTTCGCCGGGCCGCCAGTGGGCGATGTAGAGCGTCACTTGGACGACACCGTGCGGGCCGCGTCGGAGATAGGTCCGCTCGGCGAGATCACGGGTGCGCAGGATGTCGGAGAATTGGTAGAGATCGTCCGAGTTGCGCACTTCCCAGCCAGTGGCGGATTCCGGGATCAGCGACGCGGCGGAGGTCAGCGTCGACGCGGACGGCGCGGGCGCGGGGCGATTGAACGACGCGAAAAAAATTCCGAGGGCGACCGCGAGTGCGCTAGCACCCGCGAGCAGCGCGAACGGTGTGCGCGGGGTCGAGGTGAAATCGCGGACGTCGCCGACGGGCGCGGCTGGCGATGGCGGCGCACTCATCAATGCCGCGAAGCCGGCGAGCGCGAGCGAGGTGAGTGCGAGGATCGCGTAGCCGGTCGCGTCGTGCCAGAAACCCGCGATGTCGACGCCGTTGTTCGCCAGCAGAGTCAGAGTGAGCGAGCGGATGAAGTTCATCACGATCGCAAGCACAGGAGCCGACAGGATCAGGAACAGTCGCCGTCCGAAACCGCGCACGAGCCAGGCGGCGAAGAAGAAACCCGCGTAAAGGCAGGAGATCAGCGACCGGATGCCGCTGCAGGCTTCCTCCACGCCCACGCTCGTCGAGGCGAGTTCGATGACGTTGCCCATTTGCCGCGCGGGGATGCCGAGGATGTGCAGGGCGTCGAGCACACCGGTGGTGACGCCGTGTTGCAGCGTCATCGTCACCCGCCGATAGGTGCCGTCGGGAATCGGCGAGGCCAGCACCCAGAGCACGAGGGCGGTGAAAATGACCCAGTTGAACGGCAGCACGCGCACGCGTGCGTCGGCCAGCACGACCCAGGCGCCCAGCCACGCGGCGACGAGTGCGAGGGCGAGCACGCAATTCACCAATGCATGTCCCCAGCCGACCGTGGCCGCGAGCAGCCCGGCGGCCCCGAACAGGACGAGCGCGACCAGCGTCAGGCCGGCGGCGGCGGCGGCGAACCAGCGCGAGCGCGGGAGCCAGCGTTGCGTGCCGCGGCGCGCGCCTTCCCAGATCAGCAGCGCGAAGACGACAGGGGCGAACAGCCCATGCGAGAGGTCGGGGTTTCGCCGCCACTCGTCGCCGACCATCGCGATGAACGCCGCCGTGAATGCCACGAGCGGCACGGTCACCCATCCGACCGGAGACGAAAACCAGTCGCGAAGGGAGCGTGAGGGGGCGGGCGCAGCGGGCATCGTTGCGCTGCGGAAACTAGTTTGGCTCACGGCACGGGCAAGGCGCATTCTCCCCGTGTGCAGGTGGAAACGGGCGCACCTTCTTCCACCGCCCCGAGTTTTGACGACGCGGCGAAGTTGGCTTTGGTAAGCGCGAATCCCATGAACCGCATCACGTCACTCCTCAGTCTCGCGGCCGCGCTTTCCGCCGCCGCCATCGCCCATGCCTCGCTCGAGGTGGGCCAGTCAGCGCCCGATTTCACCCTCACCGATTTGAACGGGCAGCCGCATTCGTTGTCCTCGTTCAAAGGCAAGACGGTCGTGCTCGAATGGGTGAACCCCGATTGTCCGTTCGTCCGCAAACACTACAACAAATCGACGAACATGCAGAACACGCAGAAGGCCGCCGCGGCCGACGGTGTCGTGTGGCTGCAGATCAACTCCGCGGCGCCGGGCAACGAGGGCGACTATGATGTGACCAAGGCGAAGGCGTGGCAGAGCGGCGTCGGCGCGGTCGCGACCGCCTACTTCCGCGACCAGGACGGCAAGGTCGGTCATCTCTACGACGCGCGCACGACGCCGCACCTGTTCATCATCACTCCGGACGGCACGCTCGCTTACCAAGGCGGCATCGATAGCATTCGCTCCGCGAATCCCGATGACATCGCCAAGGCGACCAACTACGTGACGACCGCGCTCACCGAATTGAAGAGCGGCAAGCCGGTCACGCACGCTTCGACCGCGCCCTACGGTTGCTCCGTGAAATACTGAAAGCGGCCGCCCCATTACCGCGCGAAGCCGGAGCGATCGCTCCGGCTTTTTGTTGGGCACAGGCTCAGACCTTTACGGCGAACAGCTCTGGATCGAGCTGCCCCTCGCCGACACGAATCACCGGCCCCGTCATCCTGATCGAAAACTCATCCCCGATCTCGATGCGAATTTGGCCGCCGGGCATGTGCACGGTGACATCGCGATCGACGAAACCCAAGCGATGTGCCGCCGCAGCGGCCGCGCTCGAACTGCTGCCGGAGGCGAGAGTGTAACCGGCGCCGCGCTCCCAGATTTCGATCTGAATGTTGGCTCGATCGATGATCTTGAGGAACTGCACGTTGGTGCGCTTCGGAAAATTGGCATGGATCTCGATCACCGGTCCATAGCGGCGGGCGAGGGACTCGGAAATCTCGTCCAGCGGTATCACGCAGTGCGGGTTGCCGATTGTCGCTGCGGTGAATGTGAACTCCCGGTCCTGGATCGCCATTTTTTCGTTCACGACCTCCCGCTGCGGTCCGGCGACAGGAATGCGCTCGCTGGAGAACGAAACTCTCCCCATCGCGATCGTGATCGATTTGCCGCCGTCGCGCACGACCGCCTCCACGACACCGCCAGCAGTCTCGATGGTGAAAGGGATGTCGCCGACCTTCTTCTGATCGAACAGATAGCGGGCGAAGATGCGGAGCCCGTTGCCGGATTTTTCGGCCTCAGAGCCGTCGGGGTTGAAGATGCGCAGACCGAACGACGCGCGGGCGGTGCGGATCGGACCCCAGAGAATTCCGTCTGAGCCGGCGCCGTAGTTGCGGTGGCAGATGGTGCGAATCTGCTCGGAGCTCGGTGCGGTCCAGCGCGGGTGATCGGCTGGATTCATGACGAGGTAGTCGTTGCCCAAGGCGTGATATTTGTGGAAGCGCATCCGAGGGGAAGGGGTATCGCCCGGACCGGACGGAGGGCAACGCCGCAATGCGGCACATTAGCTGGGGAGGATGCTCAGTGGGTCGCGCGGAAATAAAGATACCACGCGAGAACCGCCGCGCCGAGGATCAGGAGCAACAGCGAGAACGCCAGGATGCAGCCGCGCTTGGCTTCCTGCGCGGAGTCAGCCGGGGCGTTTTTTTGCTCGGCGATGAAGGGGGCGAGCTCCGCCGCGGCCGGTTGTGCCTCGAGCGCGGGTGATGCGACGGGCGCGCGGACAGAGTGGGAGTGACGATCCGGCTGATCGGTCGTCGATGGCATGCCCGGCGCGGGAGGCGTTCGCGTCGCGGCCGCAATCTCGGCATCGATCCACGCGAGATGTTGCTGGAGCAGTGCGCGCTGGTGGCGGAGTTCTTCGAGCCGGTCGGACACGGCGGGAAGGTGGAAGAGGGGTGGCGAGGCGGCAAGCCCGGCCAAACAAAAGGCGCACCCTCGGGTGCGCCTTGAAAGTCAATTAGCGAAGTCGGCTTAGACGACGTTCACCTTGCGGTGAGCCTTGTCGAACTGGACGGTGCCGTCGCGGAGCGCGAACAGCGTCCAATCGCGGCCGGTGCCGACGCCGTCGCCGGCGTGGTGCTTGGAGCCGCGCTGACGGACGATGATGCCGCCGGCGAGGATCTTCTGGCCGCCGAAGACCTTCACACCAAGACGCTTGGAGTGGCTGTCGCGGCCGTTGCTGGATGTTCCCTGACCTTTCTTGTGAGCCATGGCAGTAGTTCCTTAGGCGCTGATGGATTCGATTTTGATGACGGAAAGCTCTTGGCGATGGCCACGCTTCTTTTCGTAGCCCTTGCGCTTCTTCTTCTTGAAGACGACGACCTTTTTGCCGCGCTTGTTCTCAAGGACCTTGGCCTTGACGGACGCGCCCGAGAGGAACGGCGTGCCGACCTTGAAGTTTTCACCTTCGCCAGCGGCGAGGACCTCGGTGATTTCCACCGTGGAGCCGGCTTCGGTCTTCGGGTAGCGGTTCACGATGAGGATGTCGCCTTCGCTCACGGAGAACTGTTTGCCCTGTGTCTTGATAGTGGCTTTCATAAATTCAAAGGGCCGAAATAAGGGGAGCGCCCGGAGGGTGTGCAAGGATTTATTTTCAGTTCGCGATTTCCCGAGTGAAATTGGGCTTCGCGCTGACGAGGCGCAGCTTGCGGAAGGGCTCGAGGCGCGTCAAATCACGAAGATGGCGCGCGTGATTTCCCCCGAAAAATGGCAGGGCCGAGGGACCGTGGGCTTGGCGCGCGCCCTCCTCGGCAAGGTGCTCGTGCGAACAACCGCTGCGGGGCGCGAAGAACGGGTAATCGTTGAGACGGAGGCTTATGTGGGAGAGCGCGATCTCGCGTGCCACGCCAGCAAGGGCCGCACGCCACGGACGCAGGTGATGTTCGGCTCCGGCGGCGTCTGGTATGTTTACCTGTGCTACGGGATTCACGAGATGCTGAATCTCGTGACGGGTCCGGCAGGTTTTCCCGCGGCGATTCTCATTCGCGGCGTCTCGGGTGCGATCGGGCCGGGGCGCGTGACGAAACAACTTCGCATTGATCGCGCACTCAACGCCGCGCCGGCTGCGCCATCGAGCGGGCTGCATCTCGAGGATCACGGTATCGTGATTCCTCCGGGGAAAATCGTCCGAGGTCCGCGCGTGGGCATCGACTACGCGGGGCCGATCTGGGCCGCGAAGCCGTGGCGCTTTCGCCTCGCGCCGGAAGATATTCGCCGGCTGGTGCCGCGCGCTTGATCGCAACGCCGCGCGCTATTTCGCGGCAGCCGCGTAGTCGGTCATCAGCAGCGAGGCGGTGCCGAACTTGAGCTTCAGCTGCATCTTCACGGGGAGGCGCGAGCCGTCCTGCGCGATCCACACTTTGATTTCGCCGCCTTTTTTGAAGAGCCCTTTGGGATCCTTGTCCATGCGTGGCACGAGGACGAGGGTCTTGAATTTGCCGATCGGAGTGCGGACTTCTTCGTAATTTTCCGCGTAGATCGAGAGCGGGTAGAGGTCGCGGCCGAAGAACATGAGCACCTCGCGTTTCTCGCCGGGCTTCAGGTTCCAGTCGCGCGTCTGCACCAACGCGCTGATGAGGTCGATCGGATCACCCGCGGGAATCGGCAGGTCGACGCTGCGCTCGGGGCGGCTGCGGTCGACGTGGTGCGCGATGCGTTTGTCGTAGTCGAAGTTGGTTTCGGAATCTGATTTTCGTTTCGGGTCCTCGCCGGTTTCGTGAATGGTCAATGCGCGTCCCGAAGCGACGTCGATGAGCACATGGGCGAGATTGTCGAATTCGTAGAGCCCGCGGACGATTCCACGCGAGGCGGTCTCGGTCGTCACGCGCATCAGAATGCGACCGTCGGGCGACCGCTCGGTCTTCGCCGAGATGGTGATGTCGCCGGCGTGCGGGAAGATGGCGAAACCGACCTTGTAGACGAAGCGCTCGCCGTCGGCCATGCCGGTGAATGGAGCGGCATTGAGTTTCACGAACGCGGAGAGGGCGAGGAGGAGCAGGAGGCGCAGGTGGCAGGGCACGGGGCGAAGGTGAAAGTTGAGTCCGGTGGCTACAAGGAAAGTTCCAGCTGGTTGCCGCGCCCGAGCGCCCAGGCGTCGTGGCCGCGCTGCCGGAGGGTCGCCGCAAATTCGCGGGCGAAGCCGTGCACGGTATAGATCGTGCGCGGCTGCACGTGGTCGATGAATGCGAGGAGCTCCTTGAAATCGGAATGGTCCGAGAGCGGGAAAGCCGCGTCGCAGCCCATCTGGTAGCGCGTGCGGCTGTCGAGCGCCCAGCCGGTGACGGCGGCGGTGCGTCGCGGATGCACGTAGTCGAGGAGCTTGTCGCCGGCGGGAGCGATCACGACGTGTCCGCGGTGGCCTTGGGTGTCGAGCGTGCGGTGCGCGGGCATGGCAGCGCCGAGTTCGGCGTAGAGGCGCGCGAAGCGCGCGGCGCGCGGGTGGAGCGAGACCGGCAGGCCGGCGCTATCGAGCAGGCGCAGCAGTTCCTGCGATTTGCCGAGCGCGTAGGCGAACAGCACCGGCGTAATTTCTTCCGCGAGTGCGCGGCGGCAGAATTCGAGGATGGCGGCCTCGGTTTGCTCGGTGGGCGGCATCACGTATCGCGGGAGGCCGAAGGTGCTTTCGGTGATCAGCACGTCGGCGCGGGGTGTGGCGCAGGTCTCGGCGGCGCGTCCGCCGCGGAGCTTAAAGTCGCCGGTGTAGAGGAGCGTGCCGTGCTCGGCATGTTCGAGCCGCACAAGAGCGGAGCCGAAAATGTGACCGGCGGGCAGGAGCGTCACCGTGCAGTCGAGCGTCAGCTGCTCCGTCTGACCGAACTCCAGCACATGGCACTCGCGGCGTCCGGGCAAACGTTCCTGCATGAACCGCGCGGTTGGGCGCGTGCAAACGACCTCGCGATGACGCGCGATGTGGTCCGAGTGGCCGTGAGTGACGATCGCGCGCGGCGTCGATTTCTGAGCATCCAGCCACCAGCCGATCTGCGGCAGCCAGATTCCGTGATCGAAGCGCACGTCCCAAGGCATGGGCGGAACGTCAGGTGGCTTGGAGCGAGCGTCAGGCGGGTTGATCGCCTTCGGACGCCTGAAAGTATTTCCGGCGCACCAGACGCCAGGCGGTCACGAAAAACGCCGTCAGCGGCACGGCCAGGAGCATGCCGAGAATTCCGCCGAGCGCCTCGCCCCAGAAAAACACGGCGAAAATGATCGCGACCGGATGCAACCCGGTTTGCTGCCCCATGATGCGCGGGGTGAGGAACCAGCCCTCGATGATCTGCACGCCAACAAAGATGCCGATGCACGCCAGGAAGAGCCAGAGGCCGCCGTCCGGTTGGAGCAGCGCGAGCGGGAGGACGACGCTGAGTCCGAGGATCGAGCCGAGATACGGCACGATGTTGAGGAACCCGATGATAACTCCGAGCGCCAAGCCGAACTTCAGTCCGGCGAGCGAGAAGCCCACCGCGAGCAGTGCGCCCATGATCAGACCGATGAGCAGCTGGCCGCGGAAAAACGCGACGACGATGCCGACGAACTCACGCGCGAGAAACACCACGTCGTCCCGCAGATGCGGGCGAAGAAAAACGAGGTGCTCCGCGAGCCGCTTAGTCGGATCGCGTCCGTCGGCCATCAGGAAGAAGAACAGGTAGACCGGGATGATCGCGAGCGATGCGATCACACCAAAAATGCCGAAGAGCCCCGCGCCGGCCTGCTTGAGCGACGGCAGGATGTAGGTCGCGAGGTCTTGCACCTGCGCGGTGAGTGCGGCGAGGGCGTTCTTCACGGCGGGCACGTCGGAATACTTGCGGAACACCGCGAGCCATTCCGGGAAGTGCGATTCGCTCCACGAGACGACGTGCTGCCACAGCGTCGGGAGGTAGCTGAAGAAGTCGATGATCTGGCTGATGACGGCGGGCGCGACCGCGAGCAGCACGCCGGCGACCGCCAGCACGACGACACCGTAGAGAACGATGACGGAGGCGAGGGGACGCAAGCGCAGGCGCCGCTGCAGGAAGTCCACGAACGGATGCAGGATCAACGCGAGGATGCCCGCGGTCGCGATCGGCCAGATCACGCCGGAGAATTGATGCACGACGAGCCCGACCATGCGCACGCTGTAGACGATCAGGGCGAGAATCCCCACCACGGCGGCGAACGCGAGTGCGGCGCCGACGAGCCGGCGCTGGGACGGAGAGAGGAGCGGAATGTCTTCGGCCGCGGCCATGTCGGGAGAAAAGCGACGCGGCGCGCGCTGGCCAGAGCAAAGCGCCCGATTGGAAAAGGCGCGGGAGTTTTGCCGCAGGCCGCTTTCCTCTTGACGGTCTAGGGGAGCGATGTTCTTCTCCTAGATATTCTAGGAGAGACGATCATGGCCAAAGACGAGAAACAGGAATTGCTGCAGGGGACGCTCGACATGCTGATCCTGAAATCGCTGCAGCTCGAACCGATGCACGGTTTCGGCATTTCGCTGCGCATCGCGCAGATGTCGAAAGATGTCCTGCTGGTGGAGCAGGGTTCGCTCTACCCGGCGCTCTATCGCTTGGAGGAGCAGGGGTGGATTCGCTCCGAGTGGGGCGTCTCGGAGAACAACCGGAAGGCGAAGTTCTATACGCTCACGGCGACCGGGCGGAAGCAACTCGCAGAGGAGACCGAGGCGTGGGAACGCGTCTCGGCGGCGATCAATTTGGTTCTGAGGGCGACCTGAGGAGGAATCATGAATCCGTTCAAGCAGCTGCGGGCCTATTGGCGGAAGCGGAAACTGGATGCGGAGATGGCGCAGGAGATGCGCGTGCATCTCGAGATGAGCGAGGAGCGGAAGCGCGCGGCCGGCATGACGTCGGAAGAGGCGCGCTACGCGGCATTGCGGGAGTTTGGCAATGTGCCGAGTGTGCAGGAACGCGCGCGCGATGCGCGCGGCGGGCGCTGGCTCGATGAGTTGCGGCAGGATGTCCGCTCGGCGCTACGACAGATCGCCAAGTCGCCGGGTTACGCGATCGTGGTGGTGCTGACGCTGGCGTTCGGGATCGCGGTAAACAATGTGCTGTTCGGGGTGGTGAACATGTTTTTCCTGCGGCCGTCGTCGCTGCCGGCGGCTGAGCGGCTGGTCGTCGTGTTGCACCGCACGGACATGATGAAGATGCCGATCGGGCTGTCGTATCCCGATTTTCGCGACTACCGCGCGCGGTTGCGGAGCGTGGATGCGCTCGTGGCTTCGACGCCGATGGCGGCGAACGTGAGTGCCGACGAAGGAGGCCCACAGCGAACCTGGCTCGAGGTCGTGTCGCCGAACGCCTTCACGGCACTCGATATCGCGCCGACGGCAGGTCGGACGCTGTTGCCATCCGACGGCGAGGCGCGCGGCTCCGCGCCGGTGGTGGTGCTGGCGCACGATTACTGGCAAACCCGTTTCGGAGGCGATCCGAGTGTGGTCGGTCGCACGGTGCGGTTGAATGGGCAGCCGTTCACGGTGGTCGGCGTCGCGCAAGCGCAGTTCCATGGTTTTCACTCGATGCTGGCAATGAGCGCCTGGGTGCCGGTCGGCGCGATCGATCGATTGCGGCCGAGCATGGCGGATGTGGCGGAGTGGCGCGGCGCGCCGGCCTGGCGCGTCACCGGACGGATGAAGCCGGGCGCGACGCTCGATGGGGTGAGGTCGGAGGCGGCGGTCGTGCTCGAGCAATTGGTTAAGGAATATCCGAGCGAGCACCGCAACTATCGGTCGACTGTCATGCTCGAGAGCCGGGCGCGGCCCGATCCGAGTGTGGCGGAATTGCTGCCGGTGTTCATCGCGCTGTTTGTCGGATTGGTTGTGCTGGTGCTTTTCACGGCGTGCGCGAACGTGGCTAACCTGATGATCGCGCGGGCGGCGTCGCGGCAACGCGAGCTGACCGTGCGCGCGGCGCTCGGCGCCAGCCGCGGACGCCTCATCCGCCAGCTGTTGGTCGAGAGTTTGGTGCTGGCCGGGTTTGCCGGACTCGCGGGTTGGTTCCTGGGCAACCTCATGGGCTTCGCGATGCAACGATTCTCACCGCAAGGCGACATGCCGATCGCGGTCGATGGCCGTCCCGGTTGGGAGGGCTATGCGTTCGTCGCCGGGATCTCGCTGGCGGCGGGCCTCGCGAGCGGTTTGCTGCCGGCACTGCGGGCGTCGCGTATCGATCTCGTGGCCCAGCTAAAATGCGGTCCGGAGGCGGCGTTGGGCGGTGGGCGTCACCGTTTGCGCGATCTGCTGGTCATCGGTCAGGTGACGATGTCGCTGATCGTGTTGATTTGCGGCGGATTGTTTTTGCAAAGCCTGCGGCGCGTGCAGTCGGTCGAGCTCGGGTTCCGGCCCGAGCGGCTGCTGATGCTGTCCTACGATCTTTCGCTGCAGGGCTACGGCGATGAGCGCGGTCAGGTGTTCAATCGCGAGTTGCTCGCGCGGTTGCGCGGTTTGCCCGGCATCGAGGCGGCCGGACTGACGAGTCACATGCCGTTCGACAACCAGATCAACGGGCGTGAGGCGTATCCGGAGAATCCGCCGCCGCAGTTGAAGGATGGCGTGGTGTCGGTGAAAATTTCGATGGTCTCGCCGGGTTTCATCGAGGGACTGGGTATCCGGTTGCGGCGCGGCCGGACGATCGACGAGACGGATCGGGCGAACTCTCCGCGTGTCGCGGTGGTCAACGCGGCGATGGCCGAGGTGTGCTGGCCGGGACAGGACGCGATCGGCAAGCGCTTCCGCCCGTGGAAGGACGGCCCCTGGATCGAGGTCGTGGGGGTCACGGAAAATTCAAAATACATGATGCTCTCGGAGCCGCCGTCGCCGGCGTTCTTCGTGCCGTTGACGCAGGAGCCGCTCGCGCCGGTCACGCTCACGGTGCGGACAACAGGTCGCGAGCCGGCCGCGGAAGCGAAGCGGGTGCGGGCGGAACTGGCGGCGCTCGATCCGCAGTTGCCGGTCTACGACGTGCGCACGATGGAGGACTTGATGGGCTCGAGTGTGTTTGCGCTGCTGCCGTTGCGCATGGGTATGACCGTGGCGGCCATCCAAGGGGGCATCACATTGCTCCTGTCGGTCATGGGGCTTTATGCGGTCGTGGCGTTCGGCGTGGCGCAACGGACGCGCGAGATCGGCATCCGTATGGCGCTCGGCGCGGATGCGCGGCGAGTCGTGCGGCTCCTGGTGCGTGAAGGCATGCGACTCACGGCTATCGCCGTCGTGATGGGCCTGCTCGTGGCGACACTGTTGGGGTTGGGACTTTCCAAAGTGCTCTTCGGCTTGGCGCCGATGGAGCCCGTGGTCTTCGGGAGCGTCATCGGGCTCCTGTTGGGGACGACCGCGCTCGCCTGTTGGGCTCCAGCCCGGCGGGCGGCGCGTGTCGATCCGGCGGTGACGTTACGGAGCGAGTGAACGGAGGATGTTGGCGCGCCGAACGGCCGGCGGCGCGCCTCACTTCGTCATCGGAAACGGCGGGCGCGTGGCGTCGTGGATGGCGCCGCGTTTGTGACGGAAGAGCCAGGCGGCGAGCGCAGGCATCAGCAGCATCGCGCCGAGCATGTTGACGAGGAACATGAACGCGAGCAGCACGCCCATGTCGGCTTGAAACTTGAGCGCCGAGATTGCCCAAGTGCCGACGCCGATCGACAAGGCGAGGCCCGTGAAAACCACCGATGTGCCCATGGTCGCGTAGGCGAAGCAGATGGCGTCCTCGAGCGAGTCGCCCTTTTCGTGCAGGCGCTCCATCAGCGCCGAACAGAGATAAATGCCGTAGTCGACGCCGATGCCGACGCCGAGCGCGACGACGGGAAGAGTCGAGGTCTTCAGGCCGATTTCGAGGAAGACCATGAGCGCGTAGGCCAGGTCGGACACGATGATCAACGGCAGCACCACGCAGAGCGTGGCCCGCCAGGAGCGAAACGAGATCAGGCAGAGCACGACGATCGCGACGTAGAGCCACATCACCATCGGGAATTGCGCGGCGACGACGACCTCGTTGGTCGCGGCCATGACGCCGACATTGCCGGTGGCGAGTTGGAAGTGCACGCGGTCGCTCTGATGCGCGGCGCGGAAATCCTTCACGGCGGCGATGACGCGCTGGATGGTCTCGGCCTTGTGGTCCTTGAGGTAGATCATCACGGGGATGACGCTGCCGTCGTTGTTGAGCAGGCCGGTGGAGGTTTCCACGGGCGAGACGGATTGGGCGAGGGCGTCCTTGTTGCGGGCGATGACGCGCCATTTGAGCGAGCCCTCGTTCCAGCCGGCGTTGATCGTGCGGGCGAGATCGGTGATCGCCATCGTGGATTGGACGCCGTCGACGTTGCGCATGTGCCAGGCGAAGTGGTCGACGAGCGACATCACGTCGTGATCGATGACGCCGTTGGGGACCGTCTCGACGATGATGGTGATGACGTCGACACCGATGCTGAATTTTTTCGTGATCGCGGCGGTGTCCTGATTGTAGCGCGAGCTTTGGCGCAGTTCGGGCACGCCGGCGTGCATGTCGCCGATGCGGATCTGCTTCGCCTTGTAGAGGCCGAAGCCCCAGAGCGTCGCAGCCACGGCGATGATGACGAGCGACGATTTCGGGCCGGTGGTGAAGTTGACGAGGCGACGCCAGGTCGGCTGGAGGGCGAAGCGCCGGAAGTTCACGCGCCGCCGGAAATCGGGTGCCATCTTCGTGTAACTGAGCAGCACCGGCAGCATGAAGCGGTCGGTGAGGATGATGAGCGTGACGCCGATCGAGGCGGTGATGGCGAGTTCCTGGATGATCGGGACCTTGACGAGCCAGATCGTGAGGAAGCCGACGGTGTCGGTGAGGATCGCGACGGTGCCGGGAATGAAGAGATTCGCGAACGACGCTCGTGCGGCGTGCATCTCGGTGCCGCCCACGTTGTATTCGTAGCGGAACGAGCGGAGCATCTGCGTGGCGTGGCTCAACGCGATCGCGAACACGAGGAACGGCACGAGGATCGAGAGCGGGTCGATGCCGAAGCCGAGCAGGTTGAGGATGCCGAGCTGCCAGACGACCGCGCAGAAGGACGTGATCAGCGGCAGGATCGTGAGCGCGAGCGATTGCGAGAAATAGTAGAGCAGGAACGCCGAGATGACGATCGCGACGCCGAAGAACACGAGCACGCCGCGTGCGCCGTCGGTGATGTCGCCGATGACTTTGGCGAAGCCGATGATGTGCACGCCGACGGTGTCGGACTCGAATTTCTGCCGGATTTTCTGCTCCAGCGCGTCCGCGACCTCGGCGTAGACGAGTTTCTTGCCGGTCTGCGGATCGACATCGAGCAGCTGCACGATGATTGCGGCGCCAGTGAAGTCGTTCGAGACGAGCATGCCGACACGGCCCGATTTGATGATGTTCTGGCGGACGCGTTCGAGTCCGGCGGCGGTCGGCACGAAGTCGGCGGGGATGACGTTGCCGCCGCTCAAGCCTTCCTCGACGACCTCGATGTAGCGGACGTTGGGCGTGAAGATGGACGTGACCTGCGCACGATCCACGCCGGGAAGGTAGTAGGCCTCGTTGGTCGCGGCCTTGAGCGTCTGGAAGAATTCGGGCGTGAAGATGTCGCCTTTTTTAGCGACGAGCGCGATCACGAGGCGGTTGGCGCCGCCGAACTGCTCCTGGTATTTCTTGAAGTTCTGGATGTATTCGTGGTCGCTCGGCAGCTGCTTGTTGAAGCTGGCGTCGACGTGCGTCCGGCTCGCGAAGTAACCCAGCACGAGCGTCGCGACGGCGAAAAGCGCCACGGTGACGTGGCGGTAGCGGAAAACGAATTCTTCAACGCGCGCGAGCATGATCAGGGGATGTTGATGCGGACGGCGCCGGCTTCGCCGACGGTGATGAGCGCGCCGTCGCGCGCGACGGCGAGGTCAGCGACGCTCGTGCCGAAATCGTCGGGTTTCCAATGATGGAAGGAACGGCAGCCGTCGCGGCTGATGAAAAAGTTGCCGCCCTGGCCGGCGAGGACGACGACGCCTTCGCGCAGGCGCGCGCCGCAGGTGATGAGCGTCTTTATGTCGTTATCGCGGGGTTGCCAGGAAGCACCGTCGTCGGTGGAGACGAAGATCCGGCCGCGCAGGCCGTAAGCGACGAGCAAGCCGCCGGTGAGAGGGCGCACGCCGAAGAGCGAGCCTTCGTAGTCGAGCGGGGAGCGTTGCCAAGTCCGGCCGAGGTCGTGCGAGATGAGCACGGTGCCTTGTTCGCCGGCGAGGTAGAGCGCGGCAGTGCCGTCGCGCGAGAGGCGGTTGAAGTGGACGTCTTCCTCGGCGATCTTGCGCACAGTCCACGTCTTGCCGCCGTCGGTGGTCTCGAGGAATTTTCCGTAGGCACCAACGACGAAACCGTGTTGGGCATCGAGAAAGAGGATGTCGAGGAACACGGTGTCGAGGTCCTGGCCGCCATCTTGCCGGGTCCAGGTTTTGCCGCCGTCGTTGGTGGCGATGATGACGCCGTCGTGGCCGGCGGCCCAGCCGTGCTCGGTGTCGGCGAAGGAGACGCAGGTGAGCATCGCGCGGGTGGGAGTGATGCTTTGTTGCCAGGTGTTGCCGTCGTCGGAGGACAACAGCACATGCCCCCGATCGCCGACGGCGACCACGCGATCACCCGCGATCGCGATGTCGAGCAGCAGGGATTTCGCGGCGAGGGGTGCGGGCTCCGAGACGTCCTGCGCGAAGGTCAGCGTGCCAAGGAGCAGCGCGAGCGTCGCGGCCGCGAGGCGGAGGGAGTGGCGGGCACAGACGGCCGCTGCGGCAGCGAACGGCGAGAGCATGGGGCGATGATTTTCCGGGGAGCGGAGTGGGCAAGCAAAAGGGCGGCCTGGATCGTGGCCGCCCTTGCGCAATTCTTGGTGTTAGCGGACGCCTTCCTGGCGGAGGCGCGCGGGCGTGTAGTCCTGCGGCGTGCGCTTGAGGGTGAAGTCATACATCTTGCCCTGATTATCGAGGCCGATGGCGAGGTAGCGGCCGGCGATCAGGTCGGTGTGGACTTCGAGCGTGCTCCAGAAGGTGAGGGCATCGTAGTAGTTGATGCAGTGCGCCTCGGAGACGCGCCAGAGCTGGCCGCGGCCGTCGTATTGATCGACGGCGAGGACCTGCCAGCTGTCCTCGTCGACGTAGAACGTGCGGCGGGAGTAGACGTGGCTGGTGCCGGCCTTGAGCGTGGCGTCGACGACCCAGACGCGGTGGAGTTCGTAGCGGGTGAGGTCTTGGTTGATGTGCAGGGGCTTCAGGATCTCGTCATACTTCACCGAGTCGCTGTGCAGTTTGTAGGAATTGTAGGGGACATACATTTCCTTTTTGCCGACGAGCTTCCAGTCGTAGCGATCGGGGGCGCCGTTGAACATGTCGAACTGGTCGGAGGTGCGCATGCCGTCGGCGGCGGTGCCGGGGTTGTCGTATTCGATCGACGGGGCGAGGCGCACACGGCGCTGGCCGGCGTTGTAGAGCCAGGCGCGGCGCTTTTCCTTCACTTGGTCCATCGTCTCGTGCACGAGGAGGATGGAGCCGGCGAGGCGGGCGGGGGCGGTGACGGCCTGCTTGAAGTAGATCAGGACGTTGTCGGAGGCGATTTGTTTGGCGAGTTCGGCTTCGGAGATGTCGTCGCGGACGTAGTTGAAGAAGAATTCGTCGTCGAAATCGACGAGGGTGTAGCTGCCGTTGCGCTGCGGGGCGGCCTGGCTGATCGAGCGCGAGGCGGCGATGCCGCGGTAGCGGGTGAGGTGATTCCAGATCACCTCGAGGCCGTTCTGCGGAATGGGGAACGGGATGCCGACGACGGAGCCGCTGATGCCGTTGCCGCCTTCGGTGAGGGCGGCGGTGGTGGCGTGCTTCTTCGTGGCGTCGTAGATCCGCTGCGGATTGGAGGCCGTGCGATGCGAGGTATAGACCGGCATCTTGTAGGTCGGGTAGGCCTTCAGGAGCGCGAGGTGGCCGGCGCTGAGTTTGCCGGCGTATTGGTCGGCGTTCGCGGCGGTGATGGTGAAGAGCGGCTGCTCGCCCGCGAACGGATCGGGGTGATGCATGCCGGGCTTGTAGCCGGCGGGGCCGGCGGTGATGCCGCCGTCCCAGGCGGGAATCGAGCCGTCGGCGTTGCCGGCCTTTTCGCCGCCGAGCGGGGTCAGGTCGGCGCCGAGGCGGTCGGCGTCGGCTTGGGAGATGGCGGCTTGGGCGGCGAGGGCGCCCAGGCAGGTGAGGACGGAGAGTGTGATCTTGGTCTTCATGATGACGTGGGGCGCGGGGTTAGAACGAATACTTCAGGGTGGCGGAGACGTAGTCGCGGTCGCCGAGGAGATTGTAGCGTCCGGCGCCGAAGAAGTTCACGTAGCGGAGTTCGAGCGCCCAGGCGTTCTGGAAGCTGAAGTCGGCACCGGCGGTGACGGTTTTGCGGCCTTCGCGGAAGTTGCCCATCGGGAGCGGCGTGTTGCCGCTGACGTCGTGCGAGAAGAGCACGAGCGGGGAGACGTTCACGCCGTGGAAGGCGTTATTGTAGTCGAGGCGACCGACCAGTTGGTAACCCCACGAGAACTTGGTGGCGAACGCGCTGGCGGGTTCGTAGGTGGGTTGCGCACCGGAGGTGTTGTTGCCGGAGGCGTTCATGTAGTTGACGTCGCCGCCGACGAAGGTGCCGGGGCCGTCGTAGCGGAGTTTGCCGGGGTTCGGGATGTCGGCGTTCACGTAGCCGACCTCGGCGATGAGGGTCGTCTGATCGGCGCCGAAGATGCCGCGCGCGACTTTCGTGGCGGTCATCTGGCCGGTCCAGACCTTGTGGCGGCGGTAGCCGGGGATGTAGGTGTTGAGGGCGAAGGTGCCGAGTTGGTTGTTGTTGCCGAAGCGCGAGCTGAGCGGGGAGAGCGCGGCGAAGAGCAACTCGACGTCGTCGACTTGGAACGGCTGGTTGTTGCGGTAGCTGATTTCGCCCTGGAGGGCGACGCCGGCGATGTTGGTGTTGAAACTGGCGCCCCACAGGTGGATGTCCTCGGGGAACTCGATCACGTAGTTGCCTGTGGCGGCGGCGGTGAGGAGTTCGCGCGTGCTGATGGGGGTCGTGACTTGCGCGGCGATCGTGGGAACCAAGCCTTGCACGGCCGGAAATGCGGCAATTGCGGCGGTCGCGGTCGGGTCGCCGAGGGCGGCGCCGAGCACGAGCTGGAAGGCGGTGGAGGTCGGAATGCCGGAGCTGGCGGCGGCGGTGCCGATCGCGGTCAGGAGTGTCGTGCTGCCTTGGATTGCAGCCTGCGAATCGCTGACGACCTTCGCGCTGTTCACCGGGACCGTCGGCGTGCGCGCCGAGATGACCGGGAGCCGGCTGTGGTAATTCATGTAGTAGAGGCCGAACTCGGTGTTGTTGAGATTCTCGGCGAGGTAGCGGAAGGCGAGGCCCCACTGGCCGGAGTTGCCGGGCTCGTTGTCGGTGCCGCGCAGGATGGCGCCGAGGGAGGAGCCGTCGTTGATGCCGCCGAAGCCGAGGTAGACTTTCTGACCGCCCTTGGCGACGAAGTCATTGGTCGAGAAATAGGTGCCCGGGGGGTCGACGCGGGTGCGTTCCCAATCGAGGAGGTAGAACGCTTCGGCGGTCAGCTTGTCGGTGATGCCGAGGGAGGCGGACACCATGTTGAGTGGGCGGAGCGCTTCCTTCAGCTCGGAGCCGGGCGTGCGGAGCTTGGCCACGTCGATCGGGTTGACCGAGTTGATGCCGTTCGGGATGAAGGTGCTTTCGCCCCAGCTGAGGACCTGTTTGCCGATGGCGAAGCGTGCCGGCATGGTGCCGAGCGTGGGCTTGAAGTAGACGTAGGCGTCGAGGAGCTCGCCGCCTTGTCCGACGATGCGTTGGGCCTCGTCAGAGAGCGCTGCTTTCTTGCGTGAGCCGTTCGAGTTGACGAAATCGTTGAAGTAGAAGCCGCGGACGAAGAGGCCGGAGTTCTTGTAGTTCAGCTCGAGGTCGTGGCTGGCTTTGAGCAGCGCAGAGACGAGGGTGGAGCCGTAGTTCAAGTCGCCGTCGTCGGCGTTGACCGAACGCTGTTTGCCGGCGACGCCGTTGAACGAGTTGGTGAGGCCGTAGAGTTCCGGGTTGGGTGGGTTGAGTCGATACAGGCCGCCGAACGACAGCGTCGTGTCGAAGTGGCCTTTGACTTCGCCGAACTGCAACACGACGGCGCGCACGGCGGGCGTCAGGCAGAGGGCGGCGGTTAACGCGGCGATCGCCTGCGCGCGCAGACGACGATGCATAGGTTTGCTTGGGTTCATAGCGGGTAAACACTGCCGCTCAAGCGGAGCGGTCGGGGTGGTTAGGGTGAAACAAGGAGCCGGGGACCGGGCTCATTGGCGCGGATGAAGCGGCGTTTCGTTTATGACTTCAAGACTTAATCCACGGTGGAGCAGGGGGTTGGTTTCGCCATTAGCGTTTTGACCTCCCGTCCGATTCGGCAACCGTGGGCCGACATCATGGACGCCGCCGCGCATATCCACATCAAGGGAGCCCGAGAGCACAATCTCCGGAATCTCGAGCTGCGCATCCCGCGGGGAAAACTCGTCGTGGTCACCGGACCGAGCGGTTCCGGAAAAAGCTCCCTCGCGTTCGATACGCTCTACGCCGAGGGCTACCGGAAATACATGGAGAGCCTGTCCGCGCAGGCGCGCCAGATTCTCGAGCAACTGAAGAAACCCGACGTCGACTTCATCCACGGTCTCTCGCCGGTCCTCGCCATCGAGCAGCGCACCGGCTCGGGGTCGCCGCGCAGCACGGTCGCCACCGTCACCGAAGTCGCCGACTACGCGCGCCTGCTCTGGTCGCTCTGCGGCGAGCAACGCTGCCCGAAGGATGGCGGCCGCGTGGTGAAGCGCTCGCTCGACGACTGCATCGATCAACTCTTCCGCGACGCGCCGGCCGAGCGCGCGCTCATCCTCGCGCCGTTCATGAAGGCGAAACCCGCGGTGCTGCGCGACGAGTTGCCGCGGCTGCGGCAACGGGGTTTCCAGCGCGTGCGCATCGCGGGCGAGGTGAAGTCCCTCGAGGAAACCAAACTCATCCCCACTGGCGCCGCCGAAATCGTCGTCGAGGTCGTGCTCGACCGCATCGTGCTCAACGCCGACCAACGCAGCCGCGTGGCCGACTCGCTCGAACTCGCCTTCCGCGAGGGCCAGAGCCGCGCGCTCGTGCTCGTGCAGAGGACCGCCGATGCGCCGTGGCGAGAAATTCCGCTCAGCCAGAACCTCGCGTGCGAGGTCTGCGGCGACGTCTTCGAGCCGCTCACGCCGCGCCATTTCTCCTTCAACAACAAGGAGGGCGCATGCCCCGACTGCGGCGGCATCGGCCGGCAACTCACGTTCAGCGACGAGCTCGTCATTCCCGATCCGGAGAAGTCCGTGCGCGAAGGCGCGATCAAGCCGTGGCGCATCGGCGGAAAAAATCTCATCATCAAACACAACGCGCTGCTCAAGCAGCTCGCAGAGCAACTGCCCTTCGACCCGGACGTGCCGTGGAAGAAGCTCCCCGCGGAGACGCGCGACCTGATTTTGCACGGAGCGGGGGAGCGGCTCTTCAGCTTCAAGCTTCGCCGCATGCGCGAGCCGAAGGCGATGGCGTTCCTCGGTGTCGTCGCGGACTTGATGGAGAGTTTTCGCGAGACCGACAGCGACGGCTTCCGTGCCCGGCTCACGACTTTCATGGTGAGCGGCGAGTGTCCGACGTGCCATGGCTCGCGCCTCAATCCCCGCAGCGCCGCCGTGCGTCTCGCCGGCGTGGCGTATCCGGAATTCAGCGCGATGGATATCAATCATGCGCTGGCGTTCCTCCGCGATGTGCCGGCGAAACTCGGCTCGATCGAGGCCGTCGCCGAAGTGATCGAAGGCGTCGAGCAACGACTGCATTTCCTTCAGGAAACCGGTCTCGGCTATCTCACGCTCGATCGCGAATACAGCACGCTCTCCGGTGGCGAATCTCAGCGCGTCCGCCTCGCCACGCAGCTCGGCATGGGACTCGTCGGCGTCATCTACGTCCTCGATGAGCCAAGCATCGGCCTGCACGCGCGCGACAACCAGAAGCTTCTCGCCACGCTCCGCGACCTGCGCGATCGCGGCAACACGGTCGTCGTCGTCGAGCACGACGAGGACACGATGCGCATCGCCGATCAGCTCATCGAACTCGGCCCCGGCGCCGGCCGCGAGGGTGGCGAGATTCTGTTCCAAGGCACGCCCGCCGACTGCGCGCGGTTGCCCGCTTCCGCTTCGCGCACCGGCCCGTATCTCGCGCGCAAGTTGGGTGTCGCGAAAGACGCCAAGACCCTCGCGCCCGACGGCCGTTGGCTCACCGTGCGCGGCGCGTCCGAGCACAACCTGAAGAACGTCGACGCCGCGTTTCCCGTCGGCTTGCTCACGTGCGTCACGGGCGTTTCCGGCTCCGGCAAGAGCTCGCTCGTGAACGACATCCTCGCCGCCGCCACGGCGCGAAAGCTGAACGGCGCGAAGACGCTCCCCGGAAAACACAAGGGCCTCGCCGGCCTCGAACACTTCGAGAAGACCGTGCAAGTCGACCAGGAGCCCATCGGCCGCAGCCCGCGCTCGAATCCCGCGAGCTACGTCGGGTTGCTCGATCTGCTGCGCGATCTCTTTGCGCAAATCCCGTTGGCTAAAGTTCGCGGCTACAAGGCCAGCCGTTTCTCGTTCAATGTCCGCGGCGGCCGCTGCGAGCGTTGTCAGGGCGACGGGCAGATCCGTCTCGACATGCAGTTCATGGCCGACGCGTTCGCGCCGTGCCCGAGCTGCGCCGGCCGGCGCTTCAACCGCGAGACGCTCGAGGTGCGCTACCACGGCAAGAACATCGCCGACGTCCTCGATCTCACCGTGCGCGAGGCGATGGAGCTGTTCCGCGCCATCCCGCGCATCAGCGAGAAACTCGCGACGCTCGATGCGGTCGGCCTCGGCTATCTTTCGCTCGGTCAGTCCGCCACGACGCTTTCGGGCGGCGAGGCGCAGCGGATCAAGCTCTCCCTCGAACTGAGCAAACGCGAGCAAGGCCGCACGCTCTACATCCTCGACGAGCCCACGACCGGCCTGCATTGGACGGACATCCAGCGGTTGATGGACTTACTCTTCAAGCTGCGCGACGCCGGCAACACCGTCGTAATCATCGAGCACAACCTCGATGTGATTCACCTCGCCGACTGGCTGATCGATCTCGGACCCGGCGGCGGTCCCGAGGGCGGCGAGATCGTCTACGCCGGCCCGGGCGCCGGCATCGAGAAGGAATTGCGCTCGCTCACCGGCGAGGCGCTCCGCGTCTGGCGCGGGGCAAAATAGGCCCTCCGCGGCTTTCGCGCTTGTTCGCGCGAACTTTCCGCAACTTCGCGGCGCCCTGCCGGGTGTTGGGAGCATCCGGCCACTAACCCTCCCAAGAAACTCCCATGAAATCCTCGCTCCGCTCCCTCCTCGCCGCCGCGACCGTGTCGCTGGCGCTCACTGCCACCGCTGCGTTCGCCGCGGATGAAGATTCCGGCTTCGTCGACATCGGCCAGCTCCTTCCGTCCGCCAAGGGCCAGTTCGTCGAGGTAAACCTTTCGCCCGCGATGCTGAAATTCGCCGCGCGCATCGCCAAGCATCAGGACGCCGACGCCGCCGACATCGTCGGCGACATCCAACGCATCCGCGTCAACGTCGTCGGCCTCGACGACGCCAACCGCGCTGCCAATGTCGAAAAGATCGAGGCCGTCCGCGCCAAGCTCGAGAAAGCCGGCTGGCACCGCATGGTCACCGTCCGCGAGGAGAACAAGGGCGACGATGTCGCCATCTTCGCCAAGCTGAAAGGCGAGGACGTCATCGAAGGCCTCGTCGTCACCGTCATCGACCACAAAGGCGAGGCGGTCTTCGTGAACGTCGTCGGCAGCATCAACGCCGACAAGATCGGCGCGCTCGCCGAGAAATACGACATCGAGCCCCTGCGTCACATCAAGTTGAACGCGAAGGTCAAGGCGAAGGCCTGATCGCTCCCGTTCCCTCGCCAACGCCATCGCCGACTCTCCCGTCATGAATCCGACGACTCCGCAAACTCCCGTCGCGCGCCGCCGCCGCGTCTGGCCCTGGGTGCTCGGCATCTGCCTCGCGCCGTTCGTGATCATGGCCGTCGCGGTGGCGAGTTATGTCACCCTCGACAGCGACGCCGCCGCCCTGCGCCGCAACGTCATGAAGGCAACCAACGCCGACTGGCACACCAAAGTCCAGTGCAGCGTCGGCCGGCTCACGCTCGGCGCCGTTCGCGGCGGCCTGCTCTTCGTGCGGAAACCCGAAGTCGTCGACGCCCGCCTGGCGCTCGCCGCGGTCAAGCACGCCAGCGTCGGCGTCTACGAACGCCGGAGCCAGTCCGGCGAGTGGTCGCGCGAGCAGCTTTTCGTGGACACCGACCGGGCGATGCAAAAGCGCGGCTGGACCCGGCTGGTCGGCGTCTCCGATCGCGGCGAAGCCGAGGCGGTCCTGATCTACACGCCGGAAAATCTCGATGAGGGCGATCCGATCGACATCTGCATCGCAGTCGTCAACCGCCGCGAATTGGTCGTCGTCTCGACGACGGTCGATCCGGACACGCTCACCGAGCTGGTGCAGCGCCACACGCCCGAGCAGATCAAGAAGATCGCATCCCGGCACCAGAAACTGCTTTGAGTGGTGCGCAGTCCACAGGGACTGGCCAACCTCGATTTTCCGCCTGCGTCATGCAACGCAGGCGTTTTTTTGCACCGCGCGGTGTTGCGCGGTGGTAAATCTCCCGAAAACTGTCGGCGTGCCCAGCGACGCGCCGAATCACCCGACGAAGCCGGCCCTGCCGACCATCGTGCATCTGGATGCCGACGCATTCTTCGTGTCGTGCGAACTGGCGCTGCGGCCGGATCTGCGCGGCAAGAAGACCGCGGTGGGCGGACGCGAGCGCGGCATCATTTCCTCGGCCAGCTACGAAGCGCGCGCGGCGGGTGTCTACACGCCGATGCCGACGAAGCTCGCCCTGCGCGTCTGTCCGGATCTGATTTTGCTCCCGCACACTTCCGGCCTCTACGGCAAGAAGTCGCGCGCGATGTTCGACCTATGCGAAACGCTCACGCCGATCGTGCAGCGCAATTCGATCGACGAAGGCTACCTCGATCTCGGCATGTGCGGCTTCAAGACCGTCGCGGAGACCGAGACGCGCGTCCGGGCGTTGCAGCAGCGGATATGGGACGAACACCAAATCCCCACGTCGTTCGGCATCGCGGCGAACAAACTCGTCGCGGCCATCGCCAGCAAGGCGCGCAAGCCGCGCGGCTTCACGGTCGTATTGCCGGGACAGGAAGCGGAGTTCCTTGCGCCGCTTTCCGTGGGCGTCCTGCCGGGCATCGGCAAAAAAACCGAGGAGCGGTTGAAGGCCGTCGGACTCAAACTCGTGCGCGACATCCTCGCGTTGAGCGAGCGGGAGGTGGAGGAGACGTTCGGCAATTTTTCCGCCGAGATCGTGCGCATGGCGCGCGGCGAGGACGACCGGGTGGTGCACGTCGACCACGAGGACGCGAAGTCGTATTCGCAGCAGGAGACGTTCGGCGAGGACATCTGGGACTTTGCCGAGATCGAACGCATCGCGAAGCGCATGATCGACGATCTCATGCCGTCCGTGCGCGGCGACGGAAAGCGGGCGCGGACCCTGACCGTGAAAGTGCGCTATCCAGGCATGGAGGACAGCTCGTGCGGCCGCAGTTTGGCGGTAGCCACCGATCTCGAGGCCCCGTTCTATCCGCTGGTCGGCCCGTTGCTGAAAGCGGCGTGGACCAAGCGCCGCCCGCTGCGGCTGGTCAGCGTGCGCTTTTCCGGCATCGAGGAACCGGCCGCACAGCTGGAAATGTTCGCGCAAGCCGACGAAAAGAAACGCCGGCTCGCCGCCGTGTTGGATAAAATGAACACCGGCAAGAAACCCACCGTGCAACGCGGCCACCAACTCGGCGACCGGTGACGGTGCGCCGCACATTTGCGCTCGGCGGACGGCGAGGCACGGGCAAGAGCGCTGCCGTCCTGGACGCAGAACGCCCGCGAATTTCGATTTGAAAACACGCGAGGCTCCGCAATCCGTGGGAGCCCGTCCGCCATGCCAATCTACGAGTATTACAGTCCCGACACGAATCGCATCTACTCGTTCTTCGCGAAGACGCTCGCGCAGGGGAAACTCACGCCGCGCTGCCCGGACAATCCGAGGGCGCGCATGGTTAAGCTCGTCTCGAACTTCGCTGTCGGCGGCAACCGCAAGGAGCCGTCTGCGCCGGCCGCGCCTGCGGCGGGTGATCCGGCCGAGGATGCGCGCATAGAAGCGGCGATGGGAGCGATGGAGCGCGAGTTCGGCGGCGTCGACGAAAACGACCCGCGTGCCATGGCGCGCATGATGCGGCGCATGGCGGAGCTCAGCGGCGAGAAACTCGACGAGCCGATGGAGGAAGCCGTGCGCAAACTCGAAGAGGGCGCCGATCCCGATTCGCTGGAGGAGCAGATGGGCGACGCGTTCGCGGGCGAGGGCGGGACGGAGGACGGCATGCCGGCGGATGCGGGGAAGAAGCCGGAACCGCAAGAAGGCAGGGCGAAGTTCAAGGTCCGTCGCCCTCCGCCCACGCGCGACCCGAAGCTTCACGACTACGATTGAGCGCTGCGGGTGCGCGCCTCGGTTGCACGCACTCTGCGCTTGGTTCTTGGCCGTTCTCGTGTTCCTTTGCGCGGAATGTCTTCCGCCATCGACTCACGCATCGAAGCAGCCAAGGCCGCCGTGCTCGCCGAAACCGGGCGCCTCCATGCCGAATTCGGCCGCACGAAGGCGCAGATCAAATACGACGGCACGCGCGTGACGCCGGTCGACATCGCCATCTCGGAGTCGATCCAGGCGGCGATCGCCAAGCAGTTTCCGGAAGACCAGTTTTTCAGCGAGGAACTGGCGGTCACGGACCAGCCGGTGCCAGTGACATCGCGTTACTGCTGGGTGCTCGACCCAATCGACGGGACGAACAACTACGCGAACGGCATCATCTATGTCTCCATCTCGCTCGCGTTGCTGGAAAACGGTGAGCCCATCTACGGCGTCATCTACGACATGGCGCGCCGGACGTTGATGCACGGCGGTCGCGGTCGCGGCGTGTGGGACGACGGCAAGCCCGCGCGCGTGGCGCCCGAGGCGCCGCACGGACACAGCCTCATCGGCTTCCATTCCCCGGTGGAGAAAAGCTACGCCGCCGAGGGCAAGCGCATCATCGAAGCCTTCAAGATCCGCGGCCTCGGCAGCAGCGCGCTGCACCTGGCCTATTGCGCGACCGGCCATCTCGACGGGGTGGTGGAGCACAACAACCGGCTCTGGGACATCGCCGCCGCGGCCGCGATGATCGAGGAGGGTGGCGGTCAGCTCGACTACCTCACGCCGACGCCGTTCCCATTAAAAGAATTCTGGCTCAAGAGCCCGCGCGTCCAATACCTCGCCGGCAACGCGGCGATGGTGGCGAAGCTGCACGAGACACTCGGCCGATAAACGCGGCGCAGATCTTGCGTTTAGGCATGCTTCTTACCGCGCGAGCGCGGCGGAATCCTTCAATCGCGCGCGCAACGTGACGTTGCAAGGAGCAAGAGCTCAACCTTTGCCCGATTGGACGAGGAGCATCGAGCGACCAGACCGAACAAGAAGGAGTGCATTATGCTCGCTTGGAGCGAACAATTCGCCACCGGCGTGCCCCTCGTGGACACGCAACACAAAATGCTGATCGAAAAGATCAATCAGATGGAACAACTTCTCGTTGGTCCGCCGCCACCGAAAGCGAAGTGCGACGAGTTGTTGAACTTCCTCGGTTCCTACGTCGGCACGCATTTCAAATTCGAGGAAGGCTGCATGGAGAAGGCACATTGTCCGGCCCATGAAAAGAACAAGGCCGCGCACGCGGCGTTCCTGGATCTCTTCGCGAAATACAAGTCGCGCTACGCCGTTGAAGGACCAAAGCCGGAGCTGCTGAAAAGCCTGCACGGTGCGGCGGCGGACTGGATCAAGAATCACATTCTCTCGATCGATATTCAGCTCAAGGCCTGCGCGAAACACTGAGCGTGGGCGGCGGGAAGGAGCGTCGGTGCTCGTTGGTCGATCGGATCGCCGATACTGCGGCGGCGTATCCTCGGATGCGGTCTGAGCATAGTTCGGTGGAGCGCGTTCGGTGGAGTGCGTCCCGTGCTTGAAGTGCGGCGGCTTGAGCCCGCCGAGCGAATGGCTCTCGCCGCCGAGGTCTACGGAGCTCGACGCAAGCGCGCGATCATGCGTCGATCGATTCCGGCATGAGCGCGGTTGTCGACGGGAATGAAATCGCCGGTGTGCCGGGCCGAGTGTTGGTCAGCTTCTGCAGGCGTCGATTGAGATCGGTGATCGAGGCGTTCACGGCGCTGACGCTCTCCGATTGCTCACGTGAACCGCAGGAAATCTCCGCGACGGCGGTGTCGAGCTCGCGGGCTTTGCCTGCGACGTCTTGCAGCGTTTCGCTCAAGGCAATCTTGAGCATCTCGCATTGACTGATCCAATTCACGGCATCCTCGACTTTGCTGGACGTCTGTTGCGCGGCTTCAGAGGCGTCCTTTGCGAGCCGGCGGACCTCGTCGGCGACGATGGAAAAGCCGGCGCCCGCCTCGCCGGCACGCGCCGCTTCGACGGCGGCGTTGAGCGCGAGCAGATTGGTCTGGAAGGCGATTGCGTCGATCGTCTGCAAAATCTTCGAAATCTCGCCGCTGCTCTGGTTCAGCGCCTCGATCGCATCGCCGATGGCCTGCAACTCACGCACACCGCGGTCGGCGGTTTCGTGAGTCGCGCTGGCGAGAGAGGTCGTTTGTTTGGCCTGGTCGGCGTGCTGTTGGATCAGCGAAACCGCAGTGCTGAGTCGGTCGTTAGCACGCGCCACCGAGGCGGTTTCCTGCTGCAGCGTAACGGTTGACGCGGCTTGGGCTTGCCGAGCTTCGTCCACGGCGATGGCGAATTCGTGCGCGGCCGCATCGGATTCCGCGACGATGGCCGCGATCGCGTTCGAGGTGCTCCGGTAGGTCCAGATGGCCACAAGCAAGGCGACTCCTCCGCAGGCGAGCCCGATCCAAGTCTCACTGGGGCTCGCGTTTCCACGCGACAGCACGACCGCCGGTGTCCCCGCCAGAATTACGAGAACACCGAGGCCAATTGCGTATTTAGTCCGCGAGTGGCGAGGGTTCATGGCGCGAAGACCGGACGATGCGCTCGGCTTCATCCTGGTTATCGGCACGGCGCGCCGGCGATTCACCAGCGACGACGGCCTGCAGCGGCGCTGCTGGCGGTAATTAGACGCGGTATTCGTGCAGCGGCACGGGATCGAGCAGCTTCGTGTGCGGCAGCTTCTCGGCGAGCTGCTGCATGAACCAGGCGCGCGCCGGCGGATCGCCGTGAGTGATCACGAGCGAACGGGGTTGGCAGTCGATGGCGAATTGCAGCAACTCCTCGCGGTCGGCGTGCCCGGAAAGGTCGAAGCGCTCGATCTGGCAGCGGATTTTCGTCTTCACGTTGACCGCGTCGAAAAGGAACTCGTCACCCTGGCGCGAAGCGAGCAGGCGGCCGCCGGCGGTGTCGGGGTCGCAATAGCCCACGAAACAGATCGCGTTCTTCGCATTGCCGGCGAGCGCCGAGGCGAGTGCGTAGGACGGCGTGTTGTCCACGACCATGCCGGAGCTGACGACGTAGATGCCTTGCTGCGGCGGCTGCTTGCCGGGCTGGAGATCGCGGGGCGTTTTGCGCACACCGAGGTCTTTCAGGATCGTGCGGGTGAAGTGCACCTGACCGGTCTTCTTGGCGATGTCGTCAAAGTAGTCGCACAGATCCATGCCGAGGCCGGACGCGAAGATCGGGGACTCGACGAGTTTGCCGAACTTTTTCGCGTCGTGGAGCACGGCAAGGATTTCCTGCATGCGGCCGAGCGCAAAGACTGGAATCAGCACCGAGCCGTCGCGCTGGAGCGTCTCGTTGATGGTGTCGACGAGGCGCGTGACCTCGCGCAGGCGCGAATGGTCGGACGGGCGTTCGGTCGCGCCGCGCGTCGTTTCCATGACCAGCGTGTCGTAGCGGACGCGGGGAAATTTCGCGGGGTTGATCGTGCGCTGCGCCTCGAAGAGGACGTCGCCCGTGAAGAAGATGCGGCGGTGCTTGTGCACGATCTCGACGCCGGCGGCGCCGACGATGTGGCCGGCGGGGAAGAAGGTGAATTCGATCTCGTCGCGCTGGCCGGAGAATTTCTTCGGGTTGTTGAAGCCGTGCGCGTGCAGGCGCGGCATGAGGCGATCGATCTCCTCGTGCGTGAAGAGCGGGTAATCCATCACGTTCTTTTCCGCGCGCTCGCGCACCATCACGTTGGCGGAGTTGTGCAGCATGCGATCGATGATCATGCGGCTCGGTTGGGTCATGACGACCGGCGTGTTCGGATGCTCCCTCATCAGAATCGGCAGCGAACCGATGTGATCGAGGTGGCAGTGCGTGATGATGATCAGGTCGAGCTCGACGTCGCGCAACGGCGTCAAATCCGGTGCGGCCTGGCGGCCGACTTGTTTCGGATGCAACCCGCTATCGATGACGAAATGAAAATCGCCGAGCTGGCAGTATGTGGAATTGGCGCCGATGCCGCCGTCGCGATTGAGATCGATGAGCTTCATTGCGGGGCTGCCAAGGAGGCGCACCGCACCGGCAAGGGCAAGTTAAAGCGCTGTCCGGTTTCCGTCACGCGGGCAACGCGCGCGTCATGCCGGCGGGATTTCCAGAGCGAATTCCGGGATGCGCACGAAGATGTGCGCGCCGAACTCGTCGACGCCGTGAAAACTGCCGTGCACGCGCGCGTCAGTCGCGGTGACGTGATAGCTGTTGTAGGAAAAGTGTTCGCCCGGTGCGAGGCGCGGCGTCTCTCCGACGATGCGGTCGCCTTCGATGACGAGGCGCGTGCCGTCGCCGTGCACGACGACCCATTTGCGACCGAGCAACGTCACGGTGCGGTCGGCATCGTTGTGGATCGTGAGGTAGTAGATGAAGGCGTGCGGTCGGTCCGGCGGGAGCTCATCACCGCCGTGGCGGTAGACGAGTTTATCTAATTCAACGCGAAGTCCGCGTAATTCCAGTGGAGCTGAGGGCATTAGACGTTGAGCGAATTTTCGCTGAGCGGTTGAATGGATTTACCGGAGGACCCCATGAAGAAAATCGCGGATGTCGCGAGGGAGATTGGAATCGCGGAAAAGCATCTGGTGCTTTTCGGCCAAGACAAGGCGAAGGTTGCGCTCGAGGCACTCGAGAACAAGCCGTCGCGTGGGAAGCTGATCTTGGTGTCGGCGATCACGCCGACGCCCGCCGGCGAAGGCAAGACGGTGACGTCGATCGGCCTCGCGCAGGGCATCGCCAAGCTCGGCAAGCGCGCCGCGCTGGCACTGCGCCAGCCGTCGATGGGGCCAGTCTTCGGTCGCAAGGGCGGAGCCACGGGCGGCGGTCGCAGCACGGTGCAGCCCGCGGTGGATATCAATCTCCACTTCAATGGCGACTTCCACGCGATCACCTCGGCGCACAACCTCCTCGCGTCGATAATCGACAACCAACTCCATCTGAAACAGTCACGGCTCACGCCGACGCAGGTGCTGTGGAAACGCGTCCTCGACGTGAACGATCGCGCGCTGCGCAATGTCGTGCTCAACGCCGGCGGCAAGTCGGGCGAGCGCCGGAGCGGCTTCGATATCACCGCAGCATCCGAGATCATGGCGATCCTTTGCCTGAGCGAATCGATGCGCGATCTGCGCGCCCGCCTCGATCGCATCGTGATCGGCTTCACGACGGAGGGCGTGCCGGTGCGCGCGTCGGAATTCAAGGCTACCGGCGCCTTGCTGGCGCTCCTGCGCGATGCGTTGAAGCCGAACCTGGTGCAGACTTGCGAGGGCGTGCCGGCGTTCGTGCACGGCGGGCCTTTCGCGAATATCGCGCACGGTTGCAACTCGGTGCTGGCGACACGTCTGGCACTCGCGCACGCGGATTTCGTGGTGACGGAAGCGGGGTTTGCCTTCGACCTAGGCGGCGAGAAGTTCATCGACATCAAATGCCGGCAGACGGGCCTCAATCCCGACGCCATCGTGCTCGTGGCGACGGTGCGCGCGCTGAAGTTGCACGGCGGCGCACCGGCCGACGCGCTCGCGCAACCGGACTTCGCGGCGCTCGAACGCGGACTCGCCAACCTCGAGGCGCATGTGACCGCGGCGCGGAATTTCAACCGCCCTGTGACGGTCGCGTTGAACAAATTCCCGAGCGACACGCCCGACGAACTCGTGCGGGTCCGCGCGTTCTGTCACGCGCTCGGTGTGGAGTGCGAGGTCTCGGAAGTCTTCGCGAAGGGCGGGGAGGGCGGACTCGCGCTCGCGGAAACCGTGCTGCACTCGATCTATTCCAGCACTCCGCCGCTGCAATACACCTACCGCGACGAACAGCCGATTCGCGAAAAGATGGAGGCGATCGCACACCGTTTCTACGGTGCCGACGGCGTCGACATCCTGCCCGAAGCCGAGATCAAGCTCGGGCTCTTCGAGATCGCCGGCTTCGGCAAGTTGCCCGTGTGCATGGCCAAGACGCAAAATTCGCTCACTGATGATCCGGAGAAGATCGGCCGTCCGCGCGGCTTCCGTGTCACGGTGCGCGATTTCGAACTGGCGGCGGGCGCGGGCTTCGTCGTCGCGCTGACCGGTCAGATGATGCGCATGCCGGCGCTGCCCAAGGTGCCGGCGGCCGAACATATCGATGTCGATGCCAGCGGCGACATCGTGGGAATTTCCGGCACCTGAGCCGGGCCCTAACCCCGAGCAGGCGAGCGGTCGGCGCGAGTCGGCCGCTCGTTTTTTTGCCGACGCGCGTGTCACGGAGGTTTTCCCGCTTGCCAGCCTACGCGGCCGTCACGTCCTTAGATTGATGGCTAAGCTCGCGCTCCTTTCCGTCTCCGACAAACGCGGCCTGGTGGACTTCGCCACCGCCCTCGTCCGCTCGCACGGCTACAAGCTGTTGTCGACCGGCGGCACCGCCAAACTGCTCGCGGAAGCGGGTCTGCCCGTCACTGAAGTGAGCGCGCACACGGGTTTCCCGGAGATGATGGAGGGTCGCGTGAAAACGCTACATCCCAAGATCCATGGCGGCCTGCTCTGCCGGCGCGACAAGGCCGATCACCTCGCGGCCGCGGAACAGCATGGCATCGACCTGATCGACCTCGTGGTCGTGAATCTTTATCCGTTCGAGCAGACTGTCGCGAAGCCGCACGTCGAGTTCGAGGAGGCGATCGAGAACATCGATATCGGCGGCCCGTCGATGCTGCGCAGCGCGGCGAAGAACCACGAGAGCGTCAGCGTCGTGTGCGATCCGGCGGACTACACTGGCGTGCTCGCGGCGCTGGCGGCGGGCGAGGGGAGCGCGGAGTTGAAGGCGCTGCGTCGCAAGCTCGCGTTGAAGGTTTTCCAGCGCACCGGCGCCTACGACACGGCGATCGCGAAGTATCTCGAAACCCAGCAGGACGAGCCCGACCTCGAAGCGCTGAGCGGTTTTCCGGCGACCTATTCGCTCTCGCTCAAGAAGGCGCAGAGCCTCCGCTACGGCGAGAACCCGCACCAAAAGGCGGCGCTCTACGGCACGTTTCACGAGCACTTCCAGCAACTGCAAGGCAAGGAACTCTCGTATAACAACATTCTCGATATCACCTCCGCGACCTACCTGATCGGCGACTTCGAAAAACCGACCGTTGCGATCCTCAAGCACACGAATCCCTGCGGCGTCGCCAGTGCGGACACATTGCTCGGCGCGTGGGAAAAGGCCTATGCCACCGACCGTCAGGCACCGTTCGGCGGCATCATCGTCGTCAACCAGACGCTCGGCCAGGACGTCGCGGAGCAGATCAAGGACATCTTCACTGAGGTGATCATCGCGCCGCGTTTCAGCGACGAGGCGCTGGCGATTTTCGCCAAGAAAAAGAACCTGCGCCTCATGATCGCAAAAGGCGGCATCGGTGCCGATGCGCTGCAGGAAGTGCGCTCGGTTGTCGGCGGCGTGCTCGTGCAGGACCGCGACCGCTCGATGGAGAAGATGGCTGGCTGCAAAGTCGTGACCAAGCGCCAGCCGACCGCGGAAGAGTGGGATTCGCTGCTCTTCGGCTGGAAGGTCTGCAAGCACGTCAAGTCGAACGCCATCGTCTATTGCCGCGGCGAACAGACCCTCGGCGTCGGAGCTGGCCAGATGGCGCGCGTCGACAGCTCGCGCATCGCGGTTTGGAAAGCCGGCGAGGCGAAACTCGATTTGCGCGGCTCTGTCGTGGCGAGCGAGGCGTTGTTTCCGTTTCCCGATGGCTTGCTGGCTGCCGCCGATGCCGGAGCGACGGCGGCGATCCAGCCGGGCGGTGCGATCCGCGACGAGGAAGTCATCAAGGCCGCCGACGAGCGCGGCATGGCGATGGTTTTCACGGGCGTCCGCCACTTCAAACACTGAGCTGGCGTGATCCGTGCACGCGCGATGCGCCCGCGAGCTGCGGCGCGCATCGGCGGACCTCGGCTGAGGCGGGATGGAGGCGCAGGGCGAGACGGACGCTACTGCGCGAGGCCAAGGCGCTACTAGTCGAACGGCCCGTGGATTTCGACTAGCCGCCGCACGCGAGTGAGGGCAACCTACGTGCATGTTCGACCCCGTTGAGAAACTGAAGGAATACGTCCGTCACGCCAGCGTCTCCGCCGATCCGAAGTTCAAGGACGGCATGGTGGGCGCCCAGCAGTTCCTGACCTCGTTGTTCAAGGAGCTCGGCTTCAGCGTCGATGTCGTGCCGACGCAACTGCACCCGGTCATCGTCGCCAAGCGCATCGTCAACCAGACCTCGCCGCACGTGATCATCTACGGCCATTACGACGTGCAGCCGCCGGACCCGCTCAACCTCTGGACGACGCCGCCGTTCGAGGCGACGGTGAAGGGCAACCGCATCTACGGTCGCGGCACCGCCGACAACAAGGGCCCGCTGCTTGTGCACGTGGCCGCGGTCGGCCAGTTGCTCGAGGAGCAACCCGACCTGCCGCTCAACATCACCTTCGTCGTCGAGGGCGAGGAGGAGATCGGCTCGAAGAACTTCAAGGACTTCCTGAAGGCGAACCGCCACCGCTTCGACGGCGACTTCATTTTCATGTCCGACACCGGCATCCCGTCGCCCGATCAAATGGTGATCACCGTCGGCCTGCGCGGCATGTTGGCGTTCGAGATCGAGCTCACCGGTCCGAAGATGGACCTGCACTCCGGCATGAATGGCGGCGTGTTGATGAATCCGCTCCAGGCGCTCGCCGAACTCTGCGCCTCGCTGCATACGCCGGACGGCCGCGTGAACATCCCGGGTTTCTACAAGAAGGTCATCGAACCCGAGCAGTGGGAACGCGTGCAATTGAAGAAGGCCGGCCTGAAGAAGGACGCTTACCAGAAATTTCTCGGCATCTCGAAATTCCACACGCCGCCCGGCTACAATCCGTTCGAGGCGATCCGCTTTCTGCCGACGCTCGAGTTCAACGGCTTTTCCGGCGGCTATCAGGGCGAGGGGACGAAGACGGTAATCCCGAGCAAGGCCTCGGCGAAGGTCACCTGCCGCCTCGTGCCGAATCAGACGCCGGAGAACGTGAAGAAGCTCATCTTCGACACCGTGAAGAAACGTTGCCCGAAGGGTGTCTCGATCAAGATCACCGAGCAGCACGTCGCGACGCCCTACGTCGTGATTCCGCCCGATCGCTCGAACACGCCGAAGAACCAGTCGCCGAAACTCGCCGCGTGCTTCCGCGCGCTCGACAAGGCGGCGAGGGATGTTTGGGGTAAGGAGCCGCTCTATCTCCGCGAGGGCGGCAGCGTCGGTCTCATCGCCGACATCAAGGAAGTGCTCGGGCTCGATGCGGTGATGATGGGCCTGTTCCTCCCCGAGGACAACCTGCACGCGCCGAACGAAGGCTTCGATCTGCGCGTGATGAAAAAGGGCATCGCCACCAGCAAGAGCGTGCTCGCGCAGTTGGCGAAGAGCTGACGCGCGCAAGCAATCACGCGAATCGCAGGACGAAATTTCGAGCGGCGCTTCATGGCGCCGCTCTTTGTTTTTCCGCGCCGTGTGCGAACGCCTTTGGCCGAAAATAAAAAAGCCGCGGCGAACCGCGGCTTGAAGATCGGGAAGGCGAGGGCGCCTTACTTCGTCAGCTCGATGAAGTCGACGCGACGGTCCTTGGCCCACTCAGCGTCGGTGCCACCCTGCTTGGCTTCGGTCGAACCCTTCGAGAGGATCTCGAGTCGCTTCGAGTCGACGCCGAGATGCTCGAGGAAGCGGCGGACGGCGTTCGCACGACGGTCGCCGAGGCCGAGATTGTATTCGGCGGTGCCACGCCAGTCGCAGTGACCTTCGAGGACCATGCGCTTGTCGGCGTTGTCCTTGAGCCACTTGACGGCGGCTTCGAGCTTGGCGCGTTCGCGCTCCGGAACGGCGGCGCGATCGAAGTCGAAATAGACGGGCTCCACGACGCTCTTGCCGAAGGGAGTTTCAGCGGGACGATTCTCGAGACCGGTGCCGGGCGCCTGGTCTTGCGGGATGGCAACGCTGTTCGGATCGATGGTGTTGCCCATCTGATTCGCACCGGCGTTCGGGTCGCGCACGGGTTTCTTGGAGCAGGCCGCGAGCAACAGCACGGAGCCGGCGAGCGCGACGCTGAGGAACTTCTTAAGATGCTTCATGGAAAAGAGGCGAGAATGGCGCGAGTTATCGGTAATCCCTTGGGGGCGGCAAGAACGAAAACCCTGCCGCTGCTGTCATCACGCCCAAGCTTGGGAGCGATGGTCGATCAGGCCGATTTCGAGGGCGTAGCGGGTGAGGCTCGCGACGTCGTGGAGGTTGAGTTTCCGCATGAGGTTCGTGCGGTGGTTGTCGACCGTCTTGACGCTGATGCCGAGCTTCTGGGCGATCTCCTTCGTGCTGTGGCTTTCGGCCACGAGCTTGAGGATTTCGCGTTCGCGATCCGTGAGCAGGTCGGCACCGGAGGTGGGGGAGTTGTTCGCGACGACGTTGCGCAGAAGCGCAGCGACGCCGGGGCCGAAATAGGTGCCGCCGTTCGCGACAGTCTCGAGGCCCTTCTTGAACTCGGTGAGGCCGGCCGTCTTTTCCACGAAGCCGTGGGCGCCGGCCTCGAGCATCTCGCGCACGAGCGCGGGGCTCTCGTAGCCGGAAAAAACCATGATGCGCGTCGTCTTGAGCTGCTTGGCGATGCGGCGGAGGATGTCGACTCCGCTGAGGCCTGGCAGGCGAGCATCGAGCACGATGACATCGGGTTTCAGATCGAGGCAGAGGTTGCAGGCGGCTTGGCCGTCGCCGGTCTCGCCGACGATTTTGTAGCTCGGGTCAATCCGGAGAATCTCCGCGAGCATCTCCCGGATGGCGGTCTGATCTTCGACGATTACGATGCGTTTGATTTGGGGGGACGTAGCCACGTGGTATTGGGAAAAGGGCCCGAGGGCGGGTGAGGAACTTAGTGGCCGCAGGTAAGACAAACGGCCCGGAAAACACAACCCGGATGTTTGCGCAACCGGAGTGCCCGCACGCACTTGGAAGGGATGGTGGGTCGACTGGGATTCGAACCCAGAACCAACGACTTAAAAGGACGCTGCTCTACCATTGAGCTATCGACCCCAAATCCAAGTAAGCGGGCAGTTTATTTTTTCAGATGGCGGGCAAAGCAAGAATTATTTGGCACTTCGCGGCCCAACGTTCAACGTCCATCCCCTCCGCCGGCCGGACTTCAACACCGATCGGCCCGGAGAATTTTCTGTGGGAACAATTCACGAATTTCCAAATCCAAACGAGCCTGAGCACATGACAGCCAAGGCCCAGGAAGTCGCATTGGATCGCATGCTGGTGGAACGCTTCAAAGGCGGGGACTCCGCCGCGTTCGACCAGCTCGTCACCCGTTACTGGGATCGCATCTACGCGATGGTCAACCAGCTCCTGCGCAACCAGCAGGACGCCGAGGAGGTCACGCAAGACGCCTTCATCCGCGCCCATCGCGGCCTGACGAATTTCCGCGGCGAGTCCGCGTTCTCCACGTGGCTTTACCAGATCGCCACGAATCTCGCACGCAACCGTTATTGGTATTGGTGGCGGCGCAAGCGCGACCAATCCATCTCGTTCGACGCCCCCCTTGGTGCCGATAACGACACCACGATCGCCGAACTCATCCCGTCCGAACAGGAGACTCCCGAGGACGCCACCGTCACGCAGGAATTCGTCAACCGCGTGGCCGAGTGCATGGAGGAGCTCAACGAGAAGCACCGGGAGATTCTGATCCTGCGCAACGTGCAGAATCTCTCTTACGAGGAGATCGCCGACATCCTCGGTATCAGCGTCGGCACCGTCAAAAGCCGCATCGCCCGCGCCCGCGAAAGCCTGCGCGAGAGACTGGGGGAGGAATTTCAGCAATGAAGGACACACGTTTCACCGAACTGGTGAACCTCTACATCGACCGGCAGATTTCGCCGGACGAGGCTACCGAGCTCGAATTGGAAATTCAGTCCAATCCGCGCCGGCGCCAGGTTTACCTGCAATACTGCCGGATGCACCGCGCCACCAAGCTCGTCTATGAGAGCTTCCGCGCCCAGACCGAGCAGACCGGCCAACCAGCCCGCCAGCCTGCGACGATCGCCCACATCCAAGGGCGGATTCGCCAGCGCCGCTTGCGGTGGGCCTACGCCGCCAGCGGCCTTGCTGCCGCCGCGTGCGTTGCCTTCGTGGTGATGCGTTCGAATTTCTCCGACGCCACGCCCGCGTCGACTGATCTCGCCGCCAAGCCTACGTCGACCGCTCCGGCCGTGGCGACGGTCGCTCAACCCGCACCGGTCGCCGTGGCCGCCGTGCCGCAAGCGCCTCGCGCCGAGACCACGCCGCGACAGGCCATCACCGCGGACTACGCAGCGATCTTCGCCTCGCTCCGCCAGGACGAAAGCCGCCTGCTCGGTCTTCCCAGCGGCACCGCGCCGCGCCTCAACTCGCTGTTCGACGACGGCGTGTTTGACGAACGCACAGCGCTCCAGAATCGCGCCAATCTGCTCCAGAAGACCAAGAACCCGCGCGCACAGACGGAGTTCACCGCCTTCCAGTTCCAGCGCTGAGCGCTGTCCAAGTCCTTCGTTACCCGGCCCGCGTCGAATGACGCGGGCTCTTTTTTAGCCCAGCGCTTTCTTGATCAGCGCTTCGGTCGTCGCCGTGGGGCCGAGCGCGACCCAAGCTTGGCGCACTGCCTTGTCCGCGTCGGCAGCTTTGTAGCCGAGCGCGACGAGGGCCATGACGGCATCGCGGACTTTGTTGTCGGCCGGCGCCGGCGATTCGCCGCTCGCCGCAGACGCAGGCGCGACGACCGGCGCGGCTCCGAGCTTGTCGCGCAACTCGATCACGAGTCGCTCGGCCGTCTTCTTGCCGATGCCCGGACACTTTGCGAGCAATCCGACATCGCCAGCAGCGATGGCACCTTGCAGCACCGGCAACGACAGCTTGCTGAAAATACTGAGCGCCGTCTTCGGTCCGATACCGGAAACCTTTTCCACCAACAACCGGAAGAAGTCGCGTTCATCCTCGCCGGCGAAGCCATACATCGTCTGCGAGTCCTCGCGATAAACCACGAGCGTATGCAGTCGCGCTTGCTGGCCAGGCTGGGGGAGGCGCTCGGCCGTCGTGACCGGAATGTGCACCTCGTAAGCGAGGCCACCGGTCTCGATGACGGCGTGGAGCGGAGTGGCGCTGACGAGCGTGCCGGTGATGCGCGTGATCATTTCAATCCTTCAGGCCGAGCACGTCCTGCATGTCGTAGACGCCCGGCTTCTGGCTGACGACCCATTGCGCGGCACGCAGCGCGCCGCGCGCGAAAATCTGGCGGTCGCTCGCCTTGTGCGTGAGCTCCACGCGTTCGCCGAGCGCCGCGTAGATGACGGTGTGATCGCCGACGACGTCGCCGCCGCGCAGCGCATGCACACCGACTTCATTCGGCGAACGTTCGCCCGTGATGCCGGAGCGGCCGTGACGCAGGGCGTCAGCGGCGGCGAGCTTGCGCTCTTCGAGAATGATCTCGAGCAGGCGTGCGGCGGTGCCGCTGGGGGCGTCCTTCTTGAAGCGGTGGTGCATTTCCACGACCTCGGTGTCGTAGTCGGCGCCGAGGACGCGTGTCGCGCGACGGGTGAGCGCGAAGAGCAGATTAACGCCCACGGAAAAATTGCCGGCCCAGACTGTCGGCACCTGCGCGGCGAGCGCCGCGAACTTCTTCTTCTCCTCCGCGCCGTGACCAGTGGTGCCGATGACGAGCGCCTTTTTCTGCGCGACCGCGAGTTCGATCGCGCGGTGCGTCGCGCTGTGCACGCTGAAGTCCACGAGCACGTCGCCCAGCGCGAGTGCGGCGGCGAGATCGTCGCTCGCATCGACGGCTGCGGCGACGGGCAGCTGCAGATCCGCGGCGGCCGCGAGTAGTGCACGGCCCATACGCCCCTTGGCACCGTTGATGATGAGACGGGGAGCGCTCACTTCTTGGCGGCGAGGGTGTCGAGCACGCCGAAGAGGGTTTTGCGATTCGCTTCGAGCAACGGGCAGAGCGGCGAGCGGACTTCGTCCGAAGCAATGTGTCCGGCACGGGCGAGCGCGGCCTTGATCGGCACCGGGTTGGCCTCGATGAAGATGGTCTTGAACATCGGGTAGAGCTTCCGGTGCAGTGCGCGGGCCTTGGCGAAGTCGCCGTCGAGCGCGAGGCGCACCATTTTGCCGGTCTCTTTGGGATAAAGGTTCGAGGCGACGGAAATCACGCCCTTCGCACCGACGGACATGAACGGCAACGTGAGCGAGTCGTCGCCGCTCAGCACGGTGACGGAGTCGCCGCACGCTTGGAGAATCTGGTCCACGCGATCGACGGAGCCGCCGGCTTCCTTCACCCATGCGACGTGCGGGTAGCGCGCGCGAAGTTTCTCAATGATGCCGACGCTGATCTCCACGCCGCAACGGCCGGGAATGGAATAGAGGATGATCGGCTTGTCCGTCGCGTCAGCAATGGCGCAGAAATATTCGAAGATGCCCTGTTGCGTCGGCTTGTTGTAGTAAGGTGCGACCACGAGCATGGCGTCGACGCCGGCGCGGTCGGACTCCTTCGTGAGATGGATCGCCTCCTTCGTGGAGTTGGAGCCGGTGCCAGCGATGACTGGCGTGCGACCGCGCGCGGCAGCGATCGTCGCGCGGATCACCTCGAGATGCTCTTCGTGGTCGAGGGTGGGCGACTCGCCCGTCGTGCCGACCGAGACGATGCCGTCGATGCCGGATTTTATCTGGAAATTCACGAGCGTGCGCAGGTCGTCGTAGGCGACCGCGTCATTCTTGAACGGCGTGACGAGGGCAGTGATGGTCCCGGTGAAGGGGCGGCTGGACTTCATGGAAAGTTGTCTCAACGATTCTGAGGTCCGTAGGCAAAACAAGCTTCGCTGCCGGTTCACGCCCAAAATTCCCCATGAGCACAACGGTTCACACCGAAATCATGAAAGATCTGCTGAAGCTCGCCGTCGAGAGCGGCGCGAGCGACATCGTGATCAAGTCGAACAAGCCCGGCTACCTGCGCATGGGCGGCCGGCTGCGCGCGGTGGAGATGGATCCGATTACCCACGAGCAGGCGGACGCTTGGGTCAGCGAGCACGTGCCGTCGGTCTTCCGACCGAATTGGGAAAAGGACGGCCAGGTGGACTTCGCGTATGCCGCGGCGGACGTCGGGCGCTTCCGCGTGAACGGTTTTCATCAGCGTGGCACGGTCTCGATCGTGTTGCGTCATATCAAGAGCCGCCCGCCGACTTTCGAGGAGCTGAAGATCGAATCCGACGTGCTCGTGAAGCTCGCGCAGGCCAAGGACGGCATCCTGCTCGTGTGCGGCGCCACCGGCTCCGGCAAGAGCTCCACCATGGCGGCGATGATGAACTGGATTAACCAGAACCTCGACAAACACATCGTCACCATCGAGGACCCGATCGAATACACTTTCAGCGACGACAAGTCCGTCTTCCAGCAGCGCGAGATCGGCATCGACGTGCCGAATTTCGAAATGGCGATCAAATCCGTGCTGCGCCAAAATCCGGACATCATCCTCATCGGCGAAATGCGCGACAAGGAGACGTTCGAGACTGCGATCTCCGCGGCCGAGACGGGCCACTTGGTGTTCTCGACGATGCACGCCGCGACCGTCGCGCAATCGCTGACGCGCCTCTTTGAGTTTTTCCCGCCCGAGCAGATCGCGCAGGCGCGCCGTCAAATCGCTGGTTCGCTGCGCGGCTTCATCTGCCAGAAGCTCGTGCCCGCACTCGAAGGCGGCGGCCGCTTCGCGGCGCACGAAATCATGGTCGCCGATGCCACGATGCGAAACCTGATTCTCGAAGGACAGAACGACAAAATCCAACAGTTGCTCGATGGTGGCGCCGATGGCATGTCGAAGTCCTTCAACAAGGACCTCTATCGTCTCATCAAGGAGGGCAAGATCAGCAAGGCCGACGGCCTGCGCTTCTCGCCCAATCCGCAGGCGCTGGAGATGAACCTCAAGGGCATCTTCTTCAAGACGTGAGCCGCCGGCTCGCAGTCGCCGCACTTGTTACAGCGTTGGCATCGACCGCCGCCGCGGACGACCCGAATGCGCCGCTCGCAGAAGCCAAGCAACAGCTGCAATCGCTGCAAAGGGACGAGGCCGCACAAAAGGCCGGCACTCCCAGCGGAGTGAAACTCGACCTCCCGTCGCTCAACACTCCCGAAACGAATGCGCCGCCGACGCCACCGCGGCGCGAAGAACGGGCGACGTCTGAGAAAGCCAAGGCGCGCCGCGACTGGCTGGTCGACGGTTTCAACAAACTCGAGCGGCGCAAGCCGAGCGCCGGTGGAATCGCGAAGGAATCCGACTTACGCGAGGACGAGACCAAACCGCTCGATCCGGCCGATCCCGACTATTTTCTCCGGGTTTACGAGCGCCAACGCGCGCAGAGCGAAGCACGGCAACTCGACCCGAACGGCATCCCCGACACGAAACTGGCGAATTCCGTGACGGCCGACCCGTTTGCGCCGTTCCTGCAAGATTGGCTCGCGAACTCGCCGGTGCGCGACGCGTTGAAGGAGTCGTTGCCCGCCGACCCGGCGTCCGATCGCGCCACGACCGCGGACGGTGTGGGGCCAGGCCCTTCGGCACGAATTGTCACGAACGCGGGCTCCCCATCGATTGACGCGAGCGCCGGAATGCATTCCGCGGCGGGCAATCCGTTCATTCAGGCGCTCGGCTTGCCATCTTTCGATCAGCCCCGCTCGGTCGATGCGCGCCCATCCGCCATCGATACGGGCATTTCATCGGCGACCTCGCCCGTGGCGGCGCCGAACACGGTCTACGACCTCCCGGAACGCGCCAAATCCGAC
Organism: Candidatus Didemnitutus sp.; assembly: GCA_019634575.1. Lineage (NCBI taxonomy): Bacteria > Pseudomonadati > Verrucomicrobiota > Opitutia > Opitutales > Opitutaceae > Candidatus Didemnitutus > Candidatus Didemnitutus sp. Next base: position 266,695 of record JAHCAY010000001.1, read on the forward strand.
CTGAAACTCACGCTGCCGCCTCCGCCTTCGGAAGACAAAAAATACTTCCCACAGCTGAAAAAATTTTAGGGCTTGGATTCAACGCGGCGGACCGGTTTAACCGGCCCCTTTCATCTATGTCTCTGGCACTTCTTTTCGCAGGGCAGGGCGCCCAAAAGGTCGGCATGGGCAAGTCGCTTTACGACGGCTCGGTGGCGGCGCGCGCGCTTTACGATCAAGCCAACCAAGTGCTCGGCTGGGACTTGAAGCAAATCAGCTTCGAGGGCCCGGAGGCGGACCTCACGCAGACCAAGGTGTGCCAGCCGGCGCTGTTCGTGCACGGGCTCGCCGTCCTCGCCGCCCTGAAAGAGCGAGGCAAGTTGCCGGAAGTGACGTTCGCACTCGGCCTTAGCCTCGGCGAAGTGACGGCGCTGACCGCGGCGGGCGTTTTTGATTTTGCGACCGGCTTGAAGGTCGTGGCGCGTCGCGGCGAACTCATGCAGCAGGCCTGCGAGAAAAGCGTCGGCGGCATGGCCGCGATCATCGGCGAGGAACGCGCGAAGGTCGCCGAACTCTGCCGCGAGTTCGACATCGAGGCGGCGAATTTCAACGCGCCCGGCCAAATCATCGTTTCCGGCGAGAAGGCCAAGGTCGAAGCGCTCGTCGCGGCGGCGAAGGACAAAGGCCTCAAGCGCGTGATGCCGCTCAATGTGGCGGGAGCTTACCACAGCCGCCTGATGGAGCCGGCGCGTGCGGAGTTTGCGCAGTTCCTCCAGAGCGTCACTTTCAACCGCCCGACGTTCACCGTTTTCACCAACACCACTGGCCAGGCCGTGAGCGAGCCGGCACAGATCCGCGAGGCGCTGGTCAAACAGGTGGTGTCGAGCGTCCTTTGGGAAGATTGTATGCGCAGCGCCGTCGCAGCGGGCGCCACGGAATTCTGGGAGTGCGGCCCGGGCGGCGTCCTCGCCGGCCTCGCGCGTCGCACCGAGAAGGCGTGGGTCGTGAAATCGTTCAGCGAACTCTCCGAACTCCCCGCCTAATGGCCGATTTGCTCACTCGAAATTTCTGCATCATCGCACACGTCGATCACGGCAAGACGACGCTGTCCGACCGCCTGCTCGAATACACGAACACCGTGTCGCAGCGCGTGCTGACCGATCAGCACCTCGACGCGATGGACCTCGAGAAGGAGCGCGGCATCACGATCAAGATGCACCCGGTCGTGATGCATTACCCGGCGAAGGACGGCAAAACCTACAAACTGCACCTCACCGATACACCGGGACACGTGGACTTCTCCTACGAGGTCTCGCGCTCGCTCGCGGCGTGCGAAGGCGCGCTGTTGCTCATCGACGCCGCCCAGGGTGTCGAGGCGCAGACCGTCGCGAACGCGCACCTCGCCTTCAACCAAGGCCTCAAGGTCATCCCGGTCATCAACAAGATCGACCTGCCGAGCGCGAATCTCGAACTCTGCATCAAGCAGCTTGAGGACATCCTCACGATTCCGGGTGAAGAGGCGATTCTCGCCAGCGGCAAGGCCGGCATTGGAATTCAGGACATTCTCGAGGCTGTCGTGACGCGCATCCCGGCGCCGCGTTGGACGGATTACCCGACACTGCGCGCACTCGTGTTCGACTCGAAATACGATTCCTACCGCGGCGTGATTTCCTACGCGCGTGTCTTCTCCGGCACGATCAAGGCCGGCGAAATGATGATGCTGATGAGCACCGGCCAGCGCTCCGAAGTGAAGGAAGTCGGTGTGTTCCGCCCGGCGATGGAGAAGGTGAGCGAACTCGGCCCGGGCGACGTCGGCTACATCGTCTCGAACATCAAGAGCACCGACGAAATCAAGATCGGCGACACCGTCACGCATGCCAACAAGCCCGCGAGCGAGATGCTGCCCGGCTACAAGGAAGTCCGCCCGATGGTCTACTGCGGCCTCTATCCGCTCGAGTCCGACGATTACGAGAAACTCAAGGTCGCGCTCGGCAAACTGCGCCTCAACGACTCCGCACTCGTCTATCAGACCGAGTCGTCCGTCGCGCTCGGCTTCGGCTTTCGCGCGGGCTTCCTCGGCCTGCTGCACATGGAAGTCATCCAGGAGCGCATCCGCCGCGAATACGACGTCGACATCATCTCCACCTATCCGAGCGTCGTCTACAAGGTCACGAACCACGCGAAGGAAACGATCGAGGTCGATAACCCCGTCGATCTCCCGGATCCGGCCTCGATCCTCGAAATCGCCGAGCCGACGATCAAGGCGCAGATCCATATCCCGAACGAGTTCATGGGCGACATCATGAATCTCATCATGGAAAAGCGCGGTTCGCTCGACCACACCGACACGCTCGACGGCGCCCGCGTCATGCTCACCTGCGTGCTGCCGCTCAACGAGATCCTCGTCGATTTCAACGATCGCCTGAAGAGCATCACGCGCGGCTACGGCTCCATGGATTACGAGCTCGGCGAATATCGCGCGTCCGACCTCGTGAAGATGGACATCCTGGTAAACAGCGACCCGGTCGACGCATTCGCGAGCATCGTGCACCGCTCGAAAGCCGAGACCCAGGGCCGTGCGCTCTGCGAGAAATTGGCCGACATTATTCCGCCGCAGATGTTCAAGATCGCCGTGCAGGCCGCCATCGGCGGCAAGATCATCGCGCGCGACAACGTCCGCGAGATGCGCAAGGACGTCACCGCGAAGTGCTACGGCGGCGACATCTCCCGCAAGCGCAAGCTCCTCGAAAAGCAGAAAGAGGGTAAGAAGAAGATGAAGCAGATCGGCAAAGTCTCCATCCCTCCGGACGCCTTCATTCAGGTTCTCAAAACCAACAACTGAGTTCGCCCCTTTTTCCGCCGTGTTCGACTTTCTCCTCTCCGAAGAAAAAAAGATGCGGCGCCATGCCGCGAACTGGCTCGAAGTCGCCGAGCGCATCTACAACTTCCGCCGCGACCAACTGCCTGCTGCGCAGGTCCAGCAACTCGTCGCCGCCAGCGGCGACCTCAAGCTGCGCCTCAAGGACAAGGCCGACGCCTCGAAGCTCAAGATGGCGATCGAGAAGCTCGAGGACGTCCTCCGCCAGACCGGCGGCCGCATTTATCCGACCTCGTCGCTGGTCGAGAACGTCGAGTTCTTCCTCGTCGCCGCGATCGTGATTCTCGGCCTGCGCGCGTATTTCGTGCAGCCATTCAAGATCCCGACGAACTCGATGTGGCCGACCTACTACGGCATGACGCACGAGCTCATCAAACCGGGCGAGGAGCCTGGTGTGCTCGGCCGCCTCGGCCGCCTGCTTGCATTCGGCGCGACGCACTACCAGGCCACCGCTGCCGCCGATGGCGAAGTGCTCGTGCCCGCGTTGAAGTTTCAGGATGGTGAATTCCACGTGGTGTCGACCCAACGCGCTGGACGCGCGCTCGGCTTTTTCCCGACGACTTACCGCGTCTACACCTTCCTGGTGAACGGAACACCCACCGAACTGGAGGTGCCGGCGGACTTCGGCTTCGAGCGCGTGCTCGACGAGGCCTTCGGCGGCAAGAACCGTCCTTTCACCCGCGTGCTCCGGGAGCAGGCGCTGAGTAGCGGTCGCACGCCGGAGTCCTCGATTCTCACGATTTCCGCCGGCGGACGCACCTTTGACCAACGCGTCTACTGGATTCCCGTGGGCAAGCAGGTGAAGCGCGGCGAGCCGATCCTGTCGTTCGACATTTTGACGGGCGATCTGCTGTTCGTGGATCGCATCACCTACAATTTCTTCCCGCCGAAGGTGGGGCAGGGCTTCGTTTTCAAGACCGAGAACATCCACAGCGACGCGATGACCGGACCAAACGGCGAGCAGTTGCGCCAATACTACATCAAGCGCCTCGTCGGCACTCCCGGCGACAAGATCGAGGTCCGCGCGCCCAAATTCGTCCGCGACGGCGGCGACAACTCGAACGATCCCGCCGCACAGCTTTTTCGCAACGGCGCGCCCATCGCCGGCGCCGACGCCTTCAAAGCAAATTCGGAGAAACGAGGACTCTATCCGGGCTACACGAACGTCGGACTGCTCGGCATCGGAAACGTCGTCGAGGTGCCGGCGAATTCGTTCATGGCACTTGGCGACAACTCGCCGAACAGCGCAGACAGCCGCTACTGGGGTTTCATCCCGGACAAGGACGTCGTCGGCAAGCCGCTGTTCATCTACTATCCGCTCACGCGCCGCTGGGGCCTAGCGCGCTGACGCGCACGACTTGCCACGGTTGCGCCGCGTGCTGTTGGAGCTAGGGAAGCGCTGAATAGCTCTCGCCGGTCGGTTTTGGCGGCGGACGACCGACGGCGGCGACCACCTTCAATCCTCGATCCAAACCAGATCGCCCACGCGCACCTCGTCGTAGAGTTCGATGATGTCGAGGTTGCGCATCTGGACGCAGCCGCTGCTGGCGGGCTTGCCGAGATGGTCCTCGTGATTCGTGCCGTGGATGTAGACGTAACGGCCGTGGGTGTCGACGGACTCGCCGGCGGCGTTCGTGCCGGCGTTCACGCCGGCTTCGAGGCCGCGCAGCCACAGAATGCGCGTCGTGATCAGGTTCTTGGCCTGCTCGTCGGCGTCGAACTCGGAGAAATGCCGGCCGGTGTTCACACGGGCCTTGAAGACAATGCCCGGAGGTGCGCCCGCGCCGATGCGCTCGGCGATCTCGTGCAGGCCGCGCGGGGTGCCCATCGAATCCTTCACGTTGGATGGCGGGCGCAGCGAGGTGGATATGACGTAACTCTTCACCAGCTGCCCATCCCGATAGAAACCCATCAGCTGCTTGCTGATCGAAACGACAATAGAACGCGCTGACGGCTTGCGGCCGAGAGCGGCAGACTTTTTCGTGGCCCGTTCCAAGGAATTTTTCACGTGAATACCAAGTCCTATCGAGTCGGCATCGTCGGTGCGACGGGAGCGGTCGGTCAAGAGCTGATCGGTCTGCTCCAGTCGCGGCAGTTTCCGCTCGCGGAGCTGAGGCTCATGGCCTCCGCGCGCTCCGTGGGTCGCGTCGTCGAGTTCGCCGGGAAAAAACTCACGGTGATCGAGGCGAAGCCCGAGGCGTTCGAGGGACTCGATCTCGCGCTGTTCGCCGCCGAGGGCGCGATCGCGAAGGCGCTGGCGCCGGAAGCGGTGAAGCGCGGCTGCCTCGTGTTGGACAAGAGCTCGGCGTTCCGGATGCGCGAGGACGTCCCGCTGGTCGTGCCCGAGATCAATCTCGCGGCGACGCGCGGACATCGCGGTATCATCGCGAGCCCGAACTGCTCGACGGCCATCGCACTCATGGGCCTTTACCCGCTGCACCGGCTCTTCGGCGTGAAGCGCGTGTTCTTCTCCACCTATCAATCCGTCTCCGGCACCGGAGCCGACGCTATCGATGAACTCGAGGCGCAGACGCAGGCCTACGCCAAGGGCCAGCCGCTCACGCGCTCGGTTTATCCGTATCAGATTTTCCAGAACCTCATCCCGCACATCGACTCGTTCGGTGTCGACGGCTACACGGGCGAGGAGACGAAGATGCGCGAAGAGAGCCGCAAGATCATGGGCCTGCCGGCGCTGAAGGTCTCCGCGACCTGCGTGCGGGTGCCGGTCGTGCGCGCGCACTCCGTGGCGGTGAATGCGGAGTTCGAGAAGCCCGTCGACGTCACTGCCGCGCGCGCGGCGATTGCGCAATTCGAGGGCGCCGAGCTCGTCGACGACGTGACCAACAAGGTGTATCCGACGCCGTTGGATTTCAGCCGCAAGGTGAAGTGCGGCGTCGGTCGCATCCGCGTCGACACGACGTGGGACAACGGCCTCGCGCTCTGGGTCGCCGGCGACAACCTTTGGAAGGGCGCAGCGTTGAATTCGATCCAGATTGCGGAGGCGATGATTCGCGAAGGCATCCCGCTGCGGCCGTCGGCGTGAGCCGCGCCTAAGGTAGCCCGCGCCTCCGGGCGCGGGTGGCTGCGGTGGAGGGCGCGGCTACTGCCGCGCCGCGAACTTCTTGACGGCATCGAACGTCAACGGCGTGGCAGTAGCCACGCCCTTCACCAAACCGTCCTCCGAGAGGACTGGCTACTCGGCAACGGGCGCAGTTTTACCAGCCGGCCCGCACCGGCTTTCTCCTTGCGAGAGGTAATCGGCTGCCGTTTCGTCTCCGGATTCCGGACGCTTAGCTCAGTTGGTTAGAGCATCTCGTTTACACCGAGAGGGTCGGGGGTTCGAGTCCCTCAGCGTCCACCAGTGCCAATTTTCCGCATGAAACTCCTCCTCGCCACCCGCAAAAGCCCGCTCGCACTCGCGCAGACCAACATGGTCGCCGCGCGTTTCGCCGAGAAGCTGGGCGCCGAATGCGAACTGCTCAAGATCGTCACGACCGGCGATCGCCAGACCGACTGGTCGCTGATCAAGCAGGGCGGCAAGGGGCTCTTCACCGCGGAACTCGAGCAGGCGCTCCTGCGCGGCGACGCGCACGCCGCCGTGCACAGTTGCAAGGACTTGCCGGGCGAGAATCCAGCCGGCCTCACCGTTGCCGGCTTTCTGCCGCGCGAGCTCACACACGACGTGCTCGTGCTTCGCGAGGGTGTCACGACGCCCGCGACGATCGGGTCGAGCAGCCCGCGCCGGCAGTTGCAGGTCGCGAAGCTTTTCCCGGGCGTGAAGTTCACCGAGATTCGCGGCAACGTCGACACGCGCCTGAAGAAGATCGCGCAGGGCGACGCCGACGCGACGATCCTCGCCGCCGCCGGCATGCGCCGCCTCGGCATCCACAGCTGGCCGGGCGTCACGTTCCGCCCGCTGAAGTTCGAGGAAAGCGTGCCCGCCGTCGGACAGGGCGCCATCGCGATCCAATGCCGCACCGACCTCGCCGCGCAACTGGCGCCGGCGCTCGACGCGGCGACTTTCCGCAACGTGACGCTCGAGCGCGCGTTCCAGGCGCAGATCGGGGGCGGGTGTCAGGTGGCGTTCGCGGCGCACGCGACGGACGACACGCTGCATTTTTTCCACGAGCGCGCCGGCATCCGCCGCTTCCCGCTGACTGCGGCCGACTTTGCCGCGCCGCAGCAAACCGCCGCGCGCATCCTCAAGGAGCTCGGATTCTAATGGCTGCGAAATCCGCCTCCACCGCGCCGCTCGCCGGCCGCCGCATCGTCATCACCCGTCCGCGTGAGCAGGCCGCTGAATGGCGTGCGCAACTCGAGGCGCAGGGTGCCGACGTGATCGAGCTGCCCCTCATCCAGGTCACCAAGCACTACGACAAGCAGACGCTGGTCGAGATTTTCGCCGAGCTCACCCAATACGAGTGGCTGATCTTCACCAGCGCGAACGGCGCGCGGTTCTTCTTCGAGGAGTTCCTGAAGGGCTTCGACGACATTCGTGCGCTCGGTCTCGTGCGCATCGCATGCGTCGGCGAGGCCACGGCGGATGTGGTGCGCGGCCTGCATTTGCGTGTGGAGTTGCAGCCGAAGAAGGCCAACGCCGAGGAACTCGCACAGGCGATGCTCGAACGCGAATCGCTCGACAGCGCAAAGATCCTCGTCGTCACCGGCAACCTCAACCGTGACGTGCTCGTGGAAAAACTCCACGAAGCGCGCGCCATCGTCGACACGCTGCCGATCTACAAGACCGAGGAGACCGATCTCGCGAAGGATCCGGTCGCGGGCGATTTCCGGTCCAAGGGCGCGGACGCGATCCTCTTCGCCAGTCCGTCCGCCGTGCAGTCGTTCTTCGACCAGGCCGCGGCGTTGAAACTCGCGGCCAAGGCGAAGCGTCCGCTCTCGGGCAGCATCGGCGCGACGACGACCGCGGCGATGAAGCAGCTCGGCCTGCCGGTGGATTTCGAGGCGGCGCAGGCCAATCTCGGTTCGTTTGTCGACGCGCTGCTCAAGAAGCTCTGATTCCGGCCGGCGGGATACCCGGCGCACCCGGAATATGTCGGATTGAATTCCGCGCGTTCCGTGTGTTCCGTGGACGCTTCCTCATGAAAGTCCCGTTCCTCGACCTGAAGCCTCAGCATCAGGCCATTCGCGACGAAGTCCTCGCCGCGCTTGCCGCCACCTACGACGCCACGCGTTTCTGCCTCGGCAAGGATGTCGAGGATTTCGAAAAGGGGTTCAGCGCAAAGTTCGGCTACACCCGCACGCTCGGCATGAACAGCGGCACGTCGCCGCTGCACCTCGGCTCGCTTTGCGGCGGCTTCGGGCCGGGAGACGAGGTGATCACGACGCCGTTCACTTTCGCGTCGAGCTGCTGGGGCATCAGCTACGTCGGAGCGAAGCCGGTGTTCGTCGACATCGATCCGGACACCTGGTGCATCAGCCCCGAGGCGATCGCGAAGGCGATCACGCCGCGCACGAAGGGCATCGTGGTCGTGCACATCTTCGGCCAGCCCGCGCGGATGGACGAGATCATGGCCATCGCGGCGGCGCACCAGCTGTTCGTCGTCGAGGATTGCGCGCAGGCCGTCGGTGCGCGCTACAAGGGCGCGCCGGTCGGCGCCATCGGCGACTGCGGCACGTTCAGTTTCTATCCGACGAAGAACCTCGGAGCCTGCGGCGAGGGTGGGGCGTTCGTTTCGAAGCACGCCGCTGTGATGGACAAGGCGCAGCTGTTGCGCGTGCACGGTTCGCCGAAGCGTTACCTGCACACGGAGGTCGGCTTCAATTTCCGCATGGACGGCTTTCAGGGCGCGATCCTCAACATCAAGCTCAAGCACATCGAGGCTTACACCGCGCGCCGCCGGGCGATCGCCGCGCTATATCGTGCCGGCATCAGGAACCCTGCGGTCACGCTCCCGGTCGTGCCCGCCTATGGCGAGAGCGTGTGGCACCAGTTCACGATCCTGCACGAGCGCCGCGACGCACTGCGCGCGCACCTCGAACAGCAGGGCATCGGCACTGACATCATTTATCCGGGGCCGATGCACCTCCAGCCGTGCTACGCCGCGCTCGGCTACGCCAAGGGCAGCCTGCCGGTCGCGGAATACACCAGCGAGCGCTGTGTGAGCCTCCCGATTTTCCCGGAATTGACCGATGAGCAGGTGGCGCACGTGATCGCCGCGGTTAATTCCTTCGCCGGGTGACCGATAAGCAAGTTTTCGGATGATCGGTTCCACGCACCTCAAAATCTGCGGCCTCACGACTGCGGCCGACGCCCATGCGGCGGTGGGCATCGGCGCGGACTATCTCGGCTTCGTGCTGCACCCGGCTTCGCCGCGGCACATCACGCTGGAGAAATTCGCGGCGCTCCGCCCCGAATTGCCCGCGCTGCCCAAGGTCGGCGTGCTGGTCTATTCCGACATGGCCGCGCTGGAGCAGGCGCGCGACGCAGGCTTCGACTACATCCAGCTGCATTTCCCGAATGAGACGCCGTTCTTCGAGGCAGCGCTGTGGACCGACATCATTTCACCGCAACAACTCTGGCTCGCGCCGCGCGTGCCGCCGGGACGCGAACTCGATTCGTGCTTCGTGCCGCTGGCCGACACCTTCTTGCTCGATGCCTACGATCCCAACCAGCATGGCGGCACCGGCAAGACCGGCGACTGGGCCGCTTTCGCGTGGCTGCAGGGCAAGTTCAAGAAAGTGCGCTGGGTCCTCGCCGGCGGCTTGAATCCCGGAAACGTCCGCGAGGCGCTCGCGAAGAGTCAGGCGAAATTCGTCGATGTGAACAGCGGCGTCGAGGCGTCACCCGGCGTGAAGGATCACGCGAAACTCGCCGCGCTGGCGGCGGCCTTGCGCGGCGATTGAGGCGTGGCGTGGGTCGCGCCCGCACTGCATTTGCAGGCTTGCGCGCGTTTTGTCGCTAAGAAAACTGCCGCGCGCACGTCGTCCCGTGATTCACATCCGTGCACCGTCCACCTCTCTCCCGTCATGCTGATCCGTTTCTCACCGCTCCGTCCGACCGTTTGGCTGGTTTGCTGTGCCGCGCTGCTTTCGTTGCCGGCTCGCGCCGCTGACAACGAAGCGCTCGAGAAGCGCTATCGCGAAGCCAACGCGAAGGTCGACGCCGGCGAATTCCAACCGGCGCTCGAAATCTACAACGAGATCCTCGAGACCGAGCCGAAGGCAGGCAATGTCTGGGTGATGCGCGGCATCGCGAAGTGGAAACTGAAAGACCTGAGCGGAGCGCGGGCCGATCTGGCCCAAGCCATCGCGCTCCATCCCGACAACCTCGACGCCTATCGCGTGCGCGGCCAGATGCGCTATGAAGCCGCCGACTACGCCAACAGCTTGGCCGATTTCACCAAGGCAATTGATACGCTGAAGAAAATTGTAGACCATGTCGACGAGAGCGTGCCCGGACAGGCGACTCAGGCACGCGAATTCCTGGCGGCGAACGCGGAGCTTTTCGGCATGCGGGCCGAGGTGGAAAACAAGCTCGGCGATCGCCCGTCGGCGATCCACGACCTGACGCGCGCGATCGAGTTGAAACCGGACTACACGGCGGCGTATTTCCTGCGCGCGCAGCTCTACGAGGCGGACGGCGAAACCACGGCGGCGGCGGAAGATTACACGAAGGTCATCGCGTTGAACCCGAAACACGCCGATGCGCTCAACAATCGGGCCTGGATTCGCTTCCACGAACGGAAGTGGGACGAAGCGATAGCGGATGCGAGGAAAGTGCTGGAATACGCACCGAAAGCCGACGCGACGCTGCGCGTGCTCGGCTATACGCAATTCGCCAAGGGCGACTACATCGAGGCTGGTCAAACACTCGCGGCGGCAGCGGATGCCGATTCGAGCTCGGGGGCGGCCTACGCGCTTTTCGTGCGGCACTACGCGATGCTCCGCGCGGGTGGGGCGGACAAACGTGTGGCCACCTCCTGGGGCAACTGGAAGGACGAGCCGTGGTTGCAGGCGCTGGCGAAATTCATCGCGGGGCAGATCGACGAAGACGCCCTTGAAACCGTAGCGAAGGACACGCGGGACGACGGCGAACTCGCCGGCCGCGCGTGCGAGATGCACTTCTACGTCGGACTCGCGCGCAAACAGGCGGGCGACAAATCGACCGCGCGCCTGCGTTTTCAATCGGCGCTCCAGACCGAGCAAAAGACCTACGTCGAATACACGCTGGCGCAGGCGGAGTTGCCCCGGACGAAGTGACGCGAGCGAGTGATTGAGCCGCGCCGCATTTCCGCCCAACTTCGCGCCGCATGAAATGGCTGCGTCCCACGCTTGGCTGGTTGATCGGAGCGACCGTCGTGTTGGCTTTCATCGGCTGCAGCGCTCCTCCGCGCCCGACGGCGATGCAGAGCACGCCACCGCCACCGCCACCACCTCCTCCTCCGCCACCGATGGCAATGCCCCAAGCGGGCAATCCGAACGTCGCGCGCGGCTTCGAATTCGATCAGGTGCGCGTGTTCTTCGCGACCGATCGCCGGGCGAACGGGGTCGGTGAATTCGGTGGCGAGCGCGGCAGCGAGATCGCTTACGGCAACGTCTTTGTGAGCATTCCGCGGCAGCACCGGATCGGAGGCATCGAGCAGCCGTCCATCTGGCGGCTCGAATTCTCCGAGGATCCGCGCAAGCACATGACCATCGTCCGCCGGGCGACTTATCCGCGCGACGACTTCGTCGCCGCGATTCGCGAAACCCTCGCGCGCGGTGGCAGTGAGGCGTCGTTCGTGTTCGTGCACGGCTACAACGTGGCGTTCGACGACGCTGCGCGCCGCACGGCGCAGATCGCCTACGATCTCGATTTCCGCGGTGCACCGGTTTTCTACAGCTGGCCCTCGCAGGCGTCGCTCGAAGGCTACACGGTGGACGAGGCGAACGTCGAGTGGAGCATGCTCAACCTGAAAAACTTCCTGCTCGATTACGCGCAGCATTGCGGCGCGAAGGACATCTACCTCATCGCCCATTCGATGGGAAACCGCGCACTCACCCGCGCGGTTTCGACGCTGTTCACGGAACACCCGGAACTGCGCGGACGCTTCAAGGAAATCATTCTCACCGCGCCGGACGTCGATGCGGACGTCTTCAAGCGCGAGCTCGCGCCGAAGCTCGTGGCCGGCTGCGACAAGATCACGCTCTACGTCTCGGACGGCGACAAGGCATTGCTCGCCTCGAAGAAAGTTCACGGCTACCCGCGCCTCGGTGACGCGGCGGCCGGGATCGCAGTGATGCCGGGCGTGGAAACCGTCGACGCTTCCGGTCTCGATACCAGTTTTCTCGAGCATTCATATTTCGCGACCAGTGGTTCCGTGCTGCAGGACATCCGTCGGCTCGTGCTGGAAGGCCTGCGCGCCGCACAGCGCGGTCTAGCCGAGAAAGGCGACACGGCAGACCGGCGGTATTGGAAGTTTCTTCTGCCCACGGCGCATTGAGCCGGTGCGTGGGCGCGGGAGAATCTCAGTCGAGCGTCCGCAGGTAGGCGATCAGGGCGGCGACTTCCTCCGGTGAGTGCTTTTTCGCGAATGACGGCATCTCGCCGGGAATGCCCCGGAGCACGACGTTCGCGATGCGGCGATCGCTGACTTGCAGCGCGTGGAGGTCGGGCCCTTCGTCGCCGCGCGCGTCGGCGCCATGGCAATGGGCGCAACTGTTCAGGTAGAGATCGTGGCCGGTGCGGGTGAGCGTATCCAGCGTCGCCCTGGCCGGCGTCGGCAAACCGGTCCAAGGCGGCAGTTCGTGCGAATCGCGCCGGGCACGGGCTTCGAGGAGTCTGCCGAGGGCCACGGAGCTGCCGAGCACGATCGCGGCGGCGGTCGCGCTGAAAACCAGGGCTCGATACGGGGTCATGGGAGCGATTGGGAAAGTTGGCCGCCCCAATGGCCGGTCGCAGCGACCAATCCTGCGATGGCGAGCAACAGGACGAGGTGACCGAGATGCGCGCGCCGTGAGACCGGCAGGGGCCGGCATTGCCGCCAGACCGCCAGTCCGGTCAGCAGCGCGACCATGGGCCAGAGGAACAGGTGGTGCCAACGCAGGGCGCCGTGGCCCCACAGGTTGCCGCGCGTGAGCCAGAGACCCGATACGAGCGGCGGCCAGCAGCTCACGGCGGCGGCGATGACGGTGTAGCGGGCCATGTTAAGCCAGGTGCCGGACGACGGCCGGCGCCACGTGAGCTGCGCCAGCGAGTCGCCGAACAACGCGAAGAAAACCAGGGCGATCGGGAAGTGCACGGTGGCGCCGTGCACTTGGGCCCAAAGCGGTGCGGACATGTCGGCTTACTTCTCGGCGAGGGTGTGATCGACGACGGCGAGCGGCTTGTCGTGCTCGAGGAAGGTCACCTCGGTCAAACCGAGCGTGGAACGCAGGCGCGGCGCCTCGACGACCATGGGGCCGGGCTTGGGTGCGGCACCGGGCGCGGGTTGCGGAAACGCGGTCGAGCAAGCGGTGTGGAAGGTGACGTTGCCTTCGATTTTTTGCAGGGTCTGGTGAATGTGTCCGTTCAGAACCGTGACGGATCCGAAGCGCTTCAGCAGCGTGAGCGCCTTCTCGGCGTCGCTCGTGCCCCAGCCCCATTGCGGGTAGACGGACCAAAGCGGAATGTGCGCGTAGACCACGATGGGCGTCTCGGCCGAGAGCGGCGCGAGGTCGCGCGCCAGCCAGTCGAGCTGCTCGGCGCCCAGCACGCCGAGGCCGCCTTCGGCGATCGCCGCGACGTTGACCAGGCCGATGAAATGCACGCCCTTCTGGTCGAAGCTGTGCCAGCCGGCGCCGAAGGTGTTGCGGCCGAAACGGGCGCGGTATTGGGCGCCGTTGTCGTTGAGGATGTCGTGCTCGCCGGGCACGTAGAAGACCTGCTTGGTGCGGCAGTCCTTCAGCAGTTGTTCGAGCGTGTCGAACTCGGCCGCTTCGGACAGGTGCGTGAGGTCGCCGGTGTGCAGGATGAAGTCCGGTGCATGCTGGAGCGCGTTGATGCGTGCAATCGACTCGCGGAAGGTCCCGACGACATCCTGATTCGCCGGCTTGTGAAAGCCGATGTGGCTGTCGCTGATTTGAACGAAGTGCAGGGCATTGCCGCCCGCCAAGGGGAGATCGCCGAGCCCGGTCGTCTGGCCCAGCACCTTGGACGTGAGGACGCCGCTGCTGAGGGTCCACAGCACGCCGGTGCCTGCCCAGGCCATGCACTTGAGGAAGCCACGGCGGTCGATGCCGTCGTGATGATGATCGTCGAGGATGAAGTCGCTCATAAGGTTTCATCTCCCGTTACGCCGAGGCCGGGCGGTTTATTCGCCGGAAAAGAAAAAAGCTGCGCCGGGAATAAACGGCCCGGGCGCCGCGTATATGTAATCAGGCCCTCGCCGCCATGACCTCTCCCTTCGAGCAAACGATGCTGCCGCACCTGGATGCCGCCTACAACCTGGCGCACTGGCTGTTGCGCAACGAGCAGGATGCACGGGATTCCGTGCAGGAGGCCTATCTGCGCGCGTTCAAGGCCTTTCACGGCTTCCGCGGCGGAGACGGACGCGCCTGGCTGCTGACGATCGTGCGCAACGTCTGCTACACGCATCTGCGGCGGATGCAGCGCCAGCTGCCCACCGAGCCGTTCGACGAAAGCCAGCACGGGCGGGTCAACGAGCCGGCGGAACTGGCGGTGCTCGACCGGCAGGAGATCGATCACGCGCGCTTGGATGCGGCGCTGACGGCGCTGCCGGTCGATCTTCGCGAGGTGTTGGTGCTGCACGAAATCGAGGGACTCGCCTATAAGGAGATCGCGGCCGTCGTGGGCATCCCGCTCGGCACCGTGATGTCGCGTCTCTCCCGCGCGCGTCTGCGTCTGAACCGCGCCCTGCTCGGTCCCGCCCAATCGGAGGAACGTCCATGACCTGCGAACAAATCCGCCCGCTGCTCGGCTCGCATCTCGACGAGGAGCTCGACGTCGTGCACGATGCCACCGTCGTCGCGCATCTCGACACTTGCCCGCATTGCACCCGCGAGTTGCAGGCGCTGACCGAGCTACGCCGGACGTTGCAACGCAGTCCACTGCGCCGCGCTGCGCCGGTCGACTTGGCGGCGCAGATTCGCCGGCAACTCGCGGCCGAGCCGGCGGCGCACGCGGGACGCGTCGTGCGTTTTCCACGGCGCTGGTCGCAAGCGTTCGCGCTCGCCGCCTCGATTGCGCTCGCGGGGGCGATCGGTTTTCAGTGGGGCCGCATGCGGAGCGAACGGATCGGATTCACGGACGATGCCACCGCCAGCTTTGTCCGGGCGCGCGCGACGGGACGGCTTTACGAAGTCGCGTCGTCGAGTCAGCACACGGTGAAGCCGTGGTTCGCGGGGCGCGTGGACTTTTCGCCGGCAGTGCCGGACTTGGCGGCGCAGGGATTTCCGCTGCTGGGCGGACGAGTCGAGCGCTTCGGAACGCGTCCGGCGGCTGCTTTGGTCTACGGACGGCGGCAGCACACGATCGACGTTTACGTCTGGCGTGACGGTCCGGCCGCGAGCGAGGCTCCGGTGCGCGAAGCCGGTTTCACGCTGCTGGGTTGGAAAGGGGAGGACGGGCTCTTCTATGTGGCCGTCTCGGATCTCGCGGCGCCTGAGCTGATGGAATTCCGGCGGCAGTTCACCGGAGTGGACGCGTCGCTTCCGCAATAGCTCTGCTGCCGGATACGGACACCGCGCGCCAAGTGCGCGCGCGCCGCCGCGCTCAGAAGCCCGGCATGCCGCCGCCTTTGCGCATAGCTTCCATCTGGCGCATCAGCTTCTTCTGATTCCCGCCCTTCATCATCTACCTGAGCTGATTCACTTCGACGACTTTCACGTCCGAGCCGGCTGGCACACGCCCGGGAGCGTCGTGATTCTTGCGGCTTACGAAGTGTTCGCGGCGACTGGCTTCGCCCGTTCCACACTCAGTCGCGAATAGTCCGGATCGCGCCTGACTGACCGAACCTCAGTCGGCCGTCTCGACGAAGCCGACGGCTTCGAGGTTGTAATCAGCGTAGGATCTGAAGACGCCGCGAGTCCACAGGACGACGCGCTGCGCTCCATCGCGGACGATGATCGGGCGGAGGTTGGCGACGGACGAATCGTGCGTGACGGGCTCCCATTTCACCGTCTGGAGATTGTCGTGCGGCCCGATTTTCGCGCGGTAGATTTCGTGCCGCCCGCCGGAATCGATGCCCGTGCTCGGATTCACGTTGGTGGAGATGAAAACCTGGGTCGGATCGACGGGGTCGAGGGTGACGAGTCCGGTGTAACTGGCTTCCTTCGCGTAGAGACAGCGGCCGCCGTAGGCGATCTCGCGGTCGATCCACTTCTTTCCGTCCCACGAGGCGAGACGGTAGCGGTGGTCGTCGTTCGAGAGGTAGAGCGTGTAGGCGATGTGCGGGCGGCCCTGCGTGTCGAGGGCGATGGACGAAGTCCACGCGGCGGATGGAGCATTTCCGAGCGTGGCGCCGTCGGTCTTCACGCCGCTGCCGCGGAAAATCCGCTCGGCGGCGGAGGGCTTCAGCGGTCCGTCGGCGAGATCGGAAATCTTCGTGCCGTCGGCGCGGTAGAAAGCGCGGCCGCGAAACGCGGTGTAGTAAATGCTGTTTCCGAAGTCGCGGGGGTGCGCGTCGGTGAACGTCACGAGGACGGTGTCGCGGCCGTTGCCGGCATAGCGCGCATACGGACGTTGGTAACCGGGGACCTCGCTTTTGATGAAGTGCGTATCCTCGCTCCAAGTCAGGCCGTCGTCGGTGGAGGTCACGAAGCTGGGGTTGAACTCGAAGCCGCGGTAGAAATTGTAGAGCTTACCCTCGGCCGAGAGCGGTAGGAGATTCATGTAAGTCACGCGGTCGCGCTCGGGGAGCGTCGCGGTGTGGTCGATGCGTTTCTCCTCGGACCAACGCGTGCAGTCCTGCGGATCGCTGACGCGGTAATAGTGGAATTTCTCGCGACTGTGTCGCGCATACATCGCGAGCACCGAGCCGTCGGGTCGCGCGTAGAACACGGGAGAGTTATGGTCGTCGCAGTCGAATTTCTCGTGCAGGACGAACGGGCCGAGCGATTTTTCCGCGCGCAGATCGTAGATGCCGACCAGCGCCTCGCCGTCGCCGTTTCCCTTAACGGCACCGATGAAGAGTTTACCCTGATGTAGGATGACGCGCGGATCCTGATACCAGCACCAACCCGCGTCCCGCATGAACGTGGTCAACCTCACGCGTGCCGCTGTGTCTGCGGTCGGCGTCGGAGCCGCGCTGACGGACGCAGCAAGGCGAGCGGGCGTCTGATCGTCGGCGAGTCTGAACACTCCTGCGGTCGCCGCGACAAACAGCCCGGAACCGTAAACCTCGGGGTAGTTCGCAAACGAGACCCCCGGCGCGTCGCACACCGGTTGCACCCAGCCCACCATGCCCGCGTAAAGCGCGCCACGGTGCCAGACGAGTTCGTGGGATTTACGGCGATTCTCGGGCTTGTCGCGCGAATCGGGCAGAGCGCAATAGGTGCCCACGTCCTCGAACGTCGCGATTTGCCGATCGGCAACATTGCGGTCGAGCGTGTAGACCTCCGGCGCGTCGACCGGTCCAGTGGGCGCGGCGAACAACCAAGTCGGAATCAGAACACAGAGAAGCAGCAAGCGGGAGTGGGTCGTCATGCGCGGTTGGGGACAATTGTTGAGCCGACGGGGTCTGCGGCTGCGCTCAGGTCGTGAGCGCAGCATCCGGCGGCAAAAACCGGGCTCAAGCCGGATAGTCCGCAAACTGTGTCAAGAGAAGCGGCGAGCCACCGGCCGACGCGATCCCCGTGGGGCCGGCGTTGCCGGGGCAGCGCGCGTTACACTGACGGTGTCAGCCGAGGTGGCGCGCGCTCAGAAACCCGGCATGCCGCCCATGCCACCGCCTTTGCGCATGGCTTCCATCTGGCGCATCAGCTTCTTCTGGTTTCCGCCCTTCATCATCTTCATGAGCTTCTGCATCTGTTCGAACTGCTTCATGAGCTGATTCACTTCGACGACCTTCACGCCGGCGCCGTTGGCGATACGGATGCGGCGGTTGCCATTGAGAATTTGCGGCTTCCGGCGCTCCTGCACGGTCATCGAGAGGATGATGGCTTCGGTGCGCTTCATCTGCTTGTCGGCGTCGCCGGGCAATTCGACGCCGCTCATGCCGGGCATCATGCCGAGGATGGACTGCATCGAGCCCATCTTCTTCACCTGCTGCATCTGCGAGAGGAAGTCTTCGAGGTTGAAGTCCGCCTTGCGCATCTTCTCCGCCATGCGCTCGGCTTCCTTCTGATCGATGGTCTCCTGCGCCTTCTCGACGAGCGACACGACGTCGCCCATGCCGAGGATGCGCGAGGCGAGGCGGTCCGGGTGAAACACCTCGAAGTCCGCCGTCTTTTCGCCGGTGCCGACGAATTTGATCGGCACGCCGGTGACGCTCTTGATCGACAGCGCGGCGCCGCCGCGGGCGTCGCCATCCATCTTCGTGAGGATGAGGCCGGTGAGCGAGAGGGCGTCGTGGAAGGTCTTGGCGACGTTCACGGCCTCCTGGCCGAGGGCGCCGTCGGCGACGAGGATGATCTCGTCGGGTTGCACACGCGCGCTGAGTTTCTTCACTTCCTCGACCAACTCGGTGTCGATCTGGAGTCGGCCGGCGGTGTCGAAGAGGATGATGTCGGCGTTGGCGGCGGTCGCGGCGTCCAGCGCCTGGGCGCCGATGGCGGGCACGTCCTTGGAGGCGCGGTCGCAGTAGAAGCCGAGTTCTTCCTGCTTCGCGAGAATCTCGAGCTGGTCGATGGCGGCGGGGCGATAGACGTCGCACGCGACGACGAAGGGGCGAGCACCCTTTTTCTTGAGCAATTTGCCGAGCTTCGCGGTCGAGGTGGTTTTGCCCGAGCCGTGCAGACCGACCATCAGGATGCGCAACGGGCGCTTGGCGGAGAGTTCGGTCGTGCCTTCGCCGAGCAGCTTCACGAGCTCGTCGTGGATGATCTTGATGACCATCTGGCCCGGCGTGACCGATTTCAGGACTTCCTGACCGACGACGGCTGTCTGCACGCGCTCGATGAATTCGCGCGCGACCTTGAAGTGCACGTCGGCGGCGAGGAGGGCGGCGCGCACTTCCTTGAGCGCGTCGGCCATGTTTTCCTCGGACAGCTTGCCGACGCCGCGGAGGTTGCGCAGCGCGTTGGTCAGTTTGTCGGTCAGGGATTCGAACATCGGAAGGGGCAGGGAAACCAAAGCGGCGCGCGAGGCCACCCAAATTTTTATGCCACATGCCCTTTGGATTAAAGTCGCGTGCGACGCGGGCGATTTGCCACCTTCCCGCTCCCATGAACCCTGTTCTCAAGCTGTTGCTCGACGGCGGCCAACTCACCACTGCCCAAATGGCGCAAGTGGCGGGCGTCTCCGAATCCGAAGTCAATCAGCACCTGGAACAGTTGAAGAAGGAAAAAATCTTCCTCGGCTGGCGTCCGGTGCTCGATCTCTCGCGCGACGCCGCAGCAGCTACCGTGCGGGCCGTCATCGAGGTCCGCATCACTCCGGAACGGGGCGGCGGTTTCAACCGCTTGGCCGAGCGCATCAGCCGGTTCGACGAGGTTGAGTCGTGCTTCCTCATGTCGGGCGGCTACGACCTGCTCCTTTTCGTCAAGGGCACCACGCTCCAACGCGTCGCGGCTTTCGTCTCCGAAAAGCTGTCCACGATCGAGGGCGTGCTCTCGACCTCCACGCATTTCCAACTCCGCTGCTATAAGGACCAGGGCTTCATCCTCGATCAAGCCGAGTCCTCGGGCGAGCGGTTGAACGTCGCGCCGTAACCGGGAGGACAACTCAATGAGCACCGACCCGAAACGCTGGGTGGCGGGCCATGTGGCCGCGTTGCCCAAGAGCGGTATCCGCGACTTCTTCGAACTCGTCGCCCAAATGAAAAATGAGGGCGGCGTGATCTCCCTCGGCGTGGGCGAGCCCGACTTCGTCACGCCGTGGCACATCCGCGAGGCCGCGATCTACGCGATCGAAAAGGGCAAGACCTACTACACGTCCAACCTCGGCATGATCGAACTGCGCCGCGCGATCGCCGACTACGTCGCGCAGCACTTCAACGTCAGTTACCGGCCCGAGGATCAAATTCTCGTGGCCGTCGGCGTGTCCGAGGCGCTCGACCTCGCTTGTCGCGCGTTCCTCAATCCCGGCGACAAGGTGCTGTTTCACCAGCCGTGCTACGTCTCGTATTCGCCGAGCATCGCGCTCACGCACGCGATCCCCGTCGCGGTGCCGACGTATGCGAAGGACAACTTCGCTCTCACCGCCGAATCGCTCCGCGCCGCCTGGCAGCCCGGTTGCCGCATGTTGATGCTCAACCTGCCGTGCAATCCGACTGGCGGCACCTGCACGCGCGAGCAGTTGACCGAGATCGCGGAGTTCTGCCGCGAAAAGGACCTGCTCGTGCTCTCCGACGAGATCTACTCGGAGCTCACGTTCGACGGCACGCACACCAGCATCGCCAGCCTGCCCGGCATGGCGGAGCGCACGATCTTCCTGCACGGTTTCTCGAAGGCATTCGCGATGACCGGCTGGCGCATCGGCTACGCGTGCGGCCCGGCCGTGTTGATCGATGCGATGATGAAGGTGCACCAATACTCGATGCTTTGCGCCTCGATCATCGCGCAGGAAGCGGCGCTTGAGGCGCTGCGCAACGGCTGGGATTCCGTCGTGAAAATGCGCGACCAATATCACCGCCGCCGCGACCTCGTCGTCCGCCGTTTCAACGAGATTGGCCTCAAGTGCCACTCGCCGCGCGGTTCGTTCTACGCATTCCCCGACGTGAAGAGCACCGGCATGACCGAGAAGGATTTCGCCGTCGGCCTGCTCAAGGAGCACAAGGTCGCCGTCGTCCCCGGCACGGCCTTCGGCGACAACGGCCACGGTCACGTCCGCGCCTGCTTCGCCACCAGCTACGAGCAGCTGATCGATGCCTGCGACCGGATGGAGAAGTTCGTGGCGGCTGGCGGTAAGCGATAAGCTCTAAGCGGTAAGCTGCGGCGATCGCCACCGGGCGCCGTCCATCGCGGTTGGTCGCCGGTCGCGATTTAGCTGGCTTGAGCTTACCGCTTCCTGCTTACAGCTTACCGCTTATGAGCCGCACCGTCGCCATCGTTGGCCGCCCCAATGTGGGCAAAAGCCGCCTGTTTAACCGACTGGCGAAGCGCCGCGTTTCCATTGTCCACGATCAACCCGGCGTCACGCGCGACATCGTCTCTGTCGAGGTCAAGGACGGCGGCTACACGCTTATGGACACCGGTGGCCTCGGCCTGCAGGACGCCAATACGCCGTCGAAGCTGATCAAGGCCTCCGAGGCGCAGGTCGAATTCGCGATCCGCGCGGCCAGCGTGATCTGCTTCGTCGTCGACGCCAAGGAGGGCCTGACCTCGCTCGACGAGCGCGTCGGCCAGATGCTCCGCAAGGCGAAGAAGCACGTCATCCTCGTCGCCAACAAGGCCGACCACGGTGAGGAAAAGGTTGGCGAAGTCGGCGAGTTATTCCGCCTCGGGTTTGGCGAGCCGATCTTCGTTTCCGCCGAGCACGGCAACGGTGAAGCGATCCTCCGCGAGAAGATACTCGAGAAACTTCCCGCGGCCGAACCCGAGCCCGAAGACCACGACAAGAAGCGCCTCACGCTCTGCTTCGTCGGGCGTCCGAACGTCGGCAAATCCTCGCTCTCGAACCGCCTCCTCAAGCACGAGCGGCTCATCGTCTCCGACGTGCCCGGCACGACGCGCGATTCCGTGGAACTCGACTTCGACTACAAGTCGCGCGACGGCAAGGTCTGGCCGTTCCGTCTCATCGACACCGCCGGCATCCGCCCCGCGACGAAGCTCTCTTCCTCGGTCGAATATTTCTCCCGCGTCCGCTCCATCGACGCCATCCACACCGCCGACGTCGTTTTCATGGTGCTCGACGCGATGGAAGGCGTGACGCAGCAGGACAAGGCCATCGCCGGCGAGATCGTCAGCGCCGGACGCCCGATCGTCGTCATCGTCAACAAGTGGGATCTCGTCTTCGCCGCCATCCGCCGCGGCGACCTGAAAAAATACGACAACGAGCGCGATTTCCGCGAAAAGTTCGAGAAGGCGCTCTACGACCGCCTGTTCTTCACCCCCGGCGCGCCCGTGATGTTCGTCTCCGCCCTGACCGGCCACGATATCGAGCGCATGCTCAAGTCCGCGCGCGCCCTCGACGAACGCCTCGGCCGCAAGATTCCGACCGCGAAACTCAACGCCGCCATCGTCGAGCTCACCGACCGCACTCCGCCGCCCGCGGTCGGTGGCCAGCGCTTCCGCGCCTACTACGCCACGCAGACCGGCAACCGTCCGTTTCGTATCAAGATTTTCTGCAACCGTGAGGAGAAGCTCACCGAAAGCTATCGCCGCTACCTCGAAGGCGGACTCGTCGAGGAGTTCCACCTCGACGGTTGCCCGATCCACTTCGATCTCGTGGGCAAGAAGAAGATCTCGATCGACGAGCGCCTCTCGCGGCGCGGCCAAAAGCGCAACGAAGCCGCCGCGGCTGACGAGGACATCGACACGGATTTCGCGGGCGAGCCGATCGTGTTGGATGACTGAGGCACCACACTACGCCGAATTAGCATTGAGCCTCTCGGAGGGCCTGCGTCTCCGCGGGCCACGAGCGGAAATTAGGCCAGTCTCTGAAAATCGGCCCGCGAGGACGCGGGCCCTCCGCGGATCCCTCAGATGCTGAAAATTGTCTTCATGGGCTCGGACGCGATCGCCTTGCCGATGCTGAACTGGCTGGCAGGCGAGGGGAGCGGCGCGCACATCGTCGCGGTCTTCACGCAGCCCGACCGGCCGGTCGGCCGCGGTCAAAAGGTGCAGCCCAACGCGATCAAGCTCTGGGCCCACGAACGCGGCATCCCCGTCCACCAGCCGGAGAGATTGCGCGAAGCCGAACTTGCCACGCTCGCGAGCTGCAACGCGGACCTCGCGCTCGTCATGGCCTACGGCCACATCCTGCGCGACGCGTTCATCAACGCGCCGCGTCTCGGCACGCTGAATTTCCACACCTCGCTGCTGCCGAAATACCGCGGCGCCTCGCCGATCCAGACCGCCGTCGCCAGCGGCGAGAGCACGACCGGCGTCACGCTCATGCGCATCGTCGCCGCGCTCGACGCCGGCCCGGTGGCCGATGTGGAACGCGTCGAGATCGGGCCGCGCGACACTGCCCTCAGCGTCGAAACGAAGCTGGCCGCCGCCTGCGTCCCGCTCATCGCGCGCGCGCTGCCCAAGCTCGCCGCCGGCACGCAGGAGTTTCGCGAGCAGGACCACGCGGGCGCCACGTTTTGCCGCAAGCTCGAGAAGGCGGACGGCGCGCTCGATTTCACGCGCCCTGCCGCCGCCCTCGCCGCGCGCATCAACGGACTCTTTCCCTGGCCGGCGACGACCGTCGAGATCGCCGGC
Source organism: Candidatus Didemnitutus sp. (assembly GCA_019634575.1). Taxonomy (NCBI): domain Bacteria; kingdom Pseudomonadati; phylum Verrucomicrobiota; class Opitutia; order Opitutales; family Opitutaceae; genus Candidatus Didemnitutus; species Candidatus Didemnitutus sp. The sequence goes on from JAHCAY010000001.1 coordinate 290,018, forward strand.
CAGCCGATCAAGTTCGGTTCCGCGGAGGTTTGTAACCTATTAGGTTACAAATCCGGCGAGCCCGGTTGCGTTCTCGGGGCCGACCGCGAGGGGCTTCTGGTCGCGACGGGCGCCGGAGCGCTGCGCGTGCTCCGTCTGCAACGACCCGGCGGCAAAATGCTCGAAGCAGGCGAATTTCTCCGCGGCTTCCCCATCGTGGCGGGCACGCTGCTGCCGTCGCAGCCGATGCCGGAGTTGGTCGGAGCGAAGCCTTTCCCGCGTCCGCCGCGCTGACGGGTCTTCGCTTGTTTTCGACCGGCTTTTTTCCAAGCTGCCGATATGCGAACGTGGTTTCTACTCGGGAGTCTCGCGACCGTCACCGTCCTGGCCCAGCCGGCCAATAACGCGGCGTTCGAGCTGGCGAGTGTGCGGGAGGATGTCCGCGAGCTGAAGCAGCGCATCGGCGAACTGTCGCTGACCATCGAGCAACTCTCGCGCGAAAACGCCACGCTGCAGTCCAGGGCGAACCAGAGCTACGCGACCGTCGAGCAACTCAACAAGGCGATCGCCGAGCTCAATCGCGCGGTGCAAGGCGACCTCGCGGAGCAGAAACGCGAAGTGCTCGCGCAAGTCGCCGGGCAGCTCGAGCGCCTGGGAAAACAAACGAACGCTGCGCTCGAGGCGCTCGCCAAGAACCAAGCCGCGCGCCCGGCGGTGCAGACGAGTTTCTCCGAGGATTTTCCGAAACAAGGCGTCAACTACACGGTGCAAACCGGCGACACGCTCTCCTCGATCGCGCAGAAGAACGGCGCACGCCTCCAGGATATCATCAACGCAAACAAAGTCAGCGACCCGACGAAGATCCGCGTCGGCCAGACGCTATTCATCCCTCTCGCCAAATAACATGGCCAAACCGCCCCCCTCCCGCCTCGGTCGCGGCCTCGGTGCGCTCATCGCGAGCGGCACCCCGGCCAAACCCGCTCTCCTAGCCGCCGCCGCCCCTGCGGGCCACGCGCCTGCCGCCGCTCCTGCCGCTCCGGTGCACGACGGCTTGCCCGGCTACCGGGAAGTCCCGGTCGCGCAGGTGGAGCCGAACCCGTATCAACCCCGCAAGGAGTTCGATCCCGCAGCGCTTGCCGACCTCGTCGAGAGCATCCGCGCCGAAGGCTTGCTCCAACCCATCGTGGTCCGGCAGGTCGGGGAGAAGTTCCAGCTCATCGCCGGCGAACGTCGTTGGCGCGCGTTTCAGCAGCTGAAGCTGAAGACCGTTCCGGCTCGCGTCATGACCTCGAGCGACGCCTCGTCGGCCTCGCTCGCTCTGATCGAGAATTTGCAGCGCGCGGACCTGAACCCGATCGAGGAGGCGCATGGTTACGCCAGTCTCATTCGCGATTTCGATCTCACGCAGGACGCCGCGGCACAGCGCGTCGGCCGTGGTCGCGCGACGGTAGCCAACTCCCTCCGCCTGCTCGCGCTGGAGCCCGAAATCCAGAGCTATCTCGGCAAGGCGATGCTCAGCGTGGGGCACGCGAAAGTCCTGCTCGGCTTGGACAACGGCCCCGAGCGCCTCGTGCTGGCGCGGCGCGCCATCGAAAGCGGCCTCAGCGTCCGCGCACTCGAGGAGATCGTGCAGGGAAGGCGCGGCAGTGCGACCGGCCCCGGAAAGAAGCGCAGCGCTCCGGCGGCGGAAACGACGGCGCTCGCCGACGTGCAGAAGAAACTCACCAGCCATCTCGGTGCGCGCGTCACACTGCGCCATGCGCCGAAGCACGGGCGCATCATCGTGGAGTATCACGGCAACGACGATCTCGCGCGCGTGCTGGAACGCATGGGCGTCACGCTCTGACGCGCTGATGAGTCGGGGAGGCCCGACTCGTCGGTCGAATAATGTGGCTCGCCGGTGCCGCGCGCCGTGCGGTGGCCGGACTATTTCTTGGGCTTAGGCGGCGGGAAACCCTGCACCAGACCGGTTTCGTCCACGCGCTTGTAGAGGTCGCGCACGGCGGCGGTCGCAGCGTCCTCGAGTGCATTGGCGACCTCGAAGCCGCGAAGACCGTAGCGGCCCCGCTCCTGAATCCATGTGATCTGCGTCTGCGTGACGATGCCGAGATCGCGTTTCTCTCCGCCGGACGCGGAAAGCCCCGCGGAGAGGGTGCACTCGGCGTTGCCCACGTGGTCGATGCGCCAAGTCAGCAGGTTGAGCGTGAGCAGCGGGAGCTCGGGTTTGGGGGCGCGCTCGGCGTCGGGGATGAAGTCGATCACACCGGTGAAGCCGCGGCGCTTGAACGTGTCGGTGAGGATCCCGGCCAGCGAGTCCGCGATGCGGTCGTCGAGAAAGGGCCGCCATGTCGGAGGGACATTGATCTGGAGCTGAAGGTCGGCGGGCTTGGCCGCGGGATCGGTCTTATCGGCCTTGCCCGCAGCGACGGCCACCAGGGTGGCGCTGCAAACGGCGGCGGCCAGCAGGCCGCGGAGCGAAAGCGTGGAGATTTTCATGGGAGTAGGGTGGGGAATTGAGACGTTCGCTCGGCCCGGCGGTTCCCGAGTGGCGCGGCGGGCGAAGCGGTCAGAACTTTGGTTGACAAAGCGGGTCGGAATCCGTTCGTTCGGCCCTTTCATGAACTTGCTCATCAATATTTTCACGGTGGTTCTGATCCTCGTGTCGCTGTTTCTGGTCCTCGTTGTCCTGATGCAGAAGGCCAAATCGGACGGCGGCGTGGCGGCCATGGGCGGCGGTGCCGCTGAGTCCGCGTTCGGTGCCGAAACCGGTAACGTGTTGAGCAAGGCCACGATCAACGCGGCGATTCTTTTCTTCGTGCTCAGCTTCGGCCTCTATCTGGCGCACATCTACCAGTCGAAGCACCAGACGGCCGCCGATGCGAAACTTCCGACCGTCACCGCTCCGGCCGCCCAGCCGGCCACGACGCCTGCGCCAACGACGCCCGGTGAGCCCAAGAAGTAACAAGTTTCTTCGAAACCCGGTTCGCCGGGTTTTGTTTTTTGCAGCCCTCGTTGGGGCGGCCCTTGTGCTTCCGGGTGCTGCGCTGGCGGCGCGACCGGCTCCGAAATTCATCGGCAAGCCCGACCAAGCGGAGGGCGCGCAAATCCTCGCCGGCTTCCGCAACGTCGGCATTCGCGGCGGCTACTGGTTGAAGTTCGAGCTGACCGTGATTCCGCGCCAAGGCGACGAGCGCGCGCTGAGTGGCGAGATGCTCGGGATGCCGGGCTCCGACGGCCCGCTGACGCGACTCGTTGTCGTCGATCCTTCGAGTCAGGCCGGCAACCACGAGCAGCGTTATCTCCTGCACGGCGGCGCGCAGGCGGAAGTCTGGGCCTGGAACGCCGGTGAACAGAGCGCGACCGCGCATCTGTTGCCCGTCGAACAGTGGTTGGCACCCGTGCAAGGCACCGATCTCACGCTGTTCGACTTGCAGATGCCGTTTATGCGCTGGAGCGATTTCGTCTACGAAGGCGTGGCCAACGTGCGCGGCCGCCCGGCGCACGCGTTCCTGCTTTATCCGCCGGCTTCGTTCGTGGCGCCCGCCGATACGCTGGCGCCTGCCGCGGTCCGGGTGTTTCTCGATACGCAGTTTGCCGCGATGACGCAGGCCGAGTGGATCGACACGGACGGCAAGCCGCTCAAGACCGTCACGGTGCTCGACCTCAAGAAGGTCGGCGACCAGTGGCTGGTGAAGTCGATCGACCTGCGGAATCATCGGACGCGGGCGAAGACCCGGTTCGCCGTCGCCGCGGTGGCGCTCGACCTGCCGTTGACGCCCGAGGCGTTCGCGCCAGAGACGCTGGCGCGGCCGGCAATGGAAGTTCCGGGCGGAAAGATCGAGCGATTCTAGCCCATGGACGTCCCGACTGGCATCCAACTCGAGGCCGAATTCCTCGATCGCTTGAACGAGTCCGTGCGCGAGAGGAAGGCGAAATCGGTCAGCGAAATCATCCGCGCGGCATTGGAGTGCTTCGATTTCGAGGACGTCGCGGTGCCGCGCCCGGCGCATGTGAGCATGAGCGTGCGTCTGCCGATCGAGGTGCGTCGCGATCTGAAGCGCATCGCGCGTGCGAAGCAGACAAGCATCGGCCAACTGGTGCGCCTCGCCGTCGATTCGTATTTGCCGCACCTCGACCAAGCTGCCGCCGGCCAGTTGGAGATCGAGATGCCGAGTGCGGTGCCGCACGAGCCGGAACCTTCGCCGCGCGCGAAATCGCGTCCCGCCTCCACGCGTCCCGCCGCCGAGACTGCCCGCAAGAACTCTCAGCCACCGAAGCGCGCGGCGAAACGCACGCCCAAGACTCCCCGGAAGACCACGCCGCGAACGAAGAAGGCGCGTTCGCGTTAAGCGCCTTCACCTATGACCGAAGTTGCCGACGCGTGACTTGCGTTGGCCAACGGCGCGCCCTTAAGTCGGGCTCCGATTATGAGCCAACCGCCTCCGCTCTCCGTCTGGGCCCGCAATGTCTCGCCTTCGCCGACGCTCGCGATCGATGCGAAAGCGAAAGCCATGATCGCCGCGGGCGAGGACGTGTGCTCCTTCGCCGCGGGCGAGCCGGATTTCGACACGCCGGAGTTCATCAAGGAGGCCGCCATCGCCGCGCTGAAAAGCGGCAAGACCAAGTATGCGCCCACGCCCGGCATCGAGCCGCTGCGAGCCGCCATCGCCGAACGCTACGCGGTCGAATACGGCTACAAGATTACGCCCGCGCAGGTCGTCGTCTCGCCGGGCGGCAAGTATTCCTGCTACCTCGCGGTCCTCGCCACCTGCAACCCGGGCGACGAGGCCATCGTCCCCGCACCGTATTGGGTGAGTTATCCGGAAATGGTGAAGCTCGCCGGCGCGACGCCGAAGTTCGTCGTGTGCGACGACAAGGTTGGTTTCAAACTCACGCCTGCTGTCCTCGAGGCCGCCATCACGCCAAAGACGAAGCTGCTCATCCTCAACTCGCCCTCGAATCCGACCGGCGCCGTCTACACCCGCGCTGAACTCGCTGCGCTCGCCGACGTCTGCGTGCGACACAATCTCTACGTGCTCGCGGACGAGATGTATGAGCACCTGATCTACGACGGTAACGAGCCGGTGAACTTCGCCATGCTCGGTGCCGAGGTCGAGAAGCGCACGATCACGGTCGCCGGTTTCTCCAAGACCTATTCGATGACCGGTTGGCGTCTCGGCACGCTCGTCGCGCCCGCGCCCATCGCAAAAGCGTGCGGCGAACTCCAGAGCCAGATGTCTTCCAACGCCACGACCTTCGCCCAATACGGCGCGCTCGCCGCGTTGAAGGAAAAGGCCAAGGCCGACGCCGCGATCAAGGAGATGAAGTCCGCCTTCGACCGCCGCCGCAAATGGCTGCACGCGGAGCTGAACAAGATCCCCGGCGTCTCGTGCCTGCTCGCCGGCGGTGCGTTCTACCTTTTCCCGAACATCTCGAGCTTCGGCCTCAAGGATTCCGAGTTCTGCGCCAAGCTGCTCGAACAGGAAAAGGTCGCCGCGGTCCCTGGCTCGTCGTTCGGCGCCGAAGGCTATCTGCGACTGAGCTACGCGACGTCCGATGAGATCCTGCGCAAGGGCGTCGAGCGCCTCACGCGCTTTTGCGCCGGCTTGAAAAAGTAGGCGCGGAGCCGAGCGCGACTGCAACCGCCGCGGCCGAGCGCGCGTCATCCCGACATGCGCTGGCCCACCGGTCTCATTCTCGCCGCTCTGACGTTAGCGACGGTATCGCCCGTCCTGGCGCGCGAGCCGGTTCATCGCACGTGGGAGGTCGCGGGGGTGAATCGCGAAGCACAGATTTGGTTGCCGGAGAAAGCTGCGCCTGACGGCGCGCCGGTGGTCTTCCTCTTCCACGGGCACGGCGGCAACGCCGCGCAAATCGCGCGCGCGATGCCGATTCCGCATCTGTGGCCCGAAGCGATGGTCGTGTGCCTGCAAGGCTTGCCGACGCCCGGTCAGTTGACCGACCGCGACGGAAAGCTGAACGGCTGGCAGGCGGGGCCGGGTGATCAGGGCGACCGCGATTTGGCTTTTTTCGACGCAGTGTTGGCGACGTTGCGTCACGACTACGCGGTCGATGTGCGCCGCATCTACGCCACCGGCCATTCGAATGGCGGGGGATTCACGTATTTGCTGTGGGCGATGCGACGCGATGTGTTCGCGGCCTTCGCGCCCTCGTCCGCCGTGGCGGGCCGATTCGCTCGCCGTCTGACTCCCGCGCCGGTGCTGCACCTCGCCGGCCGGAACGACGAACTCGTGAAGTTCGCGTGGCAGGAGCGCATGATCGCACATCTGCGCGAACTGAACGCCTGCACCGGCGACGGCGTGCGCGCGGACGGATTCGTCACGCGCTACGCGTCGGCGAGCCGCAACTTCACCGCGACTTTCATTCACGACGGCGGACACCAGTTGCCTGCGGCAGCCGCTCCGGCGGTGGTCGAGTTTTTGCGCGCTCAGGTTCGGCCGGAATAGTCGGTCCGCGCGAAGCATCCGCACTGGTCATCAAGGCCTGCCAGTCAAAGTCAGCGGCTGTGTCCGAAGCCGACACTCTCGTCCGTCGAGAATTCAGACCGTCATGCTTTTCACCGCCCTCATTCTTGCCGCGCTGGTCGTCCTCACCGGTTGGGACGCCGGCGAGGCGTCATGAACGCGGGAACGCCGCGGCCCACGCCTGCGCATCGAAACCGAGCAGGCCGACGTCGGTGCCGAGCACGAACGGGCGTTTCACCAGCCGGCCATCGGAGCCGAGCAGCGCGAGGGCATCGGCCTCGGACATCGTGGGGAGCTTCGCGGCGAGACCGCGCTCGCGGTATTGGATGCCCGAGGTGTTGAAGAGCCGCCGCAGCTGGCCGTCCTGATGCCGCAACATCGCGCGCAGTTCCGCGGGCGTCGGCGGCTGCTCGTAGATCGGGCGCTCGACGAATTCCACGCCGCGCTCGCGCAGCCAGCGGGTGGCGTCGCGGCAGGTGCTGCATTTGGCGTAGGCGTAGACGATGACGGGAGAGCGAGCCATGGCGGGCGGCATTCAACGCGTCGCGCGACGCGGCTCAAGTGCACTTTGGCCGGAGCAGGATTCGCGTTGTATCGCGAGCTCCGGTCGCAACGCTGGCGCGATGAAGAAGACTTTCCCGCTCCAGCAAGCCGGTCGCGACGACGCCCGCGTGCGTGACAAGATCCGCCACGAGGTGAACAAGTTTCTGCGTCGCGCCCGGCAGCGTCCGCCGCAGGAGGGTTTCCGCGGGTGGGATTTCGCGTGCAAGATGGGCCCGAGCGAGAGCGAGGCCCGGCCGTGCGCGTTGACCGAGGTGGCGACGGGGATCGACGCGATCGCGCAAGGCGGCGCGACGCACGTCTACCTCGAGTTGATTCCTGTGCCGACGCGACCGGCGCCCGTGACCGACATCGGCTGAGCCGCGCGTCAGGCTTTCTTCACGAAACACGCCTTCAGTGCGAGGGCGATGCCGTCGATCTTGCAATCGATCTCGTGGTCGCCGTCGACGAGGCGGATGTTCTTCGCCTTGGAGCCGGCCTTGAGCACCTGCGCGCCGCCGAGCTTGAGGTCCTTGATCGTGATGATCGTGTCGCCCTCGACGAGGACGTTGCCGTGCGCGTCCTTCACGACTCGCGCGGCTTCGGGTGCCTCTTCCTTGGGCCATTCGTGACCGCAGGTGGCGCATTCCCACTTGTCGGGATGCTCAAGGACGTCTTCGAGCGTGCAGGCTGGGCAGGTGGGTTTCGACATAAGGGACGACGTTGCAGCCGCGCCTGCTGGCGCGGCAAGGCTTTTTCGGACAGGCGCGCGCGAGCGCGCCGCCTACCTGGACCGGGTGTGGCTCAGTGCTCGTCGACGCGCGCCATCTTGGCGTCGATGACCGGGGCGCCGACGCCGTTGATGACGTGCGCGATGCCGCTGCCCGGCTGCCGGTTGAGGCGCAGCGTGATGAGGTGGTGAAACTTTACGCCCGGCGCCGCGGGCGCTTCGACGGCGTTGTCGAGGATCACGGGCGTGTGGTGGAATACCGAATAGACGCCGAGGCCCCAGGCTTCGTGAGTGCGGACGTTGTCGGCGACTTTGTAGGAGGCGAAACCGCGTGTCTTGCCGTTCATCCAGGCGGCTTGATTCGGCGGGTCGTAGGGCAGCTCCGACTGATAGAGATAAACGCGTCCGCCGTCGGCGTTCCACCGCGTCTGGTAATCTTGGGTGTGTTCGACGAAGAGCCCGTAGGCCGTGACGTCGCGTCCGTTGACGACGAGGCCGAATGCGTTGCGGTTCTTCTCCCAGCCGGCGCCGGGACCATGGTCGGCGCGCCAGAGCCAGAGATTATCGAGAAGCGTGTGCGCGCTGTTCACTTCGACGAAGCAGCGTGTGCGTCCGGCGACGCTCGATCCGGCGCGGGCGAAGATGTCGTGGAGCGCGATTGGGCGTTCAGCGTGCGTCGCGTTGCTGCCGCTGGGGCCGACTTCCAGCAGGAGTGGAGATTCGTGTTCGCCCGCTTCCAGGAGCAGGCCGCAGGCGACGATGCCGTCGGCGTCGGCGAGGCGCAGCACCGGTTGGCCGGTCGTCGAGATGAGCGTTGGAAAGCCGAGGCCGAACACGATCGTTTCCGGCCGCTGGACTTCGAGCGGAGCTGTGAGCGAGTAGTTGCCGGGCGTAAACAGGAGATGTTTTCCGGCGGTGAGCGCGGCGTTGAGTGTGGCCGCGGTGTCGCGCTCGGGACGCGCGATGTAGAACTCACTCAACGGAATCGCGCGACCGGGCGTCGGCCGGCCCGTGCTCCAAGTGGTGCCTTGCGACTCGCGCGCGTAGTCGGGCACGAACACGAAAAAGTCGCCGTGTTCATCAGTGAAGAGATACGGCTTCTCACGACTCACCGGCGTGCGATCGACCACGGTGTAGGCGGGATCGGGCCAGCGTCCGTCGGGCGCACGGTCGACACCGACGAAGACCATGTTCCAACTGGAGCCGATCCAGCGTCCCCACGTATCGTTGCGCGAGAGCCACTGTTGCTGGGTGCCGGAGTTCACCGTGCCGTCGATGCGGCAATCGGCCATGAAGCCGCCGCTGGCCCAACCGCCGTCCCAGAGGTGGACGTCGCCGCGCACATGCATGCGCCGGAAGGAAGTGCCCTGCGAGACGGCCCAGACGTTGACCTTGCCTTCGACGGTGGGAGTGACGCTGAGATTCTCCGCGACGCGCCAAAAATTGATCGTGGCGTTGTTGCCTTTCATCCAGCTCGCTTTCGAGCGGACCGCACCGGTGATATGCACGTCGTCGGGCGAGCGCCCCAATCCAGCCACGTGCATGTAGTAGCCGACGCGCACGTCGGCGTGGTATTCGCCGGGGCGGAAGAGCAGCGCGAAGCGGCCGGGGCCGAACTCGCTGCGCTCCTGCTGTGCGTAGACGGCGTCGAGGCGCGCCTGGATGTCGCGATCACCGGGGCCGAAGATCAGCACCGATGGGCCGAAATCCGGCGCGGCGCCGGACGCGAGGGTGAACATGAGGGCAAGGCCCGGAGGGAGTCGCAACAGCAGCGATTTCATCGAGCGAGCGGCGAAGATAGTTGTGCGCAACGCCGTCCGGCAATCGGCGAGCGCGTTCGGTGCACAGAAATTTGGGAAAGGTGCACGCACCACCGGCGACCGACGGCCGAAGCGGTGGGGCGGTAGAAATCCGAGCAACGCGCGCGCCTCGCTACTCCGTGCGCAGCGCCTCCATCGGATCGATCCGAGCGGCGCGCCGGGCGGGAATCCAGAGGGCGAAAAGACCGACGGCCGACGTCAGCAACGCGACGGCGAGGTAGATGAGGGGATTGTTCATCGCGCCGGCACCGAAAATACTGCCGACCGGGCGCGTGAGCAGGAGACCGCCCACCAACCCGATGGCGAGTCCGAGCGTGATCTGCCGGCCACCTTGCCAGAGCACGAGACGGAGAATTTCGCCGACGGTGGAGCCGAGTGCCATGCGGACGCCGAACTCTCGCGTGCGCCGGCTGACGGCGAGCGAGGTGACGCCATAGACGCCGATGGAGCCGAGGAAGAGCGTCACGAGCGCAAACGTGGCGGACATGACGCCCGCGACGCTGAAGCCGTGCAGCGCGCGCCGCGTGCGCTCTTGCAGCGTGGAGAGCGAGTGCACGGGCTGATCGGGGTCGAGCGCGATGATGGCGCGGCGCAGCGGAGCGATCACCTGGACCGGGTCGCCCTTGGTGCGGACGAAGAGGTTGAGCCAGCCCCAACCCATCTGGTCCTGCACGAGGTAAAAGCCTTCGCCGTTCTGGCCTTCGGGCAGGAAAAGTCCCTGCATCTTCAGATCGGGCACGACGCCGACGACTTGCACCCAGTTGTCGTCGGTCTGGCCGTTTTTGAAGCGACGGCCGATGGCGTCCTGTCCCGGCCAAAAGCGGTGGGCGAAGGATTCGTTGACCACGGCCACGCGCGGAGCGCCGGATTGATCGTGGCTGTCGAAAAGGCGGCCGTGCACGGGCGTGACACCGACGAGGCG